>JBNLFL010000022.1:0-13960 GCA_050305515.1 Sulfurimonadaceae bacterium
GCATACCACTCATCCCAGAACTCGACACCTTCGCGCAGCGCCTGCTCGTAAACGGTTTGCAGCAGGGTAAGCCCGGTACGGTCTTTTGCAAAACAGGCACGGGGTGAGGACTGACCGCCAAAAGGGCGCTGTGCAATCGTACCATCTTCATTACGGCTGAAAGCCGCCCCCATACGCTCTGCCCAGCGAATGGTTTTCGGGGCCTCTTTACACATCAGTGCGACGACATCCTGATCTGCAAGATAGTCGGAACCTTTGACGGTGTCGAACTCATGGAGCTCGACGCTGTCTTTGTCACTTAGTGCGGCATTGATACCGCCCTGTGCAGCACCGGAGTGGCTTCGCAGCGGATGCAGTTTGGTGATGACAGCGACTTTTTTTCCGGCCTTTTCAAGCTCGCGCGCTGCCGTGGAACCAGCAAGTCCAGCACCGACGATTACGGCATCGTAAGTATGGATAGGGATACTCATTCACATTCCTTCGTAGTTTATAAGAGGCAGATTATAACGAGATAAGTCTTGGGAAGCTATAAAAAGTCGTTATAGGAGAATGTTCTGGAAAAATGTTACCAAAAGACCCATTTTAGGGGCTTTGGTGTTACAATTTTTCCGCATAGTCACGCAGTTGGGCGATACGGTTCTTACCTTTTTGCTGTGCTTTTTTAAGGACTTCGATAGCATAAATAACAGAAGCTTCGATGGATTTATTGTGCGGTTTGACAATGAATCCGCCTGAAAGGGTGATGTTGACTTTCTCGCCCTGCGGAATCTTGAAAATGGTTTCGTCAATACTCTGACGCACTTTTTCACACTCTTCGAGACCCTCTTCTTTTGAATTGCGTGAGAGGACAAGCACAAATCGGGAATCTTCAATAATGGCGGCAATATCGTTGTGCTGCTCATAGAGTGAAAGCATGAAAGCGACTTTTTTCAAAACGACTTCAATAAAGTTTTTCGGGTATTGCTCTTTGAGCTGTTCGAAACTGTCAATCTCGAAGACGCAGATACACAGGGCGTTGTTCATTCCGATACTCTTGGAGTTGTTAAAAGCGTGGATCAGACCTTTGTAATTTTTGATCTGTGTGAGCGGATCGGTATAGGCGGGGTTATGCTGAACGGAGGTTGCTTTTTTCAGACGTGCGGCAATGGCTTCGACTTCAACGGTTTTGACCTGATAACTGCCCTGGGCGACGCCATAGAGCGAGCGGATGTCATTAAGAATGAATGTCTGTCTCTGACGGATGTAGAAGAGCAGAATGATGCTGAAGGTAAAGATGGCAAAAATGACGAGCTGGCGCAGGTCGAAGAGTTTCTGCTCATTGCTCACAACACGCTCGTTCATGGCGCTTAGGTGCAGGGTAAGACGGTTGTAGGCATCTTTCATGGTGTTGTATGTCTGGGTTCTGAGTGCTTCATCCGACTCAAGGTAGCTTTTGGTCGCTGTTGTGAAGGTATTGAGCATTTTTTCGAGTTGCTGGAGTCCCTGAATGTCTTTGGGCTCTTTAAAGATGATGCGCAAGGGGTTGAACCCTTCGAAGTTCTCATGCAGCTTTTCGAGCGAGACACTGGTTTGGGAGCGCAGTGTGGCAAAACTGATGAGTGAAAGCGATGCGAGCTTGGGGTCGAGCTCGAAGATCATGTTGCTCTGATTCTGAACTTTCTGTAGCAGTACCAGCTGCTTTTGCGAGGTACGTTCGCTGATCATGACCAGCACGACAATTCCCAGCAGTACAACCAGCATTGCAGCCGAGGCAAAAATTAACTGAAATATCTTCTCAATAGAACGTTTCATACGCAACTCCGGCATTTTTTTTCATATCGTCAATTATAGCGGACAATTTTAGTTCAAATGTACTTAAGCGGGCCTAGATTGGCTCGTCGCAAAGCTCACTTGGGTATAATGGCACTAAAAAATATGAACCGCGAAGATTTCTTTATCAAAAGCATGCGAGAGGGAAGCCGCCGCATCGGTGATGACGGTGCCATTGTGGACTCATGGGTTTACTCGAAAGACGCATTTTTTGAAAACGTGCATTTCAAACGCGGCTGGATGAGCGCGTATCAGGTCGCAAAAAAGGCGATGCTGGTTAATCTCTCCGATGCCATCGCCATGAATGCCAGACCGCAATACGCGCTTCTGGCCGTGGCGATGCCGCGTTCGATGAGCCGCAGCGACATGCATGAACTCTCCCGCGGATTTCAGGAGAGTGCTGCGGCGTACGGCGTCGAGATTATCGGCGGCGATACGATTGCCAACTGCAAGCTTGATATCTCGGTGACGATCATCTCCTCAACCGAAAAGCCGCTGCTGCGGCGGGGAGTCAGGCGGGGCGATCTTATTGCTCATACCGGCAGCCTCGGCAAAGCACAGCGCCATCTGCGCTACCTGCTTGCCGGGGGAAGGCTTCACGGAAAAAGCCGCTTCCATGATCTGTCGCTCAGGGGAGCGTTTGTTACCGCCGCCGCTTCGAAGTTGCGTGCGGGAATGGACATCTCCGACGGACTTTTCAGTGATCTTGAAAAGCTTTCCCGTCTGAATCGATGCGGATTCCGCTTTTTCAAGCGTAGTGGCCGTCAGGTCGGGTGCAGCGGCGAAGAGTACGAAATGCTCGTCGCGGTTGCTCCCGGAAAACGTCTTGCGGTAATGCGGCTGGCTGCCAAAAGCCGTACGCCGCTGCATTTTATAGGCACTGCGACACGCGGAAGTTTCACCAACCGCTGCCGTCGCCACCATTTTTAATAAAAGAGGATAGATGGACCGTCTCTACGCACTCGATCATGCCCCCATACCTTTCTATTTCCGTCAGTCCAACCGGGACTTTGTTGTCGATGAAATCCCGCTCTATCCGTGGAGCGGAGAAGGGGAGCATCTTGTCTTACATGTAAGAAAAAAAGATCTTGCCACCTGGGATATGGTGGGTATTATTGCCGATCATCTGGGCATTAAGCAGCGTGATATCGGCTATGCGGGACTTAAAGATAAAAACGCCCTGACCAAGCAGTATATTTCGGTACCGCGCACCCTTGAGTCAAAACTCGAAAATTTCGAGCATGAAAAGATCAAAATCCTTGACCGTTTCTATCACAACAACAAGATCCGCATGGGGCATCTCAAGGGTAACCGTTTTTTCATCCGTCTTAAAAAAGTGACGCCTACCGCAGCCGCGATGATCGATCAGGCGCTTAAAACCATTGCCGCGCAGGGAATGCCGAATTATTTTGGCTTTCAGCGTTTCGGTCTGGAGAAGGACAATGCGCGCAAAGGCGAGGAGATCGTGCTTAAAAAACGCCGTGAGCGTAACATCAAAATGCGCCGCATGTATGTCAACGCCTATCAGAGCCATCTCTTCAATCTCTGGCTGAGCCGCCGGATTGAAATCAGCAAGATGGTGAAGAGTTTCGCACCTTCGGAGCTGGTCGCACTGTTGAATCTGCCGCAACCGCTGCTGGAGGAGATGAAGGCTCAGCCGCACCCTTTCAAGGTACTCGAAGGGGATATCATGATGCACTATCCCTACGGCAAGGTTTTCGAATATGACGGGAGTGCCCAGGAACTGGAACGCTTTACATGTAAAGATGTCGCACCTACGGGCCTTCTCAGCGGCAAGCGCTGCAAGCTGGCGCAGGGACAGGCGCATCTGATTGAAAAAGAGTTTGCCGTACCCATGGATGAGGATGGATCACGACGCTACGCGTGGATCTTTCCCGAAGCGATAGATTTTGAATACAAACCTCAGGAAGCGTGGTACGAAATGCACTTTACACTTCCAAAAGGTTCGTATGCCACGGTACTGATCGAGGAGATCGCCAAACGTAAAATTAATGAGGATGATAATGAATAAACACCTGACCAACGTACTCTCACGCGCTTTCGGGCGCTTCGCTTCCAAAGCACACAGCCCCGGGTTTCAGGATTTTATCAACCGCAGCTATGTGAAACTGATGAAACTGGATATGAGCGAGTTTCGCGCGCCCGAGAGCTACCGAACCCTTAACGCGCTTTTTACCCGTCATCTGGAACAGCCGCGCCCTTTTTCGCAGGAGATGAACGTGATGATTTCGCCCTGTGATGCGCTGGTATCCGAGTGCGGTCGCATTGACGGTAATCTGGCCATGCAGGTCAAGGGCATGACCTACAATGTTGACCGCCTGCTTGGTACCTTTATCAGCGAGGCAAGCAAAACGTCGGTGCATAACGGCGATTACATCAACTTCTATCTTTCGCCGCGCGATTATCACCGCTATCACATTCCCTGCGACATGCAGGTGCTTAAAGCGGTCTATATTCCGGGAAAACTCTATCCCGTCAATATGCCGGCCCTTAATAACATCGCATCGCTTTTTGTCGAGAACGAGCGGGTGGTTCTGGAGTGCCTGATCGGGCAGAAGCGTCTCTTTATGGTTATGGTCGGTGCGCTCAATGTCGGAAAGATGCAGATCGCTTTTGAACCCGCCATTCAGACCAATGCGGCAGTGAATCAGACGCAGGAGTACAACTATGAAAATCTGATGCTGAAAAAAGGGGATGATTTTGGCTGTTTCGAGATGGGATCAACCATTGTCATGCTCTCCGAACCCTCTCTGGTGGAATACCACGCCAATGTCGGCGAAAAAGTAAAATTCGCGCAGACGATCGGAAAACTAGCGGATCAGTAGATCCAGCTTGACAAGCAGTTTTCCGCTCTCTTCATAAATTTCGATGGTGCTGTCAATGGGGGCTTTGCCTTTTTGCAAAACGCCCTGTACAGAATGAAAGACATGGGTGAAACGCTCAAACATCGGAGCAATGACATAGTCGATATGACCGCGTCTCATGATATTGGCGAGAACTGAAATGGCGCAGTAATAGACTGCTTTGTTAACATAACGCTGAATGATATAAGAGCGCATGATCTCATAGTTTTTGATTAGAACGCTTCGCTCCTCTTCATTGAGAAGCCGATTTTCTCTAGCATGCTGCAGATGCTCATCAATATAGGCTTTGGCATCCTGTTCCGCTTCATGGATTAGTGTCTCAAGATTATCACAGTACATTGAGAGTGCATGACTGACTTCATCATGACTCAAACGTGTCGTATCGGGATGGTAAACATAGTTTTTTTCGGGGATGTAGTCGTGATCGAGCGCTTTGATCAGCTGGAGCGCGATGTTAAGATAGAGGTATTTGTCCTCTTTGTTGGTATCGAAGTCGATTCCCGTATGAGAAATTAGCGGCTTCGGTCCGGCGAATTTGATTGTCATACACGCTCCTTGAGGATATTCCCGTTTCTGAGAGTGTACAACAATTTAGATCAAAATTAAAAATGTTAAACGTTAAAACGGAAATGCATGATATCGCCATCATGCACTATGTATTCTTTACCCTCAAGACGCATTTTTCCGGCTTCTTTTGCGGCAGATTCACCGCCGCAGGCAATATAGTCATCATAAGCGATGACTTCGGCGCGGATAAAACCTTTTTCGAAGTCGTTGTGGATGACGGCTGCCGCTTTGGGTGCCGTGGTGTTTTTACGGATCGTCCAGGCACGCACCTCTTTGACTCCCGCCGTAAAATAACTCATGAGGCCAAGTTTGTCGAAACCTTTATGAATGATCTGCTCAAGTCCGGACTCTTCGACGCCCAGATCACGCAGGAACTCGTCACGCTCGTCATCATCCAGACCGACCAGCTCTTCCTCGATCTTGGCGCAGAGTTTGATCACTTCGCAGTTTTGTGCTTCTGCATGGGCAACAAGCTTTTGTACATGTTCGTTATCTTCGAGCAGGCCGTCTTCATCGACATTGGCACCGTACATGATCTCTTTGGAGGTCAGCAGGCGCAGATCACGGTTGAGCTCTTTGAACATCTCGTCATCAATCTGCGGAAACGAGCGTGCCAGATTGCCATCAGCGAGGTGCTCGGCAAGCTCGTTGGCGAAGTCTACCATGGCAGCCGCTTTTTTGTCGGCCTTGGCCTGTTTTTTCAAGCGCTCAATACGGTTCTGGAGGGTTTCGATATCGGCAAGAATCAGTTCGCCTTCAATGATTTCGACGTCGCGCAGCGGATCAATACTCCCTTCGGTATGCACGATGTTGCCATCTTCAAAACAGCGTACGATCTGAAGGATGACTTCGGTTTCGCGAATGTTTGAGAGGAACTTGTTTCCAAGCCCTTCGCCTTTGCTTGCACCTTTGACAAGTCCCGCGATATCGACAAAATCGAGTGTTGAGTATTGGATGCGTTCCGGATTGACAATTTTAGCCAGGGCGTCAAGCCGGATGTCCGGGACGGGAACCACTGCTTTATTGGGTTCGATTGTACAAAAAGGGTAGTTTGCCGCCTCGGCGTTCTGTGCTTTGGTAAGTGCATTGAAGGTAGTGGATTTGCCGACGTTGGGAAGGCCGACCAGACCGATACTGAGTCCCATAGATTCTCCGTTATGATTGTATGTTGCCGTCAGGGGCTTGAATAATAGCGCGTATTATACTGCACAAGCCCTTTAGCTACGGGAGTTAGCTGTTTTTGACGGCGGCAACCCACTGTTTCATTTTTTCAGTCATAGGGGACATGGGTGCTTCCATAAAGCTTATCACAAAGCCTTCATCAGTTTTGGCAACACCGATACTGCGCGGACGCACGGCAAGCATTTTCGGACTGGGGAGTTTTTGACCGAAACAGAAGATCAGGTTGAGAGCGTCCTTGATCTCCGGCGCGATCTCGCCGCCGTTGACATTACGCGTATGGTTGTAATGATCAAATATGGCGATGTACGTGGCGATAGGGTCCTCTTCGATCTTTTGTTTCAAAAAAAGTACAATCGCTTCGGCCTGGGTAAACGTAGTTTCATCAAAGCCTATTTTCAGGGTTATGACCGGATATTTCTCGAGGAGTGTTTCGTGTTGCATGCGTATCCTTGCTAAAAATTAAAAAGTTGAAGAAAGAGTCCGTAACAGGCGGAAAACGAGAGGATCAGCAGTGCTGCATGCCAGCTTTGTTGTAAAAGATGGTTCAGAATGCGATTGGTTTTGCGCATGCACGTTGTCTTTATTACGGGAGATTTTTGTCGAAACGCAATTTAGCACAGATTATATTATGCTTGCATTAAGTACAGATTATATGTAAGATAAGTAAAAGTAAAATATTTTATCGTCAAAAGAGCGTCAGAATAAGATTACATGTAAAGAAAAGCAGGGCAGACGCAAAGGTCTGCGTATCAGTTACGCTTTGATAAGCGATTGCAGGAATTTAACATTCATACGGACACCGGCACCAGTCCCGCCATAAACGTTGCAGTCCCAGGCACTTTCGGTATAGGCGGGACCTGCGATGTCGAAGTGAATCCACTTCTGCTTCATCTCTTCTTCGATAAAGTGATCAAGGAAAAGTCCTGCGGTGATGGCACCGCCGTAAGGTTTTGAGCTGATGTTGCAGACATCGGCGATTTCGCTTTTGATGAGTTTTTTCAAATGCGGGTTGAACGGCAGTGCCGCAGTCAGTTCGCCGCTCGCATCCGCCTGCTGCATAAATGCCGATTTGAGTGCGTCATTGTGTCCCATGACCCCGGTTGTGTAAGGTCCCAGAGCGACAATACAGGCACCGGTGAGCGTTGCATAGTCAAAGAGATAGTCCGCTTTGACATTTTGCTGGGCATAGGTGAGCACGTCGGCTAGCACCAGCCGTCCTTCGGCATCGGTGTTGCGCACTTCGATGGTTTTGCCGCTTTTGGAGCGCAGCACGTCATCGGGTTTGTAGCTGTTGGCATCGACCATGTTCTCCGCCGCACCGATAAAACCGTGTACGGCAATGGGAAGTCCCAGCTCGCTGACTGCTTTAAGGGTTCCCAAAACGGCGCAGGCTCCGGCTTTGTCCATTTTCATGGTGACCATGCTGGCGGCAGGTTTAAGGCTCAGTCCGCCGCTGTCGTAGGTCAAGCCTTTGCCTACGAGTGTGACGGTGGCTACGGGATTTTCAGGAACGTACGAGAGCTGAATCAGGCGGGGCTGATGGCGTGATGCACGGCCTACGGCGAGCATGGCGTTCATGTTCTCTTCCTGCAGCGCCAGCTCATCGAGTATCTTACATGTAAGGTCATTACGATCGGAGAGATCCTGTGCAATGACACCCAGTTGGGCCGGATAGATATCTTCAGGAGTCGTGTTGACAAGATCACGGGTAAAGTTGGTCGCTTCGGCGATAATTTTGGCTGCTTCGAAACGCGTTTTCATGGGATCATACGCTTCAAGGGTACCATCAAGCGATTCGGCAGCAAAAACAATTTCGTGGATCTCGATGTTCTGCTTTTCGGTTTTGTAGAGCTCAAAACGGTAGTTTCCGAGCATGATGCCCTCAACCAAAGCCTGAATATTCTCCAGACCGCAGGCACTGAGTTTAACACGCGGATGGCTCTGTTTTGAAAGCGTTTTAATGGCGCCTGCAGCCGCGGCGCGAAGGGAGTCCGGATCGAAGGCTTCAACACCGCAGTAAAGTGCACCGCTTTCAAGCAGCAGACACTGCTCATCCTGTTTGGCTTTGAAACCGGCACGTTCGAGCAGAGCACGGTGGGAAGAATTTTCAAGACGTGCGGTGTCGAGAAATATCACCGCAAGATCGGCATGGATGTTGTCAAAAACGTTATTTTCTAAAATCAGTTTCATTCATCTCTCTTTAGTCAAAATGGAGCAGGTCTTTAGCCTGAATCATATCTTTGTCCCCGCGACCGGAAAGGTTCACGATGATAAGTTTATCCTGGATATCGGGCATCTTTTTCAGGTATGCGACGGCATGAGCCGACTCGAATGCCGGAATAATGCCTTCGGCACGTGAGAGCCATACGAAGGCATCAAGTGCTTCGGCATCGGTGATGGTGTCGTAACGTACATTGGCATTCTCTTTGTGATATGCATGTTCCGGTCCAATACCGGGGTAGTCGAGACCTGCCGAAATGGAGTGGGCTTCGAGAATCTGCCCGTCCTCATCCTGAAGCAGATAGCTCATCTGCCCGTGGAGGACACCGGGACGCCCTTTGAGCAGGGATGCTCCGTGTTTGTCGGTATCGACGCCGAGCCCTCCGGCTTCGATACCGATGCAGCCTACCTCTTTATCGTCAAGAAAGTGCTGGAAGGTTCCGATAGCGTTTGAACCGCCACCGATACAGGCGATAACGTGATCGGGCAGGCGTCTCTCTTTTTCAAGAATCTGGGCCCGCGCTTCATAGCCGATAATGGCTTGAAAGTCACGTACCATAAGCGGGTATGGGTGCGGCCCGGCAACGGTACCGATAATGTAAAACGTATCACGCGCATGGGTGACCCAGTGGCGAATGGCATCGTTCATAGCGTCTTTGAGCGTTTTGGAACCGCTCTCGACGGCATGGACTTTAGCACCTAGAAGTTTCATGCGAAAGACATTGAGCTCCTGGCGCGCGACGTCTTTGGCGCCCATGAAGATTTCGCACTCCAGACCCAGAAGTGCGCAGATCGTTGCGGTGGCGACGCCGTGCTGTCCGGCACCGGTTTCGGCGATCACTTTTTTCTTGCCCAGACGTTTGGCCATCAGACCCTGGGCAATGACGTTGTTGACCTTATGGGCACCGGTATGATTGAGGTCCTCGCGTTTGAGGTAGACTTTTGCGCCCAGTTCTTTGGAAAGGTTCTCGGCCAAGTAGAGCGGCGAGGGACGTCCGACATAATCTTTGAGATAGCCGTCCACTTCGCTCCAGAAGCTCTCGTCAAAGCGTATTTTGTCGTACTCCTCTTTGAGCTCAAGCAGAACGGGCATCAGGGTTTCAGGTACATAGCGGCCGCCGAAGATGCCGAAATGGCCGTTGTCGTTGGGGTCGAAGCGGGAAGCTTTGGGAATATACATTTAATTGATTCCTATTACGGTATAGACGTTGGTAATTTTTGAAAGACGGCTCTGGCCTTCGAGAAACTCAAGGCCGAGTATAAAACAGGCTTCAACACACTCACCGCCGCTTTTTTCAATAAGACTGCAAGCGGCATAAGCGGTACCGCCGGTGGCAATCAGATCATCCATCAGAAGTACTTTGGCTTTCTCAATGCCGCGAAAAGCGTCAATGTGCATCTCCACTTCGTCAAAACCGTATTCGAGCGAATACTTTTCACTTACGGTCGTGTAGGGGAGTTTGCCTTTTTTGCGAATGGGTACAAAACCGATGCCGAGCATCTGTGCGAGCGCTGCGCCGAAAATGAATCCGCGTGCGTCGATGCCCGCGATATAGTCAAGATTGTAGCCTTCATAGCGTGCTTTGAGATGCTGCATCAGCGTACCGAATGCCTCGGCGTTGTTGAGCAGCGTCGTAATATCTTTAAAGATGATGCCCGGTTTGGGAAAGTCGGGAATATCACGAATGGCGCTTTGAATGACCTGCTTGTCATTGTCATTGAGTGTCATAACTCTCCTTTGTTTAGAGAAGCGCGTCGATGCGCCCTTCAAGTTCTTTGATTTTGGTCTGGAGCCTGTCGCTCTCAATACGGTGTTTGGAGTTGCGCTGTTTGAGCATTTTGATCTCCTCGCGCTGCTTGTTGAGCTCTTCGGTCAGAATGTCCACGTTGCCCAGTGCACGCTGCAGCTGCACCTGATATTTACGGATCAGGATCTCCGCTTCGTGGAGGGTCAGTTTCATCATATCGTTGCTGCGCTGCTCTTTGGCCGTGATGCTTTTGAAGTAGTACATCTTGATGAACAGAAAAATAGCAAGGATTGAAATGATGGTTAGCAGTGACCACTCCCAAAACATGGTTATCCTTTAATAGCTTCGATTTTATCGACCCGGCCGCAGTGGCGACCGCCTTCGAAACTCGCACCCAGCCAGGCGTCGATGATGGACTCGGCCACGCCCTGACCGACAATACGCTCGCCGAAGCAGAGCACGTTGGCATCGTTGTGCATGCGTGCCATCTGCGCGGTGTAGGCATCATGGCAGAGTGCGGCGCGAATGCCGTGATGGCGGTTGGCCGCCATGCTCATACCGATGCCGGAGCCGCAGATAAGCACACCCTGAGTGCCGGGCTCGCCCAGAACGCTTTCACACACTTTGACGGCAAAGTCGGGGTAGTCGACACGGTCACGGCTGAAAGGTCCCAGGTCAACCACTTCGTGACCTTTCTGCTCAAGCAGTTTACATGTAAAGTCTTTGAGATCGATTCCGGCGTGGTCGGTAGCAACATAAAATTTCATAGTCATCCTTTATGAAAGTAAAAGTTTAAGCACCATCTGAACAGGTGCGATGAAGACATAGTCTTTAATGGGGGTCATCAAGATAATCAGTACGATGATCATGCCGTAAGGTTCGGCTTTGTAGAAAAACTCGGCTATCGCGTTGAGACGGTATTTTAGGCTTAGAAACATCACAAAATGCGCACCGTCGAACTGCGGGACGGGGAGCAGATTGAACACGGCAAGTACGACATTGATCAGCAGCAGTTTCAAAACAAAGACGTAGCCGAAAATGTAGAGCAGCCCGTCACTCTCAACCGGCTGCGGCAGGGCAACCAGAAAAACGGAAACGAGCGAGGCGAGGGCGAAATTGTAGGCAATGCCTGCAAGGCTCACCTGCATGGCGGCATTGTAGCCGCCGTTATTGATGACCGTGCGGGTGTTGATGGGTACCGGCTTGGCCCAGCCGAACAGAAAGCCGCTTCCTGCACCCAGCAGCATCGGTATAAAGTACATGAGTGCCGGAACCAGAAGGGAGCCGACCGGATCAATGTGGCTGATGGGATTAATGGTCAGACGACCGGCATCTTTAGCCGTGTTGTCACCGTATTTGTACGCGACCCAGCCGTGCATGATCTCATGGCCGATAATGGCGACAAGCAGTGCGGCAATGGCGGCAACAAGTTCGATCAGATCAAGTGTGTCCAAAATCAGGGCCTTCTAATATATGGCATGGTCGTTAGCATCATATTTGATGCGCTCTTCAATGGCGCGGTCAAGGTACTCTTTCTGCTCCAGATCGGCCGGAGTTTTACCCATGCGGTCCCAGCGGATTTCCCAGTTGTCGTTCATACTGAAATAGATGAACCAGGGTGTCCCCTCGATAAGGCCATAAGGAACGGTGCCCCAGAAACGGCTGTCGTTGGAGTGGTCGCGGTTGTCACCCATCATGAAAAATTCGTTTTCGGGAACGCGTACGGGCGGTACGTTGAAAAGCGGCATCGGGTAGCGTCCGTCATTGACGATTTTTTCGTCGTTGTGAATGCCGGGGTGGTCTTTACGGTAGGGGTTTTTTACCCACAGACGCCCGCCAAAAGGCATAACCTCATAGTCCTTGTAATGCTCTTTGATGTAATCGTCGCCTTCATGCGGATGAATGTAGAGGTCTTTGTTTATCAGGAAAAGTTCGTCTCCCGGTACTGCGACACAGCGTTTGACATAGTGGAGCTGCTGGTTGTTGGGATAGCGGAAAATGACAATATCGCCGCGCTGCGGCGCATCACCGTTGAGTATGTGCCCGTCGGTCCCGGGAATGAGCGGGATCTCCAGAAAAGGCAGATGCGGAGTCGGAATGCCATAGGCAAACTTTTTGGCAAAAAGGTGGTCGCCGATGAGCAGCGAATCTTTCATGGAGCCGCTGGGAATACGAAACGCCTGCGCGACAAAGAAGATGATAAAGAGTACGATAATAATCGTACCCGTCCAGGAGTTGGAAAAACGGTAGAACTTTAAAGAGTAGTCGATCGCTTTTTGTTTCATAGAACCTCGTTGGCGTGAGCTTTGGCAGCTTTAAGGGTGTTGGAGAGCAGCATGGCAATGGTCATAGGGCCTACACCGCCGGGAACCGGAGTGATGTAGGAGCTTTTTGGCGCGACGTTGGCGTAATCAACGTCACCGACGAGTTTGCCATTCGGCGCACGGTTAATACCGATGTCGATGATGATGGCACCTTCTTTAACCATATCGGCGGTAATCAGGTTGATAACGCCGGCACCGACGAGAATGACGTCGGCCGCAAGCGTGTGCTTTTTAAGATCATCCGTGAAAATATGACACACTTCAACCGTGGCGTTGGCATTAAGCAAAAGTGCGGCCATCGGTTTTCCGACAATGTTCGAAGCTCCCACGACGCAGCAGTTTTTGCCTTTGACATCGATATGGTATTCATCCAGAAGCTCCATGACGCCCAGCGGGGTGCAGGGAACAAAGCCGTCAAGTCCGGTGCTCAGGCGCCCGACGTTGTAGGGGTGGAATCCGTCGACATCCTTGTTCGGAGCGACCAGTTCAAGCAGTTTGGTCGTGTCAATCTGCGGCGGCAGCGGCAGTTGAATCAGGATACCGTCAATGTTGGGGTTGAGATTCATCATCTCAATGGTTTTCTCGATAGCATCCTGCGAGATGTCTTCGGGCATTTCGTGGGTAACGGAATAAAATCCTACACGGTCACACGCCTTTTTTTTCATACCAACATACGCCTGACTTGCCGGATCGTTTCCGACCAGAATCACTGCCAGCCCGGGAACGCGTCCCGTTCCCGATTTGAGTGTTTTGACATCGGCGGCGACGCGCGTTTCGATCTTGGCCGCCAGGGCTTTACCATCTAATATCTGCATTCATTTACCCGCAATATTTTTTTGGATATGATACCGACACTTTGATAATACAAGGCTAAAGGAGCGCCATGAAGTGGCTGTGTCTGGCACTTTTTATAACCATTCTCACAGCGGATGACGACTTCATCACCAAAGATGAGTATGCCGAACAGCTCTACAACAATCCGCGCGGCATCAGTTGTGCGGCGTGTCACGGAGCAGACGGCTCAGGCAAAAAAATCGCTTCGTACAGTGTCAAAAACGAAAGTCATATTTTTGAAGCCCCCGCCATTAATACACTCCCGTTTGAAACATTTAAAAAAGCGCTTAACAGCCGTAATCGCGGTATGCCCCGCTACTTTTTAACCGACAATGAGATGAAAGTGCTCTACTATTATTTGCAGCAGCGCCAAAAGAAGAAGTGATGATAT
>JBNLFL010000023.1:0-9496 GCA_050305515.1 Sulfurimonadaceae bacterium
GGCACCATGATCTTCGGCGTCTTTCTGCGTTGTCATTCATCGGCGTAGCTTTGGCTACGCCTCTTCGTGACGCCTTGAAATACTTGAAGCTGATGGTGCTTGCGTAGCCATAGTTAATGGTGGTTGGTATTACATGTAAGCATCAAAGCCCGGCGGCTTCGATCTGTTTTGCCTGCGCGTCGGCAATGAGCGGGTCGATCACCTGATCGAAGGTTCCCGAACTCATCACCTCTTCAAGGCTGTAGAGCGTGAGGTTGATGCGGTGGTCGGAGATGCGGTTCTGCGGATAGTTGTAGGTTCGGATGCGACCGCTGCGGTCTCCCGTTCCCACCTGATCTTTCCGGGCAGCGCCCTCTTTCTCCATCGCTTCTTGCAACTGAAGATCATAAAGGCGTGCCTTGAGAACCTTCATGGCTTTCTCTTTGTTCTTATGCTGCGACTTCTGATCCTGGTTGGTTACGACGATGCCGGTAGGTAGGTGCGTAATACGGACGGCGGAGTCGGTCGTGTTGACTGACTGTCCGCCGCAACCCGAAGAGCGCATCACGTCGATTTTAAGATCATTCGGGTCAATCGTGATTTCGACATCATCGACTTCCGGCATAATGGCTACCGTAATGGCCGAAGTATGCAGACGCCCCTGCGACTCCGTTGCCGGAACACGCTGGACGCGGTGCGTACCGCCTTCATATTTCATGCGGCTGTAGACCTGATCGCCCTTGATGAGCGCCGTGATGTCGCGATAGCCGCCGGCTTCCGTCGGAGAGCTGTCAAGGAGCTCGACCTTCCAGCCACGCAGCTCCGCATAACGCAGATACGCTCCAAAAAGATCGGAGACAAAAAGTGCGGCTTCGTCCCCGCCGGTTCCCGCACGCATCTCGATGATGGTATTGCGTTCGTCATTGGGGTCTTTTGGCATCAAGAGCTTTTTGATCTCTTCTTCGTAGACTTCAACCTGCGGCTCGAGCACTTTAAGCTCTTCCTTGGCGAGGTCACCGAGTTCCGGGTCGTACAGCATCTCTTTGTTGTCGGCAATGTCGGAGAGTAGTTTTTTATACTCCTGTGCCTTTTCGTAGATATCCTGCAGATCGGACTGCTCTTTGGAGAGTGACGTCATGCGTTTGATGTCACTGGCAATGTCAGGCGCGCTGAGCAGATTGCTCAGCTCGTGATAACGGTTGATAAAGGGGGTAAGTTTATCGGCGAGCACGGAGGGCCTGAATAAGGGTGTGCTTAGAGTGCGTTAACAGCGAGGTTCAGACGGCTTACTTTACGGGCAGCGGTCTCTTTTTTCAGAACACCTTTGCTGACGAATTTGTGCAGTTGCTGATTAGCGACTTTGAAAGCAGCCTGTGCTTCTTCTTTGTTCCCTTCGTCAATAGCAGAGCGAACAGCCTTTACGATGTTTTTCAAACGGGTGCGGTAGTAACGGTTGCGCTCAGTACGTTTTTCAGTCTGGCGGATACGTTTCAATGCTGACTTGTGATTTGCCATATGCATTTATCCTTATCAAAATTTTTTTAGGGTAGAATACTACCTTAAAGATTCTTAAAATTAAGTTATGTTTAAACGATATTGCTTGAAAATCCTAAAATAAGGTGTAAATATGAAATTGTTCGGAACCGATGGTGTTCGCGGCGAAGCGGGAAGTTTTCTCTACGCCGCACTGGCTATGAAAGTGGCCATGGGAGCCGGAATCTATTTCAAAAAACATGCCAAAACCAAAAAGATCCTGGTTGGCAAAGACACCCGCCGCAGCGGCTATATGATTGAAAACGCCATCGTCAGTGGCCTGACCGCGGTAGGCTATGATGTCGTGCAGATCGGCCCCATGCCAACACCGGCCATTGCCTTTCTTACCGAGAACATGCGCTGCGACGCGGGTATCATGATTTCGGCAAGCCACAACTCCTACGAAGACAACGGCATCAAATTTTTCGATGCGCACGGCGACAAACTCAGTGAAGCCGTCGAAGCACAGATTGAAACCATCGTTGCAGATATGGATACCATCAAAGACGCCAACGTTACCGGAAAGTCCATCGGGATGTCAAAGCGGATCGACGATGTCATCGGCCGCTATATCGTTCAGCTTAAAAACTCTTTCCCGAAAGATCTGACGCTTCAGGGCGTGCGGATCGTTCTCGACACCGCCAACGGCGCCGGCTACAAAGTCGGGCCGACGGTTCTTGAAGAACTCGGCGCCGAAGTCATCGTGCTGCATAACAAACCCGACGGATTCAACATCAATGAAAACTGCGGGGCGCTGCATCCCAAAGATGTTCAGGATGCTGTCAAAAAATACCGCGCGGACATCGGCTTTGCGCTTGATGGCGATGCAGACCGCCTTGTTGTTGTTGACGAGAAGGGCGAAGTGGTCAACGGCGATCAGCTGCTGGGCGCACTGGGTCTCTACCTGTATGCAAGCGGCCAACTCAGGGGTAATGGCATTGTCGCTACCGTCATGAGCAATCAGGGGCTTGAAGATGCGCTTGCCGAAAAGGGACTGAAACTCCACCGCAGCAATGTCGGCGACAAACATGTGCTTGACATCATGAACAGCGAAGGAATCAACTTCGGCGGCGAACAGAGCGGCCATATCATCATGCATGATTATGCCAAAACCGGGGACGGGCTTGTCAGCGCCCTGCAGATCTTGGCGCTTATTCTGCGAAGTAATATCAAGGCGTCGCAGGTGCTTCGTCCGTTTGCACTCTATCCGCAAAAACTGGTGAACTTACATGTAAAAGAGAAAAAGCCGCTTGAAAGCATTACCGGACTGAGCGAAGCGCTTGCCGCTCTCGATGCACAGCACATTCGTCATCTGGTACGTTACTCCGGGACAGAGAACAAACTCCGCATTCTGCTCGAAGCCAAAGATGCCAAAGCCATGAACAAAGCAATGGAAAAGCTTAGTTCCTTTTTTAAAGAAGCACTGGGTGGCTAAACTTCTTATTGCCATGATGATGGCGATGGTCGGTATTTTTATTGTCGATCAGAATATCAAACAGCTCTTCATCGAGGGATTCCGCTTCTACTCCGACTATGTGGATCTGGTTCTCGTATATAACAAAGGGGTGGCGTTTTCGATGTTCGCTTTTCTCGGAGAATGGCTCAAGTGGCTGCAGCTGATTCTCATTGTATCCGTGGGAGCATACATTATCAATCTGCGTAAAGGATGTTACGCAGTACCAGGCGGGATTCTCATCGGTGCCGGTTTTTCCAATGTCTATGACCGCTTCATTCACGGCGGCGTGGTCGATTACGTCTATTACCACTGGGGATTTGAATTTGCCGTCTTCAATTTTGCCGATGTCATGATCGATGTGGCGGTATTGTGGCTTCTGCTTGTGAATCTCAAACCTAAACTCTGCAACTCTTGAAATAGAAAAACTTTTTTGCTATACTTTCAGCCTTCAAAAAGTGATCGCGTAGCTCAGTTGGTAGAGCACTACCTTGACATGGTAGTGGCCGTTGGTTCGAGTCCAATCGTGATCACCACTTTCAAACCGTAAAAATCCCTAAAATCACAAATTTACTGTCCCGGAAAATGAGTTTCTACTGTTACGTTGAGCATCTATTTAAGGAATCTTGCCATTTTCACAAGTCAGTCAATACGCTGTCCACGGTAATAACTCGGTCCATTCATGTCATGCCGTACTTTTTGAACCGGTGCGACGGTTTCCACATCGATCGATAAGCCCTCGAACTGCTCCTGCGGCATGGCGAGCAGCTGCGTTTCAAGAGATCGCAAGCGATTTAGCATGCTGTCGGAGTACTGCACCAGCTCCTCATAATAACGCTGTGCCAGTTTAAGTTCATGCTTGCTGGCACGTTTGGTATTTCCAAAAATACCCTGAAACAATCCCCCTTTGTCCGTGAAAAGCACATGATAGATTTCGAGGTATTTATCATAACACTGCGTATGCAGCTCCAGGCTCTCTTCAAACAGCCGCTTACTGTGCAAGCCTCCGAGACTGATCGCTTCGTCAAACAGCCAGCATCCGAATTCGCTTTCGCTCTGGTTCAGTGCAATGCCTTCGTGATGATTCTGGATACCGGTTACTATGAGTTTGATTTGATTAAGCCACTTGATATGAGCCGTGCGTGCCTGCCGAAAGTGAAGAATAAAACGTTCTTTGTTGGTCACTGTGGTCTCCCTGCTTTTTTATGGCATTCTAGCACCGGGGAAACGCATTGGAAATGGAGATTTGTCTATTATTTAGACAATCACGAAGCCTTCCATTTTAAAGCTGCTTTAATGGTGCTCATTTTCCTGAGACAACGCGCGAATCTGCATTATGGCGCTTTCGAGACGATCATAAAAGCGCACCGTATCAAAGCCGCCGTCGTCATTGAAACGCATCAGTTTTTGACGGTATCTTTCCTGCGTCACGACAATGACTT
The DNA here is from genome assembly GCA_050305515.1 of Sulfurimonadaceae bacterium. Lineage (GTDB taxonomy): Bacteria > Campylobacterota > Campylobacteria > Campylobacterales > Sulfurimonadaceae > JAFGUB01. Next base: position 4,408 of record JBNLFL010000023.1, read on the forward strand.
CGACATTTTCACGGTGCAGCTTGGCAATGAGGTCCTTGAGTGTGAAGATTGCGGTAATGTCGATGAAAGGGACATTGACAATATCGATAATCATGGTTCGGATGTCAAGCATGGCATTTACCTGATGTTCGAAATAGGTTGACGACCCGAAAAAGAAAGCGCCGTTGATGGTGATGATACGAACTTTGTTAAGTTCCAGATGCCGTGCCGTCTCCTCTTCCTGAGGGCGCACCAGCTCAATTTGCGTCGCCTTGGTAATCCGGTAGACGATAAGCAGCGATGCCAGCACAATGCCGACACCCACGGCCGTTATCAGATCGACAAAAACGGTTACAAAAAAGACACTCGCCATAATGACCAGATCGTGCCCCGGACTTCGATTCCATACTTTTAAAAAACGGTAATCGAGAATATCAATACCGACCTTGATCAAAATTCCCGACAATACCGGCAACGGAATCTGCGATGCCAGCGGTGCAAAGAAAAGGACAATCAGCAGCAGAATAACGGCGTGAAGCATACCGGAAATGCGGTTGGTGCCGCCGCTTTTTACGTTAACCACCGTACGCATGGTCGCACCGGCACCCGGAATGGCCCCGACAAAAGCACACAGAGTATTGCCGATACCCTGCCCGAAAAGCTCCTTTTTAGGGTCATGGCGTGTCTGCGTGATCGAGTCGGCTACAATCGAAGTCAACAGTGTATCAATCGTGCCCAATATAGCGATAGTCACGGCCAGAGTTATGATAATGCGGTAGTTCTCAAAACTCCACGACGGCATGATAATGTCCGGTAGCGTAGAGGGAATCTCGCCAATCTGCGTTACGGGAAGCGCCAGCATACTGCTGAGTGTTGTCAGAATCAATAATGCGATCAACGGTGCCGGCAGTACCCGGGTCACAGCTACCGGAGTCAGCATCACGATCGCCAGCGATGCCGCTGCCAGAGCAACAGACCAAAGATTGCTTTGTGCAATATTCTCGGGAAGACTCAATAGCAGATGAATAATGGAAGCATCCGAAGGCAACCCCAAAAAGGGGTTGATCTGTAAAATGATGATAATAACGCCGATACCGCTCATAAAGCCCGAAATGACCGGATAGGGAATAAAGCGGACATAGCGCCCCAGGTTTGCAACAGAAAAAATGATCTGTATAATACCCGAGAGCATGATCACGGCGGCTACCTGCGCGATATCGCCGCCAAGTGTCGTAACGGCAGCAGCAACAACAACGGTCATCGGTCCCGTAGGCCCGGATATCTGTGAAGGAGTTCCCCCGAGAAGCGATGCAAAGAAACCAAGGATGATGGCACCATAAAGCCCCGCCGTCGCACCCAGACCGCTGGCAACACCAAATGCCAGTGCCAGCGGAAGTGCAATAATGGCAGCAGTGATACCCCCGAAAATATTACCTTTTAAATTTAACCCCGAAGCCGTCATACGACACACCTTTGAATGAGCTCATTGTCAAAAAAATAGTATAAATGCTGGTCAGTTCAGTAATAGCAAGTGTGTAAAAAATAAATAATAGAACAGATCAATGGCAGACAGGAAGAGATTCGAACTCTCGGTAGGTTGCCCTACACACGCGTTCCAGGCGTGCGCCTTCGACCACTCGGCCACCTGTCTATGAAAATGAAGAGTGACATTATAGCCAGCTTTGAGGAAAAGAACACTTAAAGTTAAAAAAAACAGTACGACATGTAACATGCTACAATAGCCAAAAGATTCAGGAGCAACCGCTTGCAACCTTACGAACGCTTTCATGACATCTCGGACGATTTTCGTTCTCCCTACGCCAGAGACCGTGACCGGATTATCCACTCCGGCAGCTTTCGGAGACTCGAATACAAAACACAGGTTTTTCTGAATCAGGAAGGTGACTTCTTTCGCACACGCCTGACACACTCCATCGAAGTGAGTCAGGTCGCCCGTTCTATCGCGTCAACCCTTGGGCTCGAAGAAGCGCTCTCCGAAGCCATCGCACTTGCCCATGATCTGGGGCATACCCCCTTTGGACATATCGGCGGAGACGTGCTCGACGAATGCCTCAAACATGACGGTTATAGCAATGGCTTCGAGCACAATTTCCAGTCCTTTCGCGTGGTTACCAAGCTCGAAAAACGCTACAACAGCTTTCTTGGGCTTAATCTCACCTTTGCCACGCTTGAAGGCATTTTAAAGCACTCCTACCCCTACAAAAAGCGTTTCATTCCGCAAAACATCGCGGAGACCTTCAGGCTCGACACCCATCCGAGCATCGAGGCCATGGTTGTGGACCGCGCCGACGAGATCGCCTACATGAGTCACGATATTGATGATGGCGTCCATTCGGGGCTGATCAGCTTCAATACCCTCAAACAGAGTGCTTTGATTCGTGAGATTCTTGAGAAAGTACATGCCGAAGGAATCAACGAAGAGGAAGACGAGATGTTCCGCTACCGCTTCAGCTCTCACCTCATCAACCATCTGGTTTACTCGCTTCTGGACTACTCCAAAGCACGTGTCGCCGATGCCAAAGTTCTGGCGGCAACTCTTGATGCAACCGAACCGATTCCTATCGGGTTTGACCCGGCGCTGGAGACTGAAATCAAAAAATTAAAAAAAATCCTCTTTGGGGAACTCTACCAGCACCCGAAAATTATCAGAAAGATGTATGCGGGCAAACAGGCGATTATCGGACTCTATAACGCCCTCAACGATGAACCGAAAATCCTTCCGAAATTCTATCGGGATCAATTACATGTAAGAAGTAAACACCGGATTATTGCGGATTATATTGCGGGAATGAGTGACCGTTTCGCGATGAGTCTGTATAACGAAGTGTATGGGAAGTTTAACTAACTAACGCCCGAAGGCGTCAGTATTAGCGTTTGAGACCGATAAGCGTTTCAAGCAGGGTATCGGATGTGGTAATCGTTTTACCGTTAGCCTGATAGCCGCGCTGGATGATAATAAGATTCGTCAGCGATTTGGAAAGGTCCACGTTGGATGCTTCAAGTGCTGAAGACTGCATAAATCCGCGACCTGCCGTAGCTGCTGTACCAACAACTGCTTCACCCGAGTTTGCAGACTGCATATAAACATTGCTGCCGTCCGCAACAAGACCTTCATTGTTGGCAAATTTCGCCATACCGATCTGGGCCAGACCAAAAGAACGGCCGTTTGAAAAAGAGCCGATCAGCGTACCGCTCTGATCAATCCGGATACCCAGCAGGTCACCACCGGGGTAACCGTCTTGTGTGATACCGCCTGTAGTTGAAGGAGAGTCATAACTGGTAACACCGTCAAATCCGTTAATGGAACCGAAATTCAGATTGATATTCTGGTTTTTTGATGATCCGTTGTTCGCGGTAAAATCAAGGTTTGGCGGATTATAACCCGAAAGGGCTCCATTTTCGTCAAACTGGATCGTGCCACCCCAGATTTTGTTCTCGTTGGGAGAGAGATTGGTATTAAGATCACCCGGTTTCGGTACTTCGGCACTCCATGTCCACTCCGTACCGTTGGCACCGGAAACTTTTCTAAAATCCAGTTTAACCGTATGACGGCTTCCCAGAGAGTCAAAAACATCGATACTGGACGAGTGTGTTGCGGCATTAATTGCCTGCGAATTTTTTGTAGCACCGTCTTGAATGCTTCCGATAAATGTTGAAAATGACGAAGCGAAATACTCATTGGGATTGGAAGCAATATCCTGAACACCAATATTCAGGGCGGAACCGCTGTTATTCTGAATCTGGAATTTTCCGTCACTTGTGACTACCACATCGACGCCCGCACCAAAAAAGTTCTGCAACTCTTCGCGAAGCCCGTTAACAGTCTGGAAGGTATTGTCATTGGCGGCACCATCACCTGCGGGATCATAGACAAAATCCACATAGGTCGGTGTAGCGGCTGTCGGGTCAAGGCTAATGGAAACACCTTGTCCTGCTACCAGATTAAACGCCTGTCCGCTGCCACTAAACATGTACCCCAAATCTTCATTATAGGCATCGACGTCACTCATGGCACCGGTATTATCCATCGCAAACGTCGGAGTGAGCTCACCCGTACCCACCAAACTTCCGGAATTCAGATTCGCTTTGAGAACGATCTCGCTCGATGCATTGGCCGGTGTTGTTAGTCCGGAAGGAATTTTGATATTGGTTAGCGGTGCCGTAGAGTCAACGTTACCTGTTGCTTCATCCCGCATCCATCCCTGTACGATAAATCCGTTGTTATCAACAAAATTACCTGCCGCATCAAACTTGAAGTCACCGGAACGGGTATATTTATAGGTGTTGCCGCCATCGGAACTGACGACAAAAAAGCCATCGCCTTGAATGGCAACGTCAGTATTTTTATCGGTATTCTGTACCGACCCCTGCGAGTGGATGCGGGTCACGGAATTGATATTGGTACCTAGGCCAATCTGCACGGAATTTTTACCGCCGAGATCTCCCTGAGGTGCTGTCGCGATCTGATTCGTCTGCGCCAGAAGATCGGCAAAGTTCGCACGGGAATATTTATAACCGATCGTATTGACGTTGGCAATGTTATTTGATTCGACGTCCATTGCAATCTGGTGCGACTGCAATCCGGAAACGCCTGAGAAGAGAGACTTTAACATCGTAGATCCTTTATCTCTGAATTATTAATAGATGAAAAGCAAAGAGTGTTCCAAATGTTTTACATGTAAGCAAACAGAGCGTTAGCTCCCGTTAGCCTACATCTGCAGTGCTTTTTGAACCAGTTCATCACCTGTGGTAATGCATTTGGCATTTGCCATGTAAGAACGCTGCATGATAATCAGATCCGTCATGCCAACCTCATAACGTACATTCGAGCTTTCAAGACGGTGATTCTGTACGCTGGCGCCTAGAATATTATTACCGGCGGCATCCTGGAAAAAGTATGCAGAGCCGCTGTTGGTACTTTTTCTGAAATGGGTTCCGCTGACATTTTCAAGCCCCTGCTCATTAATAAAATGAAAAACGGCGACTCGCCCGACGGCGCTCGTGCGTCCATTGGTGAAAGAGGCCTCGACGTTCCCGTCCGCGCCAATCGCATACCCCATTAAATCCCCCTGTTCCAGACCGTTGGCAC
>JBNLFL010000024.1:0-209640 GCA_050305515.1 Sulfurimonadaceae bacterium
ACTTTCAAGCCTGATACCTTTATGACGTAATGCGTTCAGATTAAGGTAGGGCATGACGCTTCGTCCCATATAGAGCGATATATCGGCTCCGGCTTCAAGCATTCTGGGATCGTACGAGACCGTTATCACCTGCCGGTTCCCAAGTTTTTGCTGCAACTGCAAAAATTGCTGTTCTGATCCGTTGAGCAGGAAAAGAAGTTGACTCTCAAAACATTCTGACGCATGCTTATAGGTACGCTGCCGGATGTTAAACACAATCGACCCGCCTGCAGCATTTTTCTGAATCATCTGTGCAAACCGTTCGGCTGCAACGGCATCATTACCGTTATGAATGGTACAGATCGATACGGATTGTCCGGATTCCGTTGCAAGATTGCTCATCAACACCAGTCTGGGAATGATTTTTGAGTAAATCTGGAGCATATTTTCATCGTAGGATACTGCATGCAAGAGTGAAAGCGGTGCTAGAAGAATGAGTACCAATATTCTACGTTTAAAAAAATTCAAAATTCTCTTCTTTACTTTGCTCAAATAATTAATATTTATGCTGTTTAATGTCGTTATGACTGAAAATAGAGTATTATTGACCCCTTGACAGATACATAATTTCATTAATATGTATTTATAATTAACATTGTAACACATCAGTTGACAGAGAGGTAAATTATGACGAAAAAAAATATATTTTTTCATCTTTTTCTGGCTGCAAGCATTCTATCGGCTAATGACCCTCTGCCGATGGTTGAGGATTTTGCTTCCCTGCTTCAGGATGCGAGCGATATTGCAACCAAAAAATCACTCAATGTCGACTACCTGCCTGCTGTCGTTACCGTTATCGATGCGCAGACCTATCGCGATGCCGGTATCCAGACGCTTGGCGAAGCGCTTGAAATGCTGCCGGGCATTCAAACGCAGCTGAGCCCCATGGGCTATACCATGACAACCGTACGCGGGCTAAAAAATCCCAATGCCTATCTTTCGGATAAAATCAAGCTCATGATCGATAGCGTTCCCATCTACAACGAAATCTCGGGAACAAGCTATTTCTATATGGACCTTCCCCTCCAGATCATTGACAGAATCGAGGTGCTGCGTGGCCCCGGCTCAACCATGTACGGGGCAGGTTCTTTCTATGGCACCATCAATGTCATTACCAAGATGGGGAACAACCGTCCGGAAGAGCGTATCAGTGCCGGAATCGGTTCTTACGGCTACCGCATGCTCAGTACCAATCTGTATGAAAATATGGGAGACTGGGACCTTTACCTTGACGGCTACTACCAGCAAAACGAAAAATCGCTTTATTGGGAAGACCGCGGCGGCTATACGGACGAGGCCATCAAAGATTTTTCTGTGGGTTTCCGTGCCAAAAACGGCGGCTTCGAGTTTCTGACACGCTTCAAACGTAACCATTCCGGCAATTTTTATGAATTCCAAAGCAAGCTTGACCCCATGCCCTGGGAAGAGGGTTACCATGAGAACAGCTACTTTCTCTCACAGCTCTCCTACACTGCGGAATTCTCCGGCTATCAACTCGAAACCCGGGCCAATTACACGGTTCACGGACTTGACATGCATACCGATATCAGCGGCATCAACGGTGTAAAAAATCGCCTCGGTGTCGTCGACATCGTTCTAAATGACGGTTTTTACATCGAGCAGAAAATACAGGAACAGAATTTGGAACTCGAATCCATCCTCACGCTGCCAAATTTCTACAATAACGATGTAATGCTTGGTCTGGGCGTTCGGCAGGCCACAGTAACCAAAGACAATTTCTTCAGTACCGTTGAAAATGCCATGCTCCCCAATCTTGAAGCCATCAAAAACCATCCGAATTATGAGAGTTTTCGCTACAACGAGGAGGCGGAATCCGCTTTCTGGCACAATCCGACACGCTCACTGCTTGATGATGCCCATACCGACCGGACCAATGTGTATGCCTATCTTCAGGACCTGATTGCCATTACCGATCGTGTCGATGTGGTTCTCGGAGGACGTATCGACAATTACTCCGACTTTGGAACCCAGTGGAGCGGACGCGCCGCACTGGTCTACCGTGCCAGCGACGAAGCGATTTTCAAACTTCTCTACGGTTCGGCGTTCCGTGCGCCAACACTCATTGAAGCGTATGAAAACGGTCATATCAACATGCGCGCGGGAGACCCGGATCTCAAGCCCGAAGAGACCAACACCTATGAAGCCGTCGCCATTTATGCACCAAATTTTTCACACAAGTTCATGTTGAACCTTTACTACTCCCATCTCAATAACGTCATTGATCTCGAAGAGTATCCCAACACCGATCCGGGCTATCAGAACTTTGACAGCCGCGAAAGCAGAGGTGCCGAGTTCGAATATTACTACCGGCCCAACATGACACACAATCTCTATCTCAATGCCAGTTACATTCAGGCAGACTACACCATCCCCCCGGAAATGGTTGACGGGGTTGCGGAAACTCCAAAAACCGTCGATATGCCCGACATTTCGACACTCATGTTCAAGGCAATGTACGTGCTGCGTCCAAGCGACAGACTCTCATTTGGAACCACATGGCGCTACTACAATGAAACAACGGAAACCGAGCTGCTGTGGGTTGCCGAAGACGGGCGCGATGCAACGGTGGATGCTTACCATGTCGTGGATGAAACACTCACGTTCAAGCTCACGCCGCTCTCTCAGCTACAGCTTACGGTTAAAAACCTTTTTAATGCCGATGTACGTTATCCGGTCTATTACTACCTGACCGACTCGGGCATTCCCAGAGAAGGAACGAACTTCTTTCTGAGTTTCGAGCAGAAGTTCTGATCACACCTCCGAGAGTTTGTAGAGGAATTCCCGCTCCTTGAAGGAGGGGATGTCCAGCTCCTGACGGTACTTCGCAATGGAACGGCGTACCATTTTGATGCCAAAACGCTGTTCGATCATCTCGTGCAGGTATTTGTCGCTGTAAGGCTCCGCCTTGTTCTCGCTTTCAACCAGCCGCTGTAGAAAATGTTTGATCTCCGATGTCGAAGTCGCTCCGATAGCATTGGAGAAGAAATCCTTGAATGCAAAAACACCGCGGTCACATTCGAGATACTTTTCGCTGATGGCCCGCGAGATCGTCGACTCATTGAAACCGAGTTCATCCGCCACATCCTGAAGGCGAAGCGGTTTGAGTTCCCCGCCCATAAAAAAGGCATACTGTTTTTCTATCAGGACCAGTGCAATGTTGTAAAGCGTCGCCTTTCGCAAATCAAGAAGCTTGACAAGTTCGCGCGCCTCCTTGAACTTCTGTTTGGCAAAATTGTCGTACTTGTCAATCTGCTCGACACGAAGGTCCGGATAAAAGGAGTGATTCAGCCGGATGACAAGATCGTCATCCTTGAAGTCGATGAAGAGATCCGGCAATACCGGAGGATCGGATTCCATATACTCCATTGCCGGCGGATTGTGCAGATGCGAAATCACCGCCTTGGCATCATGGATACGCGGATGGTTGATGAACTTTTCAATATGCTCGAACTGCACAATCAGCGCACTCACGAGAATACTCAGCTCGTCATCCATTTCGACATCACTAAGCTGAAAAAGAAAACTTTCTTTGTAATCGACCGCGCCTACACCCGCAGGCTCCAGATACGCAAATCGCTGGCGTACTCCTTCAACCGTATGGGGCGTACTGCCGCACGCTTCTGCAATTTCGTCAATACTGCCGTCGAAATACCCCTCTTCATTAATGTAAAAAATGATCTGCCGGGCAATTTTCTGGGAAATCGGTGTAGGAAAAAGCGGTGCGACGATCTGTTCGTCCAATCTTTCATACAGCGATTTTTTGGCAATGCTGAGCCATTCGATCTCGTCGCTCGATGCGTTAGAGACGCTATTCTGATACGCCATGTAGGCAGCGGTATTGCGTCCGAGGTTGCTCTCTGCCGATTCGTATCCCGAACTGACTTCAATGCAGGGGTTTTCATTGGTAATGACCTGAAGGTGTTTGTCCAGATCTGAAAGGGAGCACTGCAGCAGCGGCAACCATGTTTTCATGGAGAGCCGCGGCAGCTGTTTCTGTTGGAGACTATATTCCTGTTTCATCATGCCTCATTATAATGCTGACAAAGGGGATTTGGCTCCAACAAATTGATTAATATTTAATCCGTACTAGTCCGTTAGGATGGACGATTTTCATTTGACAGGCAAGACGCGCTTTAGGGCTGGGTTCGCCAACAGTTTTGAGTACTGCAACTTCTTTCGAAGTAACTTCGCTCAGGAATTCCATACCTGACTCGATCATTACAACGCACGTACCGCATTCACCATCACGGCAACCAAAAGGAAGCGCCGAACCGGAAGCTTCTACGATATCCTGGATTGTTTTGCCCGGCTTGACGTTGATCGCCAGGAAGTCATTGATAATTTCTACACGTGTTGTCATTGGAACTCCTTCTTACTCAAATGGTTTTACTAAAATATCGGTGCGGATGATGTACTGACATGCAAGACGCACCGGGGTTTGACGGTTGAACTCTTGGGCAATTTCTGCCTCTTTTTTCGTGATGGCATTCATCTCAACCAGTGTGTCGAGCTCTTTGTCCGCCATATAAAACGATACGGCATGCGCATCATAATCTTCCTCGGTGCTTGGCATCGGATCCGTTACTGACAGATCTTCAACCTTGACAGCGCAGCTGCCGCACATGCCGTCTTTACACTCGGTTGGGATTTTGATACCGTTGCTTTCAGCAACACGAAGCAGCAGATCACCGCTGCGCGCGATGACACGTTTGTCCATATCGTCGCCGAAACCGCAAAAAATCACATTGACCATTCTCTCTCCTTATAAAAATCCTCCGTTACATGTACTCATGACTTTACATGTAAGAAGCTACAATGCCCAAAGCAGGAAACCTACGCCTCCTCGCTTTGAGATTGTTCCGAAGCTTTGGCCGCTTTTTCAGCTGCTCTCTTTGCCCGGTGTTCGCGGATCCATCGTAACTCTTCTTCGACTTCATCATAGCCGTCGGCTTCATCGACCGCTTCGAGTTCCGCTTCACGGCATCCGAATGTCGAGCCCTCTTCGATGAAATGGACGTCGTAAATACGAATGACCTGCAAAAAGTCGCCGATATGTTTGACGTACCCTTCCGCACCGGGCTGAACGAGAATTTCATCACGCCCGTGAAATGGATTGGAGCCGTCATTGCGGATCGGTTTTGTGATTCTTACCCGCTGCCCTATACGGAAAACAGGAAGAATCTCGTCCTTAGTTGAAGCTGAGATTAGACTGGCTTGTGCATGCGTGAACTCCATTGCTGACCTCCTCAATATCGCTACAGCTGGTCGATGTGGAACAGGTACCGCAGGCACTCGGTTTGTCAAACATTGCCCAGACATCGGCTGCTGACGGGGCATACCCGTTTTCAAAGTTTTTATAGACGCTGATCAGTGCAAATTTATAGTACTCAAGCAACTTCTCGTCACTGCCCAGATCGTGTCCCTGAGCTTTATCAATCATTTCACCGAACTTCTTCATGATATGAAAGCGTTTGACATAGACCAGACGCTCGTCATAATCCAGATTGAAAAATTCAAAATACTCTTCAGTGTCGGTAAGCTGCTGAAAATCGTGCAATGCGCTCATAGCGTCTCCTTACATGTAACATTTCCGGACTACTTGCAATTTCTGCTCTCGCATCCATCACAAAAGTCACTGTAGTTATGACAAAAATGTCAGATTCCCATCTCGCTTTTGACCTGCTCGGCCCATTTTGTCAGACGTTCCTCGGTCAGATCTTCCTGATTGACATCGTCAATCGGAAGGCCGCAGAATTTACCCTCGCGCAGTGCGCCGGAGCTTTTAAAATCATATCCTTCGGTACTCCAGTACCCGAATCCTGTTGTCGCGCCCAGTTTACCGAAAAGATCATGCATTTTCCCCAGTGCCGTTACGAACTCTTCGCCGTGGCTTTCCTGATCTCCCGCACCGAAAAAAGCGACTTTTTTGCCGCTGAAATCGGGTTCGTCGTTCTCCATCTCGTAAAGCGGATCAACCCAGTCGCGCTGCGGATCGCCCTGTCCCCATGTGGAAGAACCTATCAGAAGCACGTCAAACTCCCCGAACTGCTCCAGATCATCGTAGTCCTCTTCCATGTTGATCAGTTCCGAACCGTCAAAAAGCTCATTCAGTTTCTCAGCCGCCTCCAGTGTCACACCGCCACTGCTACCAACAAAAATTCCAACACTTGCCATACTTTATTCTCCTTTACTGCAAGGTTTGTACTGCTCATAGATTTTAAATGCATTCTGAAGATATTTGTCGCCCTCTTCATAGAGCTTTTCGAGCGTTCTGAAACTGAATCGGTGGGCATCTTTGAAATACTTGTCCACCAGCACGATCTTGTCGGCAATGACGATACAGCGTCCGAATCCCTCGTGACTCATCTCCATGACCACGTTGCACATTACGCCGGTTTTGCGCTCGAACTGCAAGGCTATCGCCTTGAAGATCATCTTGATCTCTCCGATTAGCATCTCATCGATATCCGCAATAATCGGAATCTCCTTGAGCTGCTCTTTCGTTTTGACGTACTTCTTGGTCAGAAGCTCCTCGTCGCTCATTTTCGACCAGTTTCCAAACTGGTCCGTGGCACGAAGCTGACGAATCAGCTCTACTATAAAATCATTCATCTCTAATGCTGCTGCTTCCATAAATGCTCCTTTTTATTCCGCGGTCCAGCGCGCGAGGCGCGCGTCTTCCGTGGTCTCCATCTGAATAATGCGTTTCACCCATGGCGGCGGGTTGCCGTTGATCATCGTCACCAAATCACGTAAAACGGTCTCGATCATCGTGGGTTCGTTCACCTTCATCGGGTGAATTCCCGCACGAATCACCTTTGCCGCTGCCGTACCGCCGATACTCTCGCAGTACATAATATCCACGCCTTTAAGCGCCTTGACCTTGAAATCGGTCTTGTCATCGCCTTCCATGTCACTGGTGTCGGTCTTGACAACGCCATAAAACGCAAACCCGTCTTTGCCGACGCTGTAAACCGCGAACTCTTTCGCGCCACCAAAATGGGCATTGATCTCTTCGAGATCCTTCGTGGCAAACGCCACTTTCATCGCATGTTCCATCGGCTCCGCGCCTTCTACTGTTATCTTCATTGAATCAGCCATGATGTTTCACCTTTTTGAGTTGATTTGCGACTTCGAAGAGAAAATAGGTACTCCCTTCGTAAAGCAGGTCGTACTTCAAAGCGTTCCCCAGCTCTTCATAGTTGGGGAAGCCGCGAATAATGAGCCCCTTGTGCTCAAAGGAGTGCAATAAACGTTCTGTATGAAAATTGCCGATAATCAGGTCGGCTTTTTCAAAAAACGGCAATGCGTCTTCAAGGTCGCCCACAAAGACCCGTTTGGCGCTCAGGGTTTCGAGAACGGGGCTGTAAGTGGTGGCAACCGCCGCTTCTACCGTACCACCAACCGATTCGAGCAGGGCGCAGAGTCCGCTGAGCATGTCCGGTTCACCCATCACGACAAAGTGTGAGGAGCCGATATCGAAGTGGGTATCCAGCATCGCATCCTGCAAACGTCCCCGCCACCGTTTCACCGCAGGCACCGGATCGATGTGACGGATCTGCATCAATGTCGCGACAAAATTGTCGGTAGCATCCTGCCCCATGACATGATCAAAATGGTAGTGCCGGATGGCCGGATTTTTAAGAAGCAGCGCTTCAGCCGCTTTGGTCATGGAAGCACCGATGGAGATGACGCTTGCCGATTCCGAGAGCGTGCGGATCTCATCCACGCCGATGCCGCCTGTGGCCAGTTTTCCCTGCGCCTCGCCGAAGAATCCGTCCATGGAGGTGGAGAGATCCGGAAGCGCGAGGGTCTCAAAACCGAAACTTTCACAGAAGGTTTTGAGTTTCTCGACTTCAATAGGGGTCATGCTCACATGAACCAGTAGCACCAGACGCTGCGGTTTTACCGTCGTTGCAGGTTCGGTGAGCTGATCGATGAGGGCTTTACATGTAAGCGCCCAGCCGCTCTCCATGCCTCCCTCGTAATCGGGTGTATTGACATAGCAGTAGGGTATTTCGATATGCGTTCCCACACCCCTGACGTCATCGCCCTTGGTCTCCGTCAGACCCGTCGTATGCAGGCCTATGAGCTCGGGAACAAACTTGTTCTTCTTGGTAATGTTCTCGATGGAAAGCAGAATCGAGTAATCCCCGCCGTCAAGTACCGCCGTAATGTCGGATACGGAGGTGTTGTAGATGGCTATGGGTTCATTGAAGTGACGGGTGTAAAAGACTTTCGTGTACGACGCACACCCCTGAGAACCGTGCATCAGAGGCAAACAGTTGCGAATCCCGAGAAAAGCGAGTGCCGCTCCCATGGGCTGCGAATGTTTGATCGGATTGATCTGCAGGGGTTTGTGTTCGTGTCGGCTCAGTGCGATCTCCATGGCAACTCCTTATTACCATCTGTCAATGCAAGTTTTGTTCGCGCTCAGGAAAAAATTTTGGAAAAATAACCAATCAGCGGATACTGCCTCGGGCGTTTTAAGCGTGCAAGACGCTGCATCGTCGTTTCAAATTGAGCCGTATCCGCTACCTGTAACTCCTTGCCGTAGCAGACACGGTTCAGCGCGTGCACCAGATAGGAGCGTTCGGTTTGCGTCAGAATATTCTCAGAATCTAGCAAACGGGCATACTCCTCCAGCGTCATCGGCTCCTTCCGCTCAAGCGCGTAATGACGCAAATGGCGCTGCACGATGTCAAACATCTTCTGCTGCCGTGCCCCGCCCCGATACCGCATTGCCGTATAATGAAGCGCCAGTATTCCCAGCCATGACCACAGGAGCGGGGAGAGCGCATACCAGACAAAAGAGAGCCCCAGAATTCCGACAACCGCTCCCATCAGGAGCGCGCTGTGCGAAGCGATGAACGCCACTCCCGACTCAAGCCCTTTTCGAAGCGCCGCGATGCCTTCGCGAACTTTTGTGACAATGCCGTTGTCGGAAATATTCATAGTTTCAAGCGTCAGCAGATATCCCTCGATCATTTTCGCGGGACTCGCCTCTTCGCGCTGCGGATCGATCTGATATCCCGGAGTCGCTTCGAACATCACCCAGCCATACGGTGCGATCCACGCCTCGCTCCACGCATGGCCGTTGAGCGCACGCACTTCATAATAACCTGTCATGGGATTGTACGTTGATGCCACAAACCCTGTGACAAAACGCGCGGGAATGCCTGCGCTGCGCAGCATCATCGTCATGGAGGTTGCAAAATATTCGCAATGACCGTACCGTTTGTCAAATAAAAAAGTTTCCAGAATATCACCCTCGTACGAATGAAACACGGTCTCCATCGTATAGCGGTAGTGCGTACGCAGATAGGACTCCAGAGCTACCGCCTTTTCATAAGGAGTCGCCGCTCCGGAGACGACCTCCTGCACCAGCGTATCCAGACGCGGCGTAATCCCTTCGGGTATCTGCAGGTACGCCTCTTCCTGATAGATACTCCCTTCCAGAACCGCACGTGAATCAAACTGTTTTTTGGATACCTGTGCGGAATAGAAACTCTTGGCCTCCACCGGTTTGGGAGCATAATAGGTTGCATAGGCATCGCGTGTAATGACGCTGCCGGGAAACTCCAGCTCATAGGGGACGGGCGGAATGTAGATGATCTTGTCTTTCGGAGCATATTCGGTATGCATTACACTCACGCGCTCACCTGCTTCGCTCTGCATGGCGTTTCCAACCTGCAGCTTCCCGTCCTTTAGCTTGATGGCCTGCGTGCTTGAGAGTGTCTGCACCCACTTCTTACCGTCAAAACGGTCATACACGCTGCCCCGCAGATAGACCGGATTCGCCGCGCGCACATAAAACATCAGGGCATTGCCCATCTGCGTACCTGAGGGTTCGAGATCATGCGACGACGTATCGGGTCTGGCTTCGGGATAGCGCGCCGGTACCGGATTGTCCCCATGCTGATGCTCGGCCTGACGCTCCAGCGTATCGTCATCGTAATACTTACTGCCGCCGGCATAAAGAAACCCGAGATTCACCGCCTCAAGACGCGGTATGAAAAGGTACAGCAGCGTCGCAATCAGCAGTACCGTCACACTTATTCCAAGCCCCAGTCCCCCGTATTGTTCAGACGACTGATACGCCCTGCGTGTTCTTGAAACAAAATACTCCTGCACCAGAACCGCTACAAATGCAAAGATGAAGGCTATCGCTATCACTAAAAACAGGCTGCTGTGACTCTCACTCGCAGCGTACAGGAACACGACAAATGTCGCCCCCAGAACGTAGGCCATCTGTTTCCCGGAATTGACGGTAATGTTGAAACCCGCAAGCATGAAAAATCCCAAGAGCAGCAGTGCCGTGAAAAGCGTACCGAGCATCATGCCCGGAATAAAAAGTGCCAAGCCGATTGTCAGCGGAATTTTCTGGAGTTCCAGCGCTTTTTGGGGATCGCTAAAAGCATACCGGCGTCCCATATAGAGCGTCGTACCGATAATCGCGGCAAAAAACGGCAGCTCCATGACGGCTTCAAAAAGATCGGTTTGAACCATACGCAGACCGAGAATGGCCAGCATCTGCGTTACAAAGAGGGCGCCATAAAGCCGTACGGGGTATGCGCTCACGCCAACAGTTCCTGCCATGAAGCCCCTTTTTTGACAATATAGTGCCGTTCCCCGCCATCTGCAACGCCGTGACGCGAGGGCGTTTTGGAGGCGTGTTCCTGAAAACTCCCGGCATCAAAGCTGTAGCGCTGCATAAAAAAATCGCGCCGATCCAGCGCCATGCCTGAAAAAGGGGCGTCCAGCCGGTCAAAGAGAACGATCGTACCGCCGCGGATTCCCGATGCCACACAATACTCCAGCACATCGTTATACGAAGCGTCACCGTCGCAACGCACCTGCGCCAGCGCTTCAAGAAATACCATACGCTCCTTCTCTCCCGAAAGTTCGCGCAGGTGCCAAAGCTCTTTGCCCATGGCCACCAGATCCACACGCCATCCTCTCTGCAATGCCGCCACTCCAAGCGATGCCGCGATCTTGACCGAATACTCCAGCAGGGAATCTTTTCCCTTTCCCGCATCAAAATGACGATTCAGGTTCAATACGATTGTGAGTCTCGGGGCAACATTCTCATGATACTCCCGCACCATAAGGGAACCCGTCCGCGCCGAAGTGGGCCAGTGAATCGTACGCGGCGAGTCCCCTTCGCGATACTCCCGCAGACCGATAAACTCCTCATGTCCGCCCGAGCGTTCCATGTAAAAATCTTCGTGCAGTCTTGAAGAGCGGTCGCCTCCGCCATGGAGCCGTCCTACAGGCTCGGGCCGGGGGTATACAAGAAGCGTCTGCGGCGTCAGTGCGACGGAGGTACGGGCGAGGGCGATTCCCAGAGGGAATCCGCTTTGAAGCGCTATATCCCCGAAACGGTGTACCCCCCGCAGCATACATTCAGCTTCATAACGGAAGATTTTTCTCCGCGCGAGTTTCGGAATCAATACGAAGATCTCTTTTTCAAAGAGCGTAACGGAATCAAGCAACTCAACCAGATAACGACTGAAAAACGCACCGTTGTGCAGTTCGTAAACAATCTCTATACGCTCCCCTTCATGCGCTTTTTCAGGCACGCGACGGTTCACTCCAATGGCGCTAAGTCCCAGTCTCGGATAGCTCCACGCCACCGCATAGATGCAGACAAGAACCCACAATGCCCCATACAGCAGGGCCACACCGCGATTCCATGCAATCAGAAACAGAATGCCGATCATGGCAAGAAGCAACACCGAAAGGTTCAGTCGTCCCAAAAAGCGGTCTGCCCACGCCATACTCTCAATACGGATGTGAAACTCTTCCTGTGCCATTACAGCGGTACCGCAACCCGTGAAGTGATCTCCTCGATAATCTTCAACGATGTCTTCTCCGCACGTATTTGCGGTTTGGGAAGTATCCGGTGTGCCAGTACGACTCCGGCAACACGTTTGATAATGTGCGGTGTTACCTGAGTTTCACCCTCGATAAACGCCATCGCCTGCGCAACGCGCATCAGTGCCAGAGAACCGCGCGGACTCGCGCCGAGCATCACATCGGCGTGATCGCGTGTCGCGCGTACCAACGAAGCGATGTATCGCGCCACTTTTTCCGAAACGAACACCTCGGAAACCTGCGCCTGCATCCGCATGATCGCTTCTGGTTCCATGACCGATTCAAGTGTTTCTATGGGATGGCGCACCTGCTGCATCTGCATGATGGAGACTTCCTGATTCAGGTCAGGGTAACCGACGGAGAGTTTCATTAAAAAACGGTCAAGCTGTGCTTCGGGAAGCGGATACGTTCCGTGAAACTCCACAGGATTCTGCGTTGCCATCACCATAAACGGGTCGCTCATTCTATACGTTTTCCCGTCTGCGCTGACCTGACGCTCTTCCATCGCCTCCAGCAGACTCGATTGCGTTCGCGGCGTGGTACGATTGATTTCATCGACCAGAACGATGTTAGCGAATACCGGACCCGGACGAAACTCGAATTCACGTTTTAGCTCATTGTAGATTGAGACGCCGGTGATATCGGAGGGAAGCAGATCGGGTGTGCACTGCACCCGTCTGAAACGTCCCCTGATAGATTGTGCCAAAGCTCGTGCCAATACCGTTTTACCGAGTCCGGGCGCATCTTCAACAAGCAGGTGACCCCGTGCCAGAAGTGCCGCGCAGGCCATCGTGACCGTTTCATTTTTTCCGATAATGACTTTTGAAATATTATTGACAAGCGGTTGAATCGATGTGTTCATAACCTCTCCGATGATTAGAATGGGCGACTGAATATGTCTTTGGAGGAGTGTAGTTAAATTGGCTTTCATTGTCAATTTATTTCCATAAAAAACATTAGTTCAAAACAAATACGGCTATGAAAATTCTGCAATACTCACGTAACCGAAGTGTGGTAGCATCACATGTACATAAGGAGTATTCATGCTCGACTCTGCCCTGTTGCAGCGCACCCTTGAACCGATTACCCGTTTACGCACACAGCTGCTTGAAGCCAGAGAAGGGCTTGATCCGGAACATCCGCGCTATCAAAGCCTGCTCAATCTGCGTCAGTATCTTCTGCTGCGTTCCCAGGACCGCACGGAATTGCAGGAGCAGCTTTTTTTGATGTCACTCTCATCGCTGGGACGCTCCTACGCCCATGTAGCGGCCAGTATCGACACCCTTTACGACCAGCTTTGCAGTGCTTTGGGATTACCGCTTATTTCCAAAGAGGAGATGGCATCGTTTCATCATGTCAGTATCACCGAAGCGATCGCCACCGCCTCGCGTAACAGTGCCGAGCTTTTTGGAATCAAGGCGGGTATGCGTCTGAGTCATCAGCACACTGCCATCATGGTAACGCTGCCCTCTTACGCTGCCGAGCATGAGGGTGCGCTGATACACAATCTTGCCAAAGCCGGAGTGAATGTATTTCGCATCAATACGGCACACGACTCCCCTGAGATATGGCGTGCCATGGCGAAAGTGATCCGCAGTCTCAACGAGGAACGTCCCGCCGATATGCGTCTTAAAATCTTTGTCGATCTGGCCGGCCCGAAAATCCGAACGGCAAAAATACGGCGATTGGAACTTCCGGTGGTTGTCGGCAGTAACAAACGCGAAAAGAGGGTTCGCATTTACCCGGAACACGTCATGACCTCAAGTGAAAAGCAGGACCCTATCACGCTTGAAACCATCACCGCCCAAATCTGCAGCGAACGGCTCTTCTTCGACGCGCTGCAAGCAGATGAGCGCATCAAAGTCATTGACGCCAACGGCAAGGTTGCCCACATTACACTCTTCATGAAATCGGAGCTTTATGCAGAGGGCAGTATTGACAAGAAAGTCTATCTCGATAGCAGTGCGTTGCTGAAATGCCGCGGAAAAAGATGCCGTGTCCATACACCCGAACTGCAGATTGAAACCATCCGCCTCAATCGCGGCGATACGCTTTTGCTGGGAGAGTCCGATCTGCTTGGACACGGTGCGAAACGTGACGCCTCCGGAGCGGTTTTGGAGCTATCAGCCATCAGCTGCAGCTACAAAGGGCTCTCCGATTTTGTATCGCTTGGCGATGCGGTCTTTATCGATGACGGCAAAATCGGGTTGAAAGTGCGCGAGAAGAGCGATGCCGGACTTCTGTGCGAAGTGACCCAGTGCAAAACCGGCGGCGCCGTTCTTAAAGAGGAAAAAGGGATCAACTTTCCCGACTCCCCGCTTGCCATTCCGGCACTGACCGAAAACGACCGGGCCAATCTGCTTGCCACCATCGACTTTGCCGACAGTTACAGCATATCGTTCTGCCAAAGCGCCGAAGATGTGAGGAGCCTGCGCGCCTTGCTTCTCGCCAATGGCCGCGACGATATCGGCATCGTCGCCAAAATAGAGACCCGCCGCGCTGTGGCACAGATGCCGCAGATCCTTGAAGCACTGCTTACATGTAAACACAGCGGCGTCATGATCGCACGGGGAGACCTCGCTATTGAAGTGGGGTTTCGCCACCTGGCCATTATTCAGGAAAAGCTTATCGATATCTGCGACGCCGCGCACATGCCCGTCATCTGGGCCACACAGGTGCTCGAGAGCCAGATGAAGACCAACCTCCCCAGCCGCGCCGAAGTGACCGATGCGGCTATGGCGGGCCGCGCCGAGTGTGTGATGCTCAATAAAGGCCCGTTCGCCATCGACACAATTGAAGCGCTCATCTCCATTCTCCATGACATGCACCAGATGTTTAAGAAAAACCGGCAACTTTTGAATAAAGAGACGCTCTGGTAAAGCGTTACATGTAACACTTTACACAACTTTTACACTCTTGTTCTAAGCTGTCGCAAAAATGCGAGGAGTCTCTCATGTTCCGTTTCATCACTGCGCTGCTTTTTCCGGTATACCTGCTATCCGCCACGCTGCCCGATCAGGCGCTTTACCTCGAAGGTGAGGGTGACAAAGGTATTATTCTGGCACATGGCAAGGGGATGCACCCCGATTTCAAGGTGGTAAAACCGCTGCGCCATGCACTCCATGACGACCTCCGATTTCATACCCTCTCCCTGCAGATGCCCATAGGGCATGAAGGGTATGAAGCCTTTGAGATCGAACAGCCCAAAGTCAATGCCATGATCGATCAGGCCATCGCCTTTTTGCAGGAAAAAGGGGTCAAAACCATCCACCTGATGGGACATTCCCTCGGAGCGGGCATGACCAGTGCCTATCTCGTGGCACATCCCGAAGCGCCGATTGAGGGCTACATAGCCGTAGGATGCCGGGGCAACAAGAGCAGCGTCATCTCCTGCAGCGACAATATGGCAAAAATCAAGGTGCGTACCTTCGACATCTGGGGCCGCGACAATGCGGATGACGAACGTTTCGCCAAAAGCCGCAGCACCCTCATCGGCCCCTCCTACCGCCAGTACGGTATCGAAGGTGCCAACCATGTGCTTGACGGGGCCAGTGACTTCTTTATTGAAGAGGTTGAGGGGTGGCTAGAAGAGTAAAACGCGTCAAAACGGTATGGAGACACCCATATACGCATACTCTTTTGAAGGCGAAACATTGAAAAGCACTTTCCATGTTGCGGCATCATACGAATAAAGACCGATAAAATTACCGATGGCCGCACTCACCAGCTGATCGGCGAACGAGTGCCCGCCCTCCTGTACCCGGCTTAGCGCGCTGTAGGATGCGATGCAGTAATTCGCTCCGATAATGCCGTAACGGGACCAGAGCGGCAGCGTCTCATACCCCTCCGTAAAACGGCGCGTCAATGCCGCACCCGTAAAAGGTTCAAGGGCATGGTGCGAACCGATTGCATAGGTGTGCCTGCCGTCAGGGGTCGTTTTCTGGATGTTATTCTCAAGGGAATTGGCAGTCGCCCTCGCGATACCGAATGCCGTAAACGTGATAGCCCCACGCTGCAACGTCGTAGTCCAGTTGCCGTCATGCGCCAAAAACGCACTGCCGTAAGCGATAGCCCCGTTGGCCTCGCGTATGAGATCATCTTTTGATCCGTCCACCCAGTGATGTTCCATAAAATAATCGGTCAAATGCTCATCCGCGCCCGTCGTATAGAGCAGTGTCGCCCCCAACGCGCTGCCCCATGTCACGGGATCGGAAACAGCCTGATAGGAAGCGTATTTCATATCTTCGCATATATGATCATAGTTCATCCGGCTGCATCCGCTCAGAAACACCACCAACGCCACCACAACAACCATGTACACTGATCGTTTCATTTCATGCAACCCTTCTTCAATTTCAGCAGCATTACATGTAGGGTTTACACCCTACCCCGCTCATAAAAACTTCGCAGCCAAGCATCAAGCGGATACAAAAAGCGGTAAATTGCCGGCACGATCAAGAGTGTAAGAATCGTCGAACTGATGAGTCCCCCAATAATAGCTACCGCCATCGGGGAGTTGCTCTCATGTCCCGCCCCGCCGCTCAGTGCCAGCGGTAACATCGCACCGATCATGGCAAAAGTGGTCATCAGAATCGGGCGAAGACGCCGTTCCCCTGCTTCAAGCAGGGCTGTTTCGACATCCTTGCCCTCCTTGACGGCGCGGTTGGCAAAGTCCACCACCAGAATCGCATTCTTGCCCACCATCCCCAGCAGCAGAATGATTCCGATCATGACGAAAATGCTAAAAGGGTTTCCGGTGAGGTAGAGTGCGAGAATAACCCCGGTAAAACTCAGCGGCAGCGCCACCATGATAATGAGCGGCTGAATCAGCGACTCATAGAGTGCGGCGAGAATCAGGTAGATGAGAATGACCGAAAGCCCCACCGTAAAGGCAAAAGCCGCCGCCGTTTCCTGCATGCGTTCAATATCACCCGTATAGCGGTAATGGTAGCCTGTAGGCAACATTGTCTTCATCGCCTCGTCAATGCTGCTCACGATGGTATTGAGCGGCGCACCGTCAAGGTTGGCGGTAACCAGAATCTTGCGCTCCCGGCTGAAGCGGTTGATTGAAGCGGCCCCGTCGCGCTTTTCAAAGCGAATCAGCCCCTCAAGTGCCACAAAACGCCCGTCCGCCGTTCTGATCTGCATGGTTTTGATATCGTCGATATTCTGACGGTAACGATCTGCCAGACGCAGGGTAATATCATACTGACGCCCCTGCTCTTCAAAATTGGAGATGGCGCGATCACTTGAATAGGCGGCTCCGAGCAGTGCGGCAATCTGCTGCGCACTGACACCGACGCGCTGCGCACTTTCACGGTTGATAGTCACACGAACTTCGGGTTTGCCCGGTTCAAAGTCACTGTCGATATCAATGGCACCCGGAGTGTTACGCAACAGTTCTTTCAGCCGGTTTGAGATCTCTTCAAGTTTGCCAAGATCCGGTCCGGTCAGAACCACCTGCACCGGCGCGTTGCTCTCACCCGAATCGATCGGCGGCAGATCTTCAACGCTGATAGTGAACCCTTTATACGCAGCAAACTTTTCACGGTACTCGGCAATCACCGCTTCAAGCCCTTCCTTGCGTGCCTCTACGGGAACCAGTTTGACATAGATCATCGCCTTGTGCGCCTCTTCGGCTGCGTTGTAGCCAATGGTAAGCGCCACGTCTTCCACCCGTTTGTCACCCGAGAATTCGCCCAGCATCGGCTCGGTCGCACGCTTCATCGCCTCAAGTGAAATCCCCATGGGCCCTTTGATCATGACGCGCATCTCGCGCATGTCCTCCATCGGTACGAAGGTGCCGCCCACTTTTCCGGCCAGGGAGCCGGACACCACCAGCACCGCTACCGCACCGATGATCGTAAAGGTTTTGTAGCGGATAAGCGGAGCAAGCAGCGCGCGGTAGGCGCGGTCAACGCGAACGAACATCGGCTCGGTAAGGTGCCAGAAACGGCCCTCATGGCCGCTGAGAATGCGCGCACTCACCGAAGGAATGAACATGATGGCCACCAGAAACGAAAGCACCACGCCTGAAGCGACCGTCATGGCAAACGAGTTGAAAAACTTGCCCACAATCCCGTCCATGTAGGCAACGGGAACAAATACCGCCAGCAGCATCGAAGAGATGGCCAGAATGGAAAAGGCCATCTCGTGCACTCCTTCAAATGATGCCCTGAATCCCTCCATGCCCTGCTCCATCTTTTTGGAGATGTTCTCGATGACGACAATGGCATCATCGATGAAAATTCCGATGGAGAGCGTGAGCCCAATCATCGTCAGACGGTTCAGGTCATACCCCAGCGCGTCAATCAGCGCGAAGGTGCCGATGATGGACGTGGGAATGGCAAGCGCCGAAACAACGGTTGCCTTGAAGTTGCGCAAGAAGAGAAAAACAATGAAAATCGCCAGCATCGCACCAAAAAGCAGATCGAACTTGACATGGTCGATATTGACCATGATCTTGCCCGACTGATCTTCCACCGGGGTAATCGTGTACTCCGTTCCGGCCAGTGCTTCAAGCTCCGGCAACGCTTTCTTGACTCCCTTGATGACATCGAGCGTATTGGAGCCGGAAATCTTCTGCACCTGCATCAGTACACCCGGTACGCCATTAACCAGCGAATAGCTTTTGGCATCTTCAAGGCCGTCTTCGACTCGGGCAATATCGCCAAGGCGTACCCCGGGTCGCACCATAATGTCGCGCAGCGCCGCAACGCTTGAAGCATCGCCGCGCGCCTTGATGACCAGATCGCGGTCGCTGTTGATGAGTTTCCCCCCGCCCGCACGGACGTTCTGGATTGTCACTATATCCTGAAGCTCGCTCGCCGAAATGCCGTATTTGTTGAGCTCGAACGGATCGGCAAAAATACGGATCTCCCGATCGCGGTAGCCTACAATCTTGACCTCGGCCACATCGCCGATGCGCTGAAGGCGGGGCTTGAGCTTCTCATCTGCCAGACGCATCAGTGACGACATATCTGCCGTTTTTGTAGAGACAAAAAGCTTGATGGCCGCCGCGCCGCTGGTGCTCACTTTTTTAACAACAGGCGCTTCCACACCGTTTTCAAAGCGGATGCCGCCAATCTTGTCACGAACGTCGTTAGTCGCTTCCTCGATGGGTTTAAAAAGCTCGAACTGAATCATGACGACGCTCACGCCCTCATAGCTGGTGGAGAGCAGCTTGTCGATGCCGTCAATACCCGAGACCGCCTCTTCGATCTTGTCAGTGACTTTGGATTCGACCGTCTCCGGATCGGCTCCGTAATAGGCCGTTTCGATGGTCACGATGGGGATGTCGATGTTTGGAAAGATCGCCACGGGCATGGAACGAAACGCCATCATCCCGAAGACGATGAGCGAAAGTACCAGCATAAGGGTCGTGATGGGTCGGTTGATGGCAAAACGGTACATTATTTGACCTCGATGGTGCCCTCGCCAAAGAGGCCGGGCATAATGTCTTTTGCTTCGACTTCGGCGTAAGCCTTGCGCGACGCGGCATCGACAGTCGGATAGACTTTTGTGATGACACCGTTGTGCACGGTATCGGAACCGTCAACTTTATAGCTTACATGTAAACCCGGAACCACCTGCTGCCAGTACTTCTCATCGAAGCTCAACACCAGTTTCACTTTCGAATCATCTACCAGCGTCAAAATAGGCTCTAGCATCGCGCCGCTCACCCCGTCGCCGATATCTTTGTGTTTTTTGGAGATCACGCCGCTAAAGGGCGCTTTGAGAATGCTTTTTGCCAACAGCGACTCTTTATAAGCCAGATTCGCTTTGGCGCGCTTGAGTGACGCCATGCTCTTTTCATAGGCCATCTCATACTGCTCGAACTGCTCGTCATCAAGAACATCCCGCACTTTGGCATAACGTTCATACGTCTGTGCGGCAAAACGGTGATTGACTTCGGCAAGTTCCAGATCGGAGCGCGCCAGCTCAACGGAGAGTTTCAGATCATCATTATCGAGCGAGAGCAGAATCTCCCCCGCATTGACATGATCGCCGACATCCACCTGCATACTCTCAATAACACCCGTCGCTGTCAGTGTCAGTTCCGATGCATGTTCCGCTTCGACGTCAAAGGTGGTGTAGATCTCGGCGGCGCCAAGCAGTGTAGCCACAAGGGCGGAAAGAATTACGGTTTTCATTTGACATACTCCTTGATATCGAATCCAGCATGGTAAATATAGAGCGCATAGGCAAGCTGCATCGCATTTTGGGCACGCGTGTACTGTGCCTGTGCCTTACTTTTCTGATAGAGGGCGTCGAGATACTTGACGTAATCGACAATGTTGGCGTGGTACTTTTTCTCGACAGTCTCGAATGTACGCTCCGAAGCACGCAACGCCGCTTCAGCGGCTTCCATCAGCGCCTCGGCGCGCGCAATGCCTTTGCGGGAGAGCGCGATATTCGTATCAACACGTTTTGACTCATAAGCAATCTGCGCATCAAGCGCATACTTTTGGGCCATCACCGACTCTTTGGCTTTGGAAGCCGAAAAGAAATCGAAAAGATTCATCGTGGCAACCACCTGCAGACGGTTCTGTTTATCGACCCGCTCTATGGGAAACGTGTCCGTGTAGTTTTGATAATCATAAAAGCTGTAGGTATCCTCCACCATAAGGGTCGGATAATAGTGTGCATTCTGCTGTTCGGCGGCGTAACGTGTTGCCAGGGCATTGTGGCGCAGTGCGGCAATTGCATCGTTTTCAATCGGGGCTTCCTCATGCGGAAGACGCAGCGTTGCGGGTTCGACACCCTCCACATTCACGCCGCTGAGCATCTTCAGGGTCGCCATGAGTTCATCTTCGCGGTAACGCAGTTCGGCGATGTCATACGCAGCATTGGCCAGTGCCGCTTCGATGCGCGCCACCGCTTCATCGGTCACGATATGGGCTTCGAGAAAACGTTTTTGACGTGAGAGCTCCTCTTCAAGCTGCTTTTTGCTCTGCTCCTGCGCGGCAATATCACCGCGCACGCTTTGAAGGTTAAAGTAGGCCTGTGTGACTTCAAGTGCGACCGATTTTTTATAACCGCTCAGATCAAAGCTGCGCGCAGCCATGCGTTCTCGCAGTTCATCGAGTGCATTTTCGCGTTTAAACCCGTCAAATACGACAACGCTGGCTTTGGCATACCCCACATAGGTTTCACCGACATCCATGGTCCCTTTTTCATCGACAAAACCGGCACTCCCGCCCAGATCGATCCGGGGCATATAACCGGCCCTCAGTGCATCGCGGTTCAGGGCTGCCGAAGTCTCGCGCTGCACATAGGCACGCACCAGATCGTTCTGCTGCGCGGATTCAATCAGCTGTGAAAGTGTTTGTGCCGCCATAGCGGCGCTACCTGCACCAATCAGCAGGATCAGTAGCTTTTTCATTACACTTCCCTACGAATCAGTTTCAAAAAGTTTTCTGCGGTCTCATCCACACGCAAAAGCAGATCTTCTCCGCTGATCATGGCGTATTTGATATAACCGATACTCAAACCTTCAAGCAAAAAGGCCAGCTCCATGGGATCTTTTTGACTTCCGAATTTTTCCGACAGCGGCACCATCACCTCCGCAGCAATAAAACTGAATATTTCCATCAGCGGATGCTCCTCTTCGGTATTGGCCATAAAGAAGGTGGGATCGTTAAGAACACTCTGACGCAGCGCGTTGCGGTTTTTCGTCATGGCTCCGTACTTGATCTCGATCAGCTTTTTCAATTTTGCTACCGGATCGTCAAGCGCTGCCATTTCGTGCCTGATAACTTCACCGTAATGTTCGATCTGGGCCAGCACATAATTCGTATAAAGATTCTCTTTTGAACCAAACAGTGTGTAAATAGTACCGACAGCGACCTCGACGTTTTTCGCCAGATCGGCGATCTTCATGTTTTCATAGCCATCCTGAACAAAGAGCCTTCCGGCCTCTTCAAGGATCAGTTCACGTTTGAAATCCTGCATTTTCCGGCGTAACGACACGACGACTCCTTACATGTAAAGTTCGCAATTATGTATTTGTTTTTATTAATAAGAACTTAGATACTTAAATATGAATAAGATTCATTTTTAACTATCTGCTTTTAGCGGCTCTGACAATGACCATCGCGAAAGAGCGGTCACGGGGAAATGAGGTTTGAAGCTGGGTGTAGGGACCCGCTTGGGGTCGGGAAGAGCGCAGGCAGAGGTCATCGGAGCGTTGAATTTTTTTCGTAAGGATGTTTATGAAGCGGTACGCGCCACTCATGGCGAATAGCCGGGTTTATTCTATTACCTTCCCCTGGGTTATAAAGGCCAGATTACTGTACCTTCCGAGATTTAACATAACAGCCTGAATAATGGGGAGAGCCGTCTTGTTCTTACTCGCAATATTCACCACAAAATTAGCGCCACTCCCTCCGCTCATATCTTCCAAACTGACATAATACTCCACCGTAGCCAACGGCTTTAACACATGTGGTCGTGAAATATACTGCCTGACCAATGTTCCCTCCGTGTTGTAATAATCTACGCTATTCACATATAAATCTTTTGACGCATCCGTGTTTCTTATACTTAATGTAATCGACAATTTGGCGTATCGATCTTCGGAGAGAAAAATATGTGAATACACAGGAACATAAATTTGTTTTCTATCAAAGGTGTCGTCAATTATTTCATTGGTAGCTGGGAAATGGGCGTAGCTATCGCTTCTTCGCTTTTTGATTTCATTCTGATATTCGAATTTTTCTGTTTCTCTGTCATTGGTACACCCGGACAACAGCATAATGCCTATAAACAAAAAAATACTACCTAGAATTTTCATTTGAGAATCCTTATATGCCATCCACACTTATGCTGTCAAATCTGCACTATTCAATTGTATACTTAATTCGCTTTGACGCAAAAGGAAAGACGGTACGATAATTCAAATTATTTTCGATGTTGGCATCGCATTATTTTACCGTCTCCAACCCTTTGTCGATCCAGCCCCAGTGAATACCGCCGTCGAGTTCATAGACATTTTTGTAAGCAAGTTTCGCGCCCATGATCTCACCGAGCGTTTTTGTCCGGTTGGCATGGGCGCACACCAGAATAAAAGGCATCTCTTTATCTGTTACCACTTTCGAAAACACTTCAAGAAATGCATCCAGATCATAATCTCCCGTCTCATCAAAAAAGGTGACCCGGTGGCTGCCTTCAATGATGCCGTCCTCTTCCCACTCGTCAGCTCTTCTGATGTCAATAACAACAAATCCTTCCTCTTTTTTCTGTTGAAACTCTTTCGTCGAAAGAGATTTGAATGGCCCGAAATTTAACATGGATCTCCTATTTTGTATATCTTTTGGTCAATCTGCAAAAATCGTAAAAATCGCTGAGCATCAGATAGCGTATTTCCACATCTTCAAATTTTTTCTTTAAGATCTCATGCCCCTGCAGATAGAGCTTTACATCGTTTTGAAACTCTTTGGGATACTCAAGTTTTTCTGCCTGCAATGAAGAAAAGCAGTCCAGAAAATCAAAAAAAAGTCGCGTCACGATCTTCTCTTTTTCCTCAGACCTGTTCGGAAAAAAATCGTTTATTTCCTCAAATGACTCGCATATATTCATCAAACACACGTTCAAAATGGACTCCCTGTTTCAGACTGTTTGAACCACATATACATAAATTATGCCTGAGGATATAAACGGGAAATCATAAAGGCAACAGCCCTCAAAAAACTGGAGCGTTTCGGATGCTAGTGCAGTTTGAAACAGCCGGAAGGGTTAATGGCCTGTGCGTCCGCGGGTTTGTGATAAAAGTAGCCCTGAATCTCGTAGCAGCCGTTTTGAAGCAGAAAATCACGCTGCTGCCGGGTTTCGACACCTTCGGCAATGACACTCAGATGCAGTGATTTCGCCATCATGATAATCGCCAGCGTGATCTGCCCGTCACTCTCACCGTCCGGAAGATCACGTATGAACGACTGATCGATTTTCAGCTTGTTGATCGGCAGCTGTTTGAGATATGAAAGCGACGAATAGCCGGTTCCGAAATCATCAATTGCCAGTCTGATACCAAGATCCGAAATGCGCTGAAGCGTGGCAATGGCCTCTTCGGGATGTTTCATGATCTGGCTTTCGGTGACTTCCAGCATGATCCACTCCGGTTTACAGCCGGTCTCAAGCAGAGCGTTTTTCAGATCATCCAGCAGCGACTCGTCGGCGAGACGCTGTTTGGAGAGATTGATTGAGAGAACGCCGACCTCTTCCCCTTCGTAATACCAGCACGCCCACTGATGCATCGCCGTGTACATCACCCAGCGATCAAGTTCGACAATAAGACCGGTCTCTTCCGCCAGCGGTATAAAGCGTGCCGGCGATATGACACCGATAACCGGATGGTGCCAGCGGACAAGTGCTTCCATCCCTATCAGCGCTTCGGCACGCGCGTCAAACTGGCACTGGTAATAGACCTCGAACTCTTCGGCGGCAAGGGCGTGACGCAACTGGGCTTCCATGACGACCCTCTCGAACGCCCGCTCCGTCATGTCCCGGGTGTAGAACTGGTAATTGTTGCGGCCCTCGCTTTTAGCCCGGTACATCGCGGCATCCGCATTTTTGAGAAGGCTCTCCGCATCGATGCCGTCATCAGGATAAAGCGCAATGCCGATACTTGCCGTCGGTTTGAAATGATGGCCCCTGATCTCCAGCGGCTGCTGTACGCTGCGCATCAGCTTCTGCACCAGATCGATAAGTCCGTCCGTTCCATGCGCATAATCAACAAGTACGGCAAATTCATCACCCCCGAGACGGGCCAGCGTATCGCTCTCGCGGATCGCGTTTCCGAGATGCTGCGCCACCTGACACAGCAGCGTATCGCCGATGCTGTGTCCCATCGCATCGTTAACCGCCTTGAAGTGATCGAGATCCAGACAGAGCAACACCACCTTCTCTTTATGGCGCTTGGCCGCTTTGATTGCCTGCTGCAGCCGGTCTGAAAAGAGGACGCGGTTCGGAAGACCCGTCAGCATGTCGTGCTCGGCCTGATGCTGGAGACTCTCACGCATTTCGCTCAGTTTCGTAATGTCATGCAGGGTCTCGACAATGGCGTTCACATGGCCGTTCTCATCAAACAGCGGTACGGCACTGATTTCGACAATTTTCACATTGCCGCGCAGATCCTGATGACGGTGCAACACATTGACACGCCCTCGGGATTCAATAACCTGAGCCAGAGGGCAGGGGTGTTCCAGCCCGTCACAGGGGGTAGTACGCTGATGCGAAACCTCATAGCAGCGCGGGTGTTCGGGATCGGCCAGGAGTGCTACGTCAATATTGCTGCTGACCGCATCATTCATCATCGAAATCGTATAGTCGCGGTTAATCACCATCATGCCGTCGCCGAAGCTGTTGATGACGGTGGAGAGAAACTTCTGCTCATGTTCAAATGCCTGTTCCAGTTTATGGCGCTCCGTCACATCGAAAACGATCGAATAGAGCAGTTCGCGTCCGTCCAGCTCAATCGGACCGGAATAGACCTCCACATCCCGGACCGATCCGTCTGCAAGACGGTGACGGAAAAGAAACTGATTACGCTTTTGCGCTTTGGCGTTGGCCATCTCCAGAGCAATCTCTTCAGAACTCAGGATGTTAATGTCATTGATACGCATCCGATGCAGGGTATCCGCATCATAACCGTAAAATTCGCTGGCGGCTTTATTGCTTTCGACAATAGCCCCGCTCTTTGGATCGATCAGAAGCTGAATCGCCTTATGGTTGTTAAAGAGTGCCTGATAGTGTGCTTCCCGCTCCAATGTAAGCCCGTGCTGATTGAGAGGTGCCTCATTTGCCATCTGTTTCATAGTATCAACATTATAATTTTATATACTTAAATATTTATGTTGTTTTTTGCGTCAACCAAATAGTAACAGTAATTACAATACACAAAAGTGTTGTGCCCACGACCATAAAGAAGTGCTGGACTCCGAAAAATGCCACCAGCGGATGGAAAAGGATCGGGGATGCAAACTGTCCCATAAAGAGGGCACTTGTCATGTAGCCTGAGGATTTGACACGCCGGCTCTGATGCGAACGCGAGAGCATCCACGCCATCACATTGGTCATCATCAAACCGCCGCCAAATCCCATGACAGGCGACGTAAAGAAGAAAAGATGCACATCATTCACCAGAGAGATCAGTATGAATCCAAAAGCGATAATCAAAAGTCCGATCAGGTAGATGGATGCAAATCCGAAACGTTTTTTCAGCCGGGAAAACGTCAGCGCCCCCAGGGCATTAAAGACAAAAGCGGTGGCAATAATGGCACCGGTCAACGCGCCGCTGGCACCGAAATGGTTGATCATCAAAAACGGCATCTGGGTCGGCAGCACATAAAAGATGAGCATCAGGAAAAAAGCCAGAATGTAGATGCCCAGTAGCTTCTGGGGCGTCTCTTCTTCCTCTGCAGGTGATACCGGATGAGTGGGTTCGACAATGTAACGCCACACCAGCGGCAGGTAGAGCAGACCGATGAGATAGATGCCAAACGGATAGCGCCACGCCATGTCGCTGAGAATACCTCCACCAACAAGCAGGAGCAGACCTCCTGTGGAGGAAAAAGCGCTCTGGAGCCCCATGTAGCGGTGACGGGAGTGCGCATCGAAGTAATCGCCCACGAGCGACGTTGTCAGAATCATCAGCATGGCTACGGCAATCCCGAAGAGTGCACGCGAGACCAACAACCCTTCGATATGCTCCAGATAGAGCCCGGCGGAGCCGAAAAGACTAAAAAACAGCAGAGCAAGTGTGAGTGCGCTGCGTCGGCGCAGATGATGGAGCAGATGCCCAAGAAACGGCGCGAGTAACGCAATCGAAAGGGAAGGCAGCGTTATCATAAGACGCGAAAAAAGTTCAATATGCTTAACGTCGGGAAAATGATCTTTGAAGTGCGGCAACGAGGTGATGATGGCAACATTCGACATCATCGTCATCATTGACAGCAGCAGGAGGGTAATCTTGGTTGCGGGTGAGAGGCTCACAAAAGCTCTTTACATGTAAGATGCCGTATTATAGCATCCGGGCTTCAGCCGATGCGTTCTTTGATCGTCACTTTATCTTCATAGAGCTCCCGATCCGCCTGTTCAATCACCTGATCAAAACGCTGATCTTTATGAAACGGTGCGATACCGTAGGCAAAACTGACATTGAACTCTTCACCGACCGTGCGGATTTTCCGTTTGAGGTGAAGTTCGCGCATGATATTGACAACGTCACGCACTTCAGAGATGGCATTGGAGTCAAAAACGAGCAGGAACTCGTCACCGCCGTAACGGATAACATGCGCATCGATCTGCTTCAGTCGGGTGGCGAGATGCACCAGTACTTTATCGCCCACCGCATGCCCGTAACGATCGTTGACCGCTTTGAAATCATTCAGGTCGATCAATGCGATTACACCATCTTTCTGGAAGGTCTCTCCGCTTTCGTCAAAATAGTACTTTTCCAGCCACTTGCGATTGAGCGCATGCGTCAGCGCATCTTCATAGGCAATCTGAGTCAGTTTCATCACTTCGGCTTTGAGCCGCTTCGTATCTTCAAGCAGCTGCTCAAGACGCGATTCGTCTTTTTCGCGTATTGCATCGATAGCACCGTTGACATGAGTATCAAGCTCCATAACGTGATGATACACCCGATCATCGATCTCTTCATTCGTATGGATGCTTTCGGCACCGATATCAACATTGTATTTTCTTGAAAGCGTCGAGAAAACGACACGATAGGTCGATGGCAATACAATCTCTTTTTGATTGACCAGCGCCATCGTCTTTTGTGTCAGTTCCCGCAGTCTTTCGTTATTCCAATCTCGTGCTGCCATATTTACGTTCATAAATGTACTCGTTTTAGGTTGTTACAATATAAATTATAACAAAAACGAGTATGATAATAGTTTAAATAAACGCAATAATTACAAGCTATTTGAAAAAACCTGATAAGAAAAAAGCGCTATTTTCCTATAATATCAAAAAAAATTGATAAAACAGGGCCTGCATGCACGATGAAAACAAACTCTCGCTTGAGAGTGAAAAGCGCTATTTTACACGCTATTTCAGGCTCAGCACGGTCGGAATTATTCTGGCTGTCACCCTTTCCATCATACTTTTCATCTCTCTCGATCGCTGGCGTGTCTTTCATGAAGAGGCAACACTCGTTCAGAAACAGTTTGACGAAAACAGTCGCACCGCCGTCAAAAACCGCATCGAACAGGTGCACCAATTTTATGATTATCAGGTCAGCTCGCAGACACAGGAGGCACGCAAACTGCTTCAAAACGCTGTCCATAACATCAATACTGCCATGACCAACGGCTATACGAAGTTCAAGGGAAGTGTCTCACGCGATCTCTACCTCGCCCGCACGGCTACAGACCTGCGTGACCTGGATCAGCTCAATATCGCCGATATTGACGATGACAACAAATTTTTTATCATCAACACTGACGGCACATCGATTCTTGAGCCAAACGCTCCAAAACTTGAAGGAACCAACCTTCTTGAAAATCCGACGTACGCGCCGCTTGTCACCTATTATTTAAACACGCTCAAAGCCCATCCCGAGGGAGTCTATGTCACGGGCTACATCCATGAAGGCGTCAGCAGCACGGATGCCCTCGTTTACATCATGTACAACACCGCTCTCGACGTTATCGTAGGGACCCATGTTGATATCCACGACATCATGTATGCCGTCAAACACGCCATGATCGAAGGGCTCCGCAACGTATTTTTCCAGTATGACCGCGAGCTGATTGTTGCCGATACCGCCACCATGCAGATTCTGGTACATGCCCATGAAGCCGCCGTAGGGCGTAATATCAACGATTTTCCCGAGCTGACCGGCTCTTTCACCCGTGTCATGCAGGCACTTAAAGAAGGGAAACATTTTGGAAAGATCAATTGCATTAAAAACTTTGAGACCCGCGAAACGGCAACAAAAACCGTCTATGTCGATCTCATAGCACCCATAAATCTCGTCATCAGCAGCGGTTTCTTCGAAGCCGATCACCGCTCACTTGTCGATGCCAAGGTTGCCGCAGTCAAGCAGCGTATGTTCAACGACATGCTCATTGCCGTGATGGCCGTCTTCATCTTCGGTATGGTCGGTGTAGCCGTAGGGCTCCATTTCAAACAAAAGATCTCCGAATCATTCGACTATTTCGGTGACCGTATCAATGATTATCAAGCTGCACTCAAGCACTCCTATACCATCGACAACCTCACCGGGCTCCCCAATCGCGCCTCACTAATTGAAATGATCAAAGGGCGGGAGGATATTGCCGTCGCCATCGTCAACATTGACAGATTCAACCAGATCAACGACCTCTACGGGGCCGATGTAGGCGATTCGGTCATACGTCACGTTGCCCTGCTGCTGCAGCAGAAGTTCCCTGAAGGAGCGTTTCGAATTTTCCGGCTTCATGCCGACGAATTCGCAGTCCTGATGCGCGGCACCGACAACCTCGAAGAGACACTGCGTCCCCGACTGCGCGAGCTTATCATGACACTGCGTAATTCGGTGGAGTATGTTGACGCACTGCCGCTGAGCATTCACCTTACCGCAGGTCTGGCACAGGGCAGCGACCGTCCGCTGCTGCATGCCGACATGGCACTTAAAATGGCCCGAAGAAAGCACAAAGGCAGCATGTCATTTCTCGAAGCGGAGGATATTTCGGGAATCTACCGTGAAAACCAGCACTGGACGAACAAGCTCAAATGGGCTATTGAGAATGATCGTTTGACACCCTATTTTCAACCCATTTACGACATTAAAAAAGGAACCATCGAAAAATATGAGTGTCTGGTACGCATGATCGACGAAGACGGCAGCGTTATTCCTCCGGCACGCTTTATGCCCATCGCCACCAAATCGCATCTTTACCATGACATCACCCGCATCATGATTGAAAAATCGATTGCCCGCTTTAAAGGGACTCCGTATGCGTTTTCCATCAATATCACACTGCTCGACATACTCAATCCTGAAACCTCGGAGTATCTCTGCAGCATGGTTGAAAAAAACGGCGTTGCCAATCAGATTATTCTTGAAATCGTCGAGACCGATGAACTTGACGAGAGTCTTGAAGTGAGTGTTTTCTTCAGGATGGTTCAGGAACTCGGCTGCCGCATTGCCATCGACGACTTTGGCACCGGCTACTCCAACTTCAGTTACCTGCAGCGCCTCAAACCCGATTTCATCAAAATTGACGGCTCCCTGATCAAAGGGATGGAAGAAGATGAAAATGCACGCAGTATTGTCGAAATCATCGTTGAATATGCCCGCCGCAATAACGTTGCCACCATCGCCGAGTTTGTTGCCAGCGTCAATCAGATGGGCCGTGTCGTGGCACTTGGAGCCGACTTCGCTCAGGGCTATTACATCAGTGAACCCAAAGCGGACATCGGAGAAGCTTCCGATTCATTTTCCGATATTGACATGCACAAGCCTCCTATCGTACCGATTATGGGGCTTTAGCGTTACATGTAATGGCTAACTACACTTCCCACGGCGCCTTTTTGCTGACATTGGCAAAGACGGGGTTGTTAAAGGCGTAGCTCAGATCCTGTGCCAGATTCAGCAGACCGTTATAGCCGCCGTAGCTCGTCTTTTTTTCCTGATTGACATCAATGAAGCTGATCTTCTTTTTGATCGCCGTATAGAGGCTCCGCCCGCCGGCAAGCAGAATGTGCGCCCCTTTCTCATCAATGACTTTTGCCTGCTCGCTCGCGGGCGCTTTCATGAGAATACCTTCAGGCCCGAGATATTCGCGCGCTTTTTCAATATCGTCTTCGGTCGATTTCCGAATGGAGGTCGCCACCACTTCGATACCCAGATCCTGTAACCCCGAAGCAATGGACCACGCCTTGTTGCCCCCGGTGTTGAGTACCGCTTTTTTCCCGGCAAACGCCGCCTTGAAAGGGGCGAGTTTTGCTTCGAGCAGCGCTTCTTCCTCGGCAATCACCTGTTCCGCTTTTTCGATCAGCGCCGGGTCTCCGAGCGCGGCGACGATTTCGCGGATGGCAAAGGTCGTATCGCGCTTGCCGTAAAAGGAGACGGAGATCCACGGAATGCCGTACTGCTCCTGCATTTTGCGTGTCAGCGTAATAAGCGACTTGGCACAGACGATGACGTTGAGCTTCGCACGGTGCGCGTAGCGGATAGAACCGACACGCCCGTCGCCGCTCATGGAACTGAGTACCCGAATACCGATCTTCTCAAAAATGGGCAGATACTGCCACATGTCGCCCGTAACGTTGTAATCGCCGATAAGGTTGATGTCGTAAGGCGTCGTAAACTCAGGTTCTGCCGTACCTATGAGACTTTCAAGCACTGCTTCGCCCGCAAGACGTGACCCCAGATTCTTGCCCCCTACAAATCCCGGAGCATGTACCGGTACAACGGGAACCCCGTGCTTTTCGCTGCCAAGTTTGCAGGTCATGTCAATGTCATCGCCTACCAATGCCGTAACACAGGTGGAGTAGACAAAGATCGCTTCGGGCTTGTAATGTTCCATGACATAGTCAATGGAGTCGGCCAGTCGTTTGTCGCCGCCAAAAATGACATCATTGGTCGTAATTCCGGTCGTGAACCCCATAACGGTATGGTCGCGTCCCGAATACGACGTTTTTGTCTCGCGCGTCTCCCACGATGCACCCAGACAGGTTTGGGGGCCATGTACCAGATGGACGGCATCGGCATAGGGAAAGAGCGAAATCTGCGCTCCATCAAACGCGCAGCCCCCGGCCGCGAGACCGGGCTTGGGTTTGTCACACCCCTCCCCTTTTTTCTTGTGGGCGCTGTGCGAACAGGCACTTTCATTTAGCAGTTCTTTAATCTTTGCGCGGTTTACCATAGGTATCTCCTTAAGAGGTCATAGCAGGTAAAGCAGCTCATCCGCGTACTTTTTGGACTATCTTTATGCCATTGTAATGCAAGATTTATGCGAGAACGCATTTGGGGTGGTTAAATTATTCGCAAAACGGGCTCAGGAGTCAGAATGTATGACGCCATCCTCTTTCACAAGCGGTTGGCGCATCGTCTCGCGCAGGGCG
Organism: Sulfurimonadaceae bacterium; assembly: GCA_050305515.1. Taxonomy (GTDB): domain Bacteria; phylum Campylobacterota; class Campylobacteria; order Campylobacterales; family Sulfurimonadaceae; genus JAFGUB01. The sequence continues at coordinate 31,996 of JBNLFL010000024.1, forward strand.
TCCATGCCGTTATAAAACTCGCGCATCATACTTGAGAGCAGGTAGCTTCCCCACGGCGTCAGATGATCATTACGGCATGCTCCCGCCAGACGCAGGAAGAGCGTTTCGGGCCATAAATGGCCCGTGCAGGGGCGAAGACCGAAGAGTTCCACCATCATGCGGTACTGTCTGATGGCACGCGCTTCAAAGGTGACGGCATGGGTCGTGCCCGTACGCCCCTGTGAAATGAGCGCCGCATACTCGGGGAGTGAAAAGGTGTTGGCGTAAAGCGTGTCCCCTATGAAAGAAAATGCCCCGCTGCCAATACCCACATACTCGCTTCGCTCGATAACGTACTCGTCGATGATACCCCCGTGTTCAAGTGACCATGCCCATGATGAACGCCGGGTGTAAGCGGTCTGCATCCGTTCGGCAATAATACGGAAAAACTGCGCTTCTTTCGTGTAATCGAGTCGGCCCCACCGTTTTTCAAGTGATTTGCCGATACCCGGCGCATACATGAGCGGGTAAAACGTTGCCTGCTGCGGTGCGAGTTCGCACAGCATGTCTATGTCATGCTGTAGCTGTGCGGCACTCTGGTCGGGATAGTTGTAGATCATATCGACATTGACGCTCTTAAAACGCCCGATAGCCGTTTTGACTTCCTTAAACTGCGCCTCGGCCGAACCGAATTTTTTAAACCGTCCCAGCTGCTGCAGCCGCGTGTCGTCAAAACTCTGAATGCCCACTGAGAGGCGCTCGATCAGAGACGGATCAAGCAGATGCAGCCGTGTGGCGTCACTTTCGCAGGAGACCTCTTTAATATCAAAAAGCGACCGCGCCAACGCGATGCACTCATGCAGCGCCTCGGGCAATACGGAGGTCGTTCCGCCGCCGACGTAGAGCGCATCGAAACGGTATCCCAACGCTTTTATCCGGTACATCTCCTCTTTCAGCAGAGCAAAATAGCGTGTGGCGCTGGGTTCGTGAAACAGGAATTTGTGAAATGAACAGTACGGGCAAAGCGTCGGACAGAACGGAACGTGAATGTAAAGCAGACGCGCGCGTGCATCAGGCGCTTCAGGAAGGGATGCTGCGATCGGCTGCAACTTTAATAAACGCTTTCCCGTACTGCGAACCGCACGGCTGACAACTGCTTCGGAAATCGCGCGGGGTATCCATGCGTTTACATACGGCTTCATCTCGCGTAGCGCTCCTCTTTATTTTTGCTTCGGAGCAATTATAGCACCTGCGCTGCAATGACAAAAAGGGTGTTTTTAAAGACGGTAGAGGTTGTAGGCCCTGGCGTTGACAATCTCGAGAGAGACGGATTCCCCGACACTCAGGCCACAGATGCCGCTATGGGCATCGTGATGGATCTGGTCGCTGGAGACAGAAATGTTTTTTTGTGTATGACGAAGCCGGACAATGCCGTAGCCTTCATCGGCGTCGTACCAAATGACGACACCCTGTATTCTTTGTAAAATAGTAGTACCTTTAATGGAATAATGAAATAAGTCGTAAACCGGATACATGAAGCAATTAATGAACTGGCAGAAAAGCGGAGTATGAAGTATAACGTTGCGTAGTATACCCGTTTAAAGACAACAGCTGCCTCTTTTTCATACAGCCTTTTTTTTTCAGGGCCCGTTTTTACTGTTATGATGTCCCATCATGCTGTCGGACTCTCCAGACTCTTATGGCGATACAAAGGGTCATTCATGCCGACATACCATCTCGCCTCACTGGGGCGGCAGGAGTACATCGACTCCATTCAAACCATCAAAGATCCCAAAAGCAGCGGTTTCGCACAGATGTCGCTGGAGTGGTGGGATCGTCATTTCAACTGGAAAACCGATGGCTGTATCGTCCTGTGCGATGCCGACGAAACGCACCTTAGCTATATCTTCTATATCATTGACCGCTACCGGGAATACCTCAGCATTCACAATATCTTTACACCGCTTGAACACCGTCGCAACGGCTATGCCAAAACCTTGCTGGAACAGGTATTTGAGAGTTCCAACACCTTACATGTAAGACGCTGCCGCCTTACCTGCGTGTCACAGTCACTTGATTTTTATCTGGCTCTGGGATTTGTCTACTGGGGGCTCACCTCCGCCAGGGATTACTACTGTGACCTCCCCATGCCAAAAGCCGGACTGGACGATCTCTCCCGCATGACCGGCGCCGCTTCCGTCACGGAACTGCTGGGCTCCCAAAAGGAGCGCATTATCGCAAAAGTCCACGACCATGAGCTCGAGCTTTCCCCGCAGCAGCAGGCGCGCTATGACAAAGACACGGAGAAAATGCAGGAACACTATCTGCTTGATGCACTGCGAAAAATTGCCTGACGAATGGCAATTGCAACAGATGGTGCGAAGGAGCCGTTATGCAGCTATTTTGTCAGACATGCCAGCGCCGTTTCGATGTCTCCGATGACGATGTCGCGCTCTTGCAACATGCTCATGGCGAACGCTTTACATGTAACGCCATACCGACGTACCGGGAAGGGTGTTTTTTCAGGGATGTCGCGGCGCTAAAACGCGCCATGAAGGGAAAAGCCCCGCAGCGCGATCAGTGCGCTTCGGATTTTGAACAGCCGCAGCCGCCAAGCATGCCGATAACGTAGTGCGCGTCCACTTCGGTGATATCAAATTCGTGCTTGCCGCAGAAGCTTCCCTGCATGTGTGCAAGCTTTGACTCGGCCGCTGTTGCTGCCGCTTCTTTGGTATCAAACGTGACAATCTGGCTCAATCCCTCTTTTTTCGCACAACTGCACAGTTTTTCTATAATGACGTGATGTTCCATAAATTGCCTCCTGTCGGCTAATATCCCTACAGGATTGCATGAGGTATTCCAGAAGCGCTTATATGTCGCGGGAAGCACGGATATCCGCAACGAATATCTCAAGGGCTTTGGAAAACCGTTCCCAGTCAAAAGGTTTTGCAAAATGGGCATCAACACCGGCTGATTCGATGTCGGCTATACGGTCCGAGTACGCCGTCAGTACAATAATCTTAACGCGGGGGTCCGATTCACGGATGCGGTGAATCATTTTCAGGCCGTCCATACGCGGCATTCGGATATCGGTCAGAATGATGTCGGGGGAGTGGTGTTGGTACTGTTCGTAGCCTTCAATGCCGTCTCCGGCTTCAAACGTCTGCCGGGTCGCTTCACGCTGTAACATGCGTACCATCGTCTGGCGTATCAAATTTTCATCTTCCACCACAAGGATGGATATATCATCACAACGACTCTTTTTCGTCACAACTGCTCCTCGGTGAATCAATTCCCGTTTTGAGCATTATGATAGCATAGCAGGGCCGCATTCAGGGCAATTAATTCCAGAGAATCTCTTCAATGACCGTTGCCGCAGCCGAGATACAGTCATAACTCTCTTCAAAATGAAGGGACATTTCATCACACTCATCGTAATGGTGCAGGTAGTGGTTGAAGCTGAAGTCTTCTACTTCAATGATGTCGTAATCTTGCATGGTAAACTCCTTGACTGGATTGATTTACCTCAGTAAATACATACGCCATTCCCGGATTTTTATCGCTACATGTAAGTTTTTTTCTCTATTTTTTCAATAAAATGACATTTTTGTAGTGATATATGACTTTTTATACTCTTTTAGAAGAAAAATTGCATATTCATCAGTACACCCTCTTCGTCATAAAATTCCTCTTTCTTTCGTCACTTGTTCCTTTTTGTGGTACTATTAATCCATTATTTTCTGCAAGCGGAGGAGTATGGCGTTGCGCACATTGTGGATCTCTCTTTTTTCGGCCGCCGCTTTGCTCGCATCACCTTCAAATTACACACTCGGACAGGGTCTGCAGCTGCATGACATGCTCAGTGTCGGCGGCTATTTTTCAACGGAATACGAACAGAGCGAAGACGAAAAGAGTTTTAAACTCGACGACGTCGCCGTCATGGCATACGGTTCCCTGCTCCCCTCTTTAAATTACCTCGCCGAGTTTGAAGCGGTCAATTTCTACAGTTACAACCTGACAGACGAAATCGAAGAAAAAAACTACAAATTCCATGTTGAACGGCTCTATCTCGACTACCGCTACTCCGACACGCTCGGAGCCCGTATCGGGAAGGAGATCACGCCTATCGGTTATTGGAACCTCGAGCCCATTAACGTACTGCGCGACACAACCTCCAACCCGTTCTATTCACAGTTCATGTTCCCCAAGTTCCTGACAGGCATCGATATCAACGGCTACATCCCGGGAAGCGAAGGCACGACCTACCACCTTTTCGGACAGAAAAACAAGGATCTCGACGAGGAGTACCTCAATATTCCCAATGAGCATTTTTTCGGTGTGCGCATCGAGCATGAAGTCTCCATGGAGTTCAGTGTCGGCGGCAGCGTCGGGCAGTATGAAGCGCTGCTTGACACCAAAAGCAATTTCGTTCAGCTCAATGCCAAATATGACGACTACCGTTTCAGAATCAGCGCAGAGGGCATCGTGCGCCATGACGATCTGCATGATGGCAGCAGCGAGGTATCGATGGCAGGGTATCTTCAGGGGCTTTACCGCATGTCGGCACAACATGCGCTCGTCTCGCGCGCCGAGTTCTACGACAACCGCGAAACGGATGAAAAAGATTCGCTTTTTCTGGTGGGCTACAGCTACCGGCCGCGTTTTCCCATCTCACTCAAGGCGGAGTACCAGTGGCATACGCTTGAAGCGCATGACAAGTTTCTGGCCTCCTTTTCGGTGCTTTTCTGATGCGATGGCTTCTTCCCCTGCTCATCTGTGCTGCATTCGCATCGGCATCCCCTTACAGTGTGGTCATCGCCGCTTCGGTCAAAAGCGACACGCTTTCCCAGCGCCAGCTGCGCGATATCTTTTTGCTCAAGCGCCAGTTTCTGGGTGAGCAGAAGGTGATTCCGGTCAACCTTCTCGCCGACAACGAAGCCCGTCTCGCTTTTGAGCAGGCCGTATTGAACATGGGGCGTGACAAGCTCGGCGCCTACTGGGTCAAACAGCACTTTGCCGGGGTCTCGCCCCCGCTAACCCAGGCCTCCTACGAAGCACTCAAACTCTTCATTGTCAACGTACCCGGAGCCATCGGGTATCTTCCTTCGAGCATGGTCGATGAAAAGGTCCGCGTCCTCTATGAGTTTTAAATTCAAAACCATCCTGCTTTTTCTGCTTGTGAGTCTGGTGCCCTACACGCTGACCATGCTCATTTTCGGCGCATCCCTGCGGGAGGAGCAGTCACAGAACATTACCAACGAACTTCATACCCAGCTTGAACTGAGTATGGAGCGCATCGATCAGAACCTTCGAAACCTGCAAAAAGATCTGGCTTTCATGGCACGCTCGGAGGTGATGAACGATCTTTACAGCAACGATCTTGACCACCGCATCAGCCGCATGCTGCTGAGTAAAAAAGAGGACCTTGGGCTTGTCGGCGACTTTTTCCTCACGATTCCCGATGGGCGCATCATCGCTTCAAGCGACTTTGCAGCCATCGGCACCGTTATGGAGCAGACACCGCTGTTTCAAAAGAGTGTCATCTCCAGTTTTGAAAACAAACCGGTGGGAAGCCTCTTGGTAGTCTACAAGCTTGAAAACCTGCAGCGTTTTTTCACCAACAGCACCCATCGTCACTATTACCTGATTACCGGTGAGGGAGAAAAACGGTTCAAACCGCAGGAGTTTTCCGAATCGGTGCAGGTTGAAGCGCCTCTGTCCGCTATACCCGGTATTCGCGTCGTTCTCGAAGAGGACAAAGCATTCGCCTACCGCTTGGCTGAAAAGTTCGAATCGTGGTTTTTGCTCACGCTCGGTGTGGGCGGTGTCATCATTATTATCATCGCGCTGCTCTTTGCCGTGGCGCTGATCCGCCCGCTGCTGCGCCTCTCCAATACCGCCAGAACCATCACCCAGACCCAGGATTACACCACGCAGGTCCCCATTGACCGCAAAGACGAAATCGGCCAGCTCGCCAGTGCCTTCAACCAGATGATTCGGGGAATGGACACAGCACTGCGGGAGATTACCACCCTCAACCGCGAGATCGAAGCCACGCAGCGCGAAGTCGTTTTCACCATGGGAGCCATCGGAGAGAGCCGTTCCAAAGAGACCGGCAACCATGTCAAACGGGTTGCCGAATACTCAAAACTTCTGGCGTTCCATTACGGAATCGGCGACAAGGAGGCCGAAATGCTCAAACAGGCTTCACCCATGCACGACATCGGGAAAGTCGCCATTCCCGATGCCATTTTGAACAAACCCGGACGCTTTGACGAAGCGGAGTTCGAACTTATGAAAAAACATGCGGAGCTTGGTTATGAGATGCTCAAAGCGTCAAACCGGCCGCTGCTTGAAGCCGCCGCCATCGTCGCCTATGAACATCATGAAAAGTATGACGGCAGCGGCTACCCGCGCGGACTCTCCGGTGATGGCATCCACATCTTCGGACGCATCACGGCACTGGCCGACGTTTTCGACGCACTCGGCAGCGAACGGGTCTATAAAGAGGCATGGGACGACGAACGCATTTTCAAGCTCTTCAAAGAGGAGCGCGGCAGACACTTCGATCCACGGCTTGTCGATATCTTTTTTGAGCACCTTGATGAATTTCTTGACATCCGGGCACGATTCAAAGACCTCTAAACCTTACATGTAAACATCCTTTAGAAACAAAATTGCATTCCCTGTCAAAAGAAAGCAAGGATTGCCATGACCCCCCTTCAGACCGAGCGCGCCCTGCGCCACCTCATCACACGTAAAGTTCCCGTCTTCCTCTGGGGTCCTCCGGGAATCGGAAAATCTTCCATCGTCGCGCAGATTGCCAAAGAGGCGGGCATCGGCTGCATTGACCTGCGCCTTTCCCTGCTTGACCCGACCGACCTGCGGGGTATCCCGTTCTTCAATCCCGCCACGCAGGAGGCGGTCTGGGCCGACGCCTCGTTTCTGCCTGACGGCTCGATTCCGGAAGGTATTTTGTTTCTCGACGAGCTCAACACCGCGGCACCCATGGTACAGGCTGCGGCCTACCAGCTCATTCTCGATCGCAAAATCGGCGAGTACACCCTTCCCGAAGGGTGGGCCATCGTCGCGGCCGGCAATAGAGAGAGCGACCGCGGGGTTACGTTTCGCATGGCGGCACCGCTGGCAAACCGTTTCGTGCACATCGAAATGGAGCACAACCTGAACGACTGGCGCGTCTGGGCCCTCAAAAGCGGCATCCACAGCAGCATTATCGGCTTTCTTTCCCACCGTCCCGATGCGCTTTTCAACTTCGGAAATGCAGGAGAGAGCCGTGCGTTTGCCACACCGCGTACCTGGGCCTATGTTCACGAGATCATCGCTTCCGAACCCGAAAGTGAACTGCTGCTGCCGCTCATTTCCGGCGCCGTAGGCGAAGAGCTTGCCTCGGCATATCTGGGCTTCCGGCTGGTCGCCGGGGAGTTGCCCGACATCGAGAGTATCTTCATTGGCGAAGCGGCCGTCGTTCCGACAGAGCCCGCAGCCCTGCACCTGCTCGCCTCGGCATTGACCCAGCGCGTTGACGATGCCACCAGTAGCAAAAGGCTTGAAAACCTCGTTGCCTATACACTCAAGCTTCCCGCCGAGTTTGCGGTGCAGATCATCGAGGACCTTCGTGCGCGCCATATCGAACTCGACCACCTCTCGAGCTGGCCGCTCTGGATGAAAAAATTCAATCATCTGCTGCGCTGATGAATGCCGACACGCTGCTGCTCAAGGCCAAGACGCTCCTGAGTGTCTCCTACCCCTATTTTGGCATGCTCGCCTCACGGCTCAAACACGAACCTTCCGAGTCGGTGCGTGCCTATGCGAGCAACGGGGTACGTTTTCTCTACAAACCCGAGTTTATCGAAAGCCGTACACTTGAGGAACTGCAGTTCATTCTCACCAACTGCGTCATGCACCACGTCCTCGCCCACCAGCAGCGCCGTCTGGGCCGCAACGGACCGCTGTGGCAGCTTGCCACCGACTACGCCATCAATGCCATCTTGCACAAAAGCGGCCTGAAGATTCCTCCCGGAGCCAACTACAACAGCGAATACGACACCCTTTATGCCGAAGAGATCTACACCCTGCTCAAAGAGGAGCTGGGCGATCACGCTTTTGATGAAGCGCCCCCAAGCGAAGAGGAACCGCCCCTCTCCGAGCGGATTGCCGCAGGGCTCGACCCCGAAACGGAATCGTCGTGGCAGTACGCACAGAGTGTCTCCGAACAGGCGGTAATGCGCCAGAGCAGTCTGCCTGCGGGGCTGGAGCGCCTTGGTAAAAAAGTGCGTGCCACCGGAGTGGACTGGCGTTTCGAGCTCTACAATGCCGTCAACCGCCACATGAAAAACAATTACGCCTTCATGCCGCCCAACCGCAAACACCTCGCCCGGGGGTTTGCCCTCCCCTCGCTCTCAAGCGACACCCTCTCTCTTGTCGTCGCCATCGATACGTCAGGCTCCATTGATGAAGCACTGCTGGGTGCGTTCATGGCGGAATTCGAGACCATTATGCAGAGCTTTCCTTCCATTCGTATCGAGCTGCTTATCGCCGATGCCAAAGTCCATGCCCACCACACCTTTTACGGCGGTGATACCTTACATGTAAACCTCAAAGGGGGCGGCGGCACCGACTACCGGCCGGTATTTGATTACATCGAAAGCAACCTCGGCATGAGTACCATGCTGCTCTACTTCACCGACGGCGACGGCTGGTTCCCGCGCCGTCCGCCGTCATACGAAGTAATCTGGGCATTGACGCGTAATGCCAAAGTCCCCTTTGGAAGGGCGTTACCGCTCTTTTCCTCTTGACCCCGTATCGGGCATTAGTTATAATCAACGGCTATTGATTATGTCCAGAGGGGAACCCATTGAAACCCGGTACGAGCCATCTGCTCTTTTCACTCTTTCTCTACCTGCTTTCGATGGGTGGCGTGTTCTATGTCACGCAGATATCCCAGGACGAACGCATCGATACGGTGCTGGAAAAAAATCTCGAGACCCTGCGCACCAATTACGAAATTTTTCTCTACAATCAGTCGCATCTGGCCGACATGATCTACGCGCAGACCATCAACGACACCGAGACACTCACTCTGCTCACACAGGCTTTTGATGCGCACCGGCACCATTTGCCCCTGAACGCACTTCGTCAGAAGCTGCAACAGCACCTCGAACCCCAGTACCGCATCTATCACGACAACGGCCTACTACAGTACCATTTTGTCTTTCCCGACAACAGAGTCTTCCTGAGAATGCATAAAAGCGACAAGTTCGGAGATGATCTCAGTAGCGTGCGTTCCGATTTTGTCAAAGTCAATACTACGCTCGAGGTTGTCCGGGGATTTGTTCAGGGGCGTACCGCCCATGCTTTTCGCAATGTTTATCCCATTTTCGATGCCGCTCACCGTCACATCGGCACCGTCGAGATCTCCTTTCCCAGCGAACTGCTGCAGGACTATCTCGGCACCCACAGCGGCATCCATTCGCATTTTCTAGTGCACCGCGACATTTTCGATGCCAAAACCTGGAAGCGTGACGACCTGATTCTGCCCTATACTCCCAGCAGTGAAAATCCCGATTTTCTGGTCAATACGCCCACACGTCATCTCAGCGACGCCTGTCTGAGCAACAATCCCGCACGTCTTGCGGCACTTCATGACGAGATTATCAGGAAAATGGCGTTAAATAACCCTTTTGTCCTCTACTCGCAATACAACAGTGATCTTAAAACCATCAGTTTCTATCCCGTCGCACACGCCATACGAGGCGACACTATAGGCTGGATTGTCGCTTACGAACCCGATGAGCTTATTCAGAACATTATTGAAAATACCCATGACATCCAACTGGTCATGGCACTGGTACTGCTGGTACTTTTTGCCGGGCTCTACAGCCTTCTGCGCCAGTCACAGCGACTGCATTCACTCAAAGAGCGGCTTGAGCTGGGATGGGAAGGCTCCAACGACGGACTCTGGGACTGGGACATACCCAACCATGTCATCTATTTTTCAAAAGTCTGGAAAGAGATGCTGGGCTATGCCGAGGATGAGCTCTCAAATACGCCGGAAACCTTTTTCGAGCACATTCATGACGAGGACAAACCGCGTGTCGAAGAGGCGCTTAAGCACCATTTCGAAGACCCGGCGTGCCATGACTATTCCGTTCAAATCCGTCTGCGTTGCAAAGACGGCAGTTACAAGTGGATACTGGCTCGGGGCAAAGCGATTATCGCTCCCGACGGTACGCCGCAGCGAATGGCCGGTTCCCATACGGACATCAGCCACCAAAAAGAGATCGAAAATGCGCTGCGCGAAAGCGAGTTTCGCTGGAAATTCGCCGTTGACGGCAGCGGAGACGGGCTCTGGGACTGGAACATCAAGAGCGGAGAGGTCTATTTTTCACCCCGATGGAAAGAGATGCTGGGATTCAATGAAGATGAACTTGAAAACAGCCTTGCAGAGTGGGAAAAACGGGTGCATCCGGAAGATATTGAAGCTGCTCATGCCGATGTTCAAATGCATCTTTCGGGCGAAACGCCGTTTTACAGCAACCGTCACCGTATCCGTTGCAAGGACAACACCTACAAGTGGGTTCTTGACCGCGGCGTCATCGTGGAACGTGATGATGACAATCAGGCGCTGCGAATGATCGGTACCCATACCGACATTACCGAAGAGATCAAACAGAGAGAAGCGCTCGAACGTGCCGAGAAAAAGTTCTTTACGCTCTTTGAAGAATCTCTCGACGGTATCGTTCTTATCGATCCCAAAACCCAGCGCTTTCTTGAATTCAACACACGTGCACACGAGATGCTGGGCTACACGAAAGAAGAGTATGCCGCCTTTACCATAATGTCGCTTGAAGCGATGCAGGATATGCGTGAAATTCTCAAACGCCAGACAATGGTCATAGAACAGGGATGGGCACGGTTTAACACCCGCCACCGCTGTAAAGACGGCACGCTTAAAGACATTTTTGTCAGTGTCCGTACCATCGAGATCGACGGAAAATCCCATCTGCATGCCACGTTTCATGACACCACTGAAGAGGCACGTCTTCGAGAAACCATTCTCAGGGAAAGAAATTTTCTTTCGGGGATTCTCGACAATGCCAACTCCATCATCGCCGTTATCGATGCCAACGGCACCATGATACGTATGAACCGCTATGCCGAAGAATTTACAGGCTTCACACAAGAAGAAGTCGCTTCCGAACCTTATTTCTGGAGCCGTTTCATTCCCGAAACGGTCCGTTCGAGGGTTGCAGGCATCATCGAAAATGCCCGTCACGGCAATATTGTGCGCAATTATCAAAATGCCTGGATTGGAAAAAACGCTCAAGAGCGCATGTTTGAGTGGTCCAATACCCTTACCCAGCATTCTGACGGATCCATGGCCTACATCTATACGATCGGCATCGATATCACCCAGAGCAAAATGCTCGAACAGGAGCTCAAACGCGCCAAAGAGCAGGCCGAAAAAGCCAATCAGGCAAAATCGGACTTTCTGGCCAACATGAGTCACGAAATACGCACCCCGCTTAACGGCATTCTCGGACTGACAGGGCTGGTTCTCGAAACAAAACTCGATGCGCATCAGCGCGAATACCTCGAAAAAGCACTCGGCTCCTCCAAAGCGCTGCTGAACGTCATCAACGATATTCTCGACTACTCAAGAATAGAAGCCGGCAAACTCTCCCTTGAGCAGCATCCGTTCGCTATTGACGAAGTGATGCAAAGCCTGCAAAATCTTTTTGGATATCAGATCGAATCAAAAGGACTCTACTTTCATATCAAAACACCGGACAATCTGCAACTCGAGGGAGACTCGCTTCGATTGCTTCAGATACTCACCAACCTTGTAGGCAATGCGATCAAGTTTACCGAAACCGGCGGGATCACACTCGAGGTCGTAGCGCTTGAAACGCAAAATGACGACATCGTGCTGGAGTTCCGCATCATCGACAGTGGCATCGGCATGAGCATGGAGGCACAGCAGCAGCTCTTTAAGGAGTTCAGCCAGGCCGATACCTCCATCACCCGAAAATACGGCGGTAGCGGGTTGGGACTGGCCATCTCGAAACAGCTGGTGGAATTAATGGGCGGCTCCATCCGTGTCGAGAGCACCCTGAATGAGGGAAGCCATTTTATTTTTACCGCACATTTCAAAAAAGCAGATACCCGGCTGATTAAACCCGAAGCACCCGGAAGACTTCTGTCCACGGAGAATCTTTCACCAATTCACGGGGCCCATATTCTTCTGGTTGAGGACAATCTGACCAACCAGCTGGTGGCTGAGGGAATCATGGAAGACTTCGGTCTCACAATCGACATTGCCAACAACGGTCTCGAAGCGGTTGCCATGGCTGAAAAAACGCTCTACGATCTCATTCTGATGGATCTGCAAATGCCGGAGATGGACGGGTTTGAAGCCAGCCGAATTATTAAAAAAACCCAGCACGACCTGCCTATCATCGCCCTGAGTGCGGCCGTTATGCAAGAAGACCTTGAACGTACGCGAGACGCCGGAATGGTTGCCCATCTGGCCAAACCCATCGACCGTCAGGAACTTATGCGGGTACTCCTGACCTATATACGGCCCAAAAACACCTAACGGCGATAGTGCTGGAGTGCATACATGTAAGAGTTGCGCTCATACGCGGAAGGGTTGTCCGTGTGGGCCAGGGAGATACTGCCGATCATCTGGCGCACCGACTCGTATTCATGTACCTCCATCCAGTGTGTCATGCTCTCGAGCATCACCCCTATTTCACCCGCACCACGCCGCAGCAGTACCGAAGCGACCGCTACGGCATTGGCACCGCTCATCAGCGATTTCAGCACATCATCACCCGTATGAATTCCCGTACCCGCGCAGATGGAGGCTTCAAGCTGCTTAAAGACAATAGCGCACCAGCGCAGGCTTTCACTGAGTCTCGCGGAGTCCGTAGGATTGGCTTGACGCAGCGCGGTGAGCAGTTCAAGATCGACATCAACCTTTGAGGGATTGTCAAAGAGGGTAAGCCCCTGCGCACCCGCATCGACAAACTGTCTGGCCATATTCGCAGGTGCGGAAAAGTAGGCGTTCATCTTGACGTTAAGCGGTATCGCAATACTCTCCCGAACCGCCCGTACCGTCTCGACATACATGCGCTCCACCTCTGCACCGCTCATGGTAACAGAGGTCGGAATGTAGGTAATGTTGAGTTCGAGCGCATCCGCGCCTGCCGCTTCCAGACGCTGCGCATACGCCACCCAGCCCCCTTTCGAGACACCGTTGAGGCTGGCGATCACCGGAATCTCCACCGCGGCCTTGACCTCTTCTATCTCCCGGATATAGGCATCGGAACGGATATTGTCGAACTGCTCGTTCTCGGGGAAAAATCCCAGCGCTTCGGCGTAGGATTCATTGTTTACATGTAAGAAGTGATCTATCGCCCGCATTTCATGGTTGATCTGCTCTTCAAAGAGCGAATGCATGATTACGGCTGCGGCACCGGCATCTTCAAGTTCGCGGATGCTCTCAAGGGATGACGTCATCGGCGACGCACCGGCGATAATGGGGTTTTTGAGTTTCAGGTTGCAGAATGTGGTCTCTAAATTCATGATTGCGCCTCCTCGGACGGGTTCGTAAACTGATGCTGCAGGTTGGTGTAGCGTGCATGCAGGTTCTGCGCGGTGTGCGCCGCGGTTTCCAAAAAGCGCTGCGCGGCTTCAGGGTCCATCTTCTCGACCATTTTAAAGCGGGTTTCGCGGTACATGAAATCTTTCACGCCGATTTTTGGCCCCTTGTAGTCGAGCGTGAGCGGATTCTCGCCTCTGGAGAAATTTTCTGGGTTGTAACGGAAGATGGGCCAGAGTCCCGAATCGACTGCGCGCTTTTGCTGATCGAATCCGTAGCGCAGATCGTACCCGTGCGCCACGCAGTGCGAATAGGCGATGATAATGGAAGGACCTTCATAACGCTCCGCCTCGATGAACGCCTTCAGCGTCGCCTTGTCATTCGCGCCCATTGAGACTTTGGCGACATAGACGTTTTCATAATTGATGGCCATGGCGGCGAGGTCTTTGGGCATACCCGCCTTGCCGCCCGCGGCAAACTTCGCCACGGCGCCCGTCATGGTCGCCTTGGACTGCTGCCCGCCGGTATTGGAATAGACCTGCGTATCGAGCACCAGAATATTGACGTTCTTGCCGCTGGCAAGGACATGGTCAAGCCCGCCGTAGCCGATGTCGTACGCCCAGCCGTCGCCGCCCATGATCCAGACCGACTTCTTCACCAGATAATCGGCGAACTCGAGCAGGTCGGCCGCATCGTCGCCGCTAAGGGTTTTAAGCGCGGCTTTGAGGGTTTCGACGCGACCGCGCTGAATGACGATCTCGGCCTCTTCGCGCTGGGGCGCGGAGAGAATGGCATCAACCAGCAAAGCGTCAAGCTGCGGCTTTAGCTCTCGCAGCAAAATTCGGGCACGCTCCGTATGGTTGTCAATGGCAAGGCGGAAACCCAGACCGAATTCGGCGTTGTCTTCAAAGAGCGAGTTCGACCACGCCGGACCGCGTCCCGAAGCATCCTTCCGCCATGGCGTCGTGGGAAGGTTGCCACCGTAGATGGAGCTGCACCCCGTGGCGTTGGCAATCACCATACGGTCGCCAAAAAGCTGCGACGCAAGTTTGACGTAGGGTGTTTCGCCGCATCCCGGGCAGGCACCGCTGAATTCAAAATAGGGTTCGAGAAACTGCGACGCTTTGACGTCGTCATGGTCAAGGGAGAGACGGTCGAGTTTGGGCAGGGAGAGGAAGTAATCCCACTGCGCAATGCCGCTCTCGCGCAGCGGCAGCTGCGGCACCATGTTGATGGCCTTGAGATTGGTCTGCGACTTGTTCTTGGCCGGACAGACCTCGACGCAGAGCGCACATCCCGTGCAATCCTCAAGAGCAACGGAGATGTTGAAGACCTGATTCTCGTCAAACTGTTTGCCCTTGGCTTTTTTTACCAGAAAGCCCTCGGGTGCGTCGGCGGCAAGCGCCGCATCAAAGACGTTGGAGCGAATGACGGAGTGCGGGCAGGAGAGCACACACTTGTTACACTGAATGCAGGTGTCGGGGTCCCAAAGCGGAACCTCCTGCGCAATATTGCGCTTCTCAAACTGCGTCGTTCCCGTCGGCCATGTGCCGTCATCAGGCAGCTGCGAGACCTTGAGGCTGTCGCCTTTGAAGGCGGTGATGGCGCCGATGACATCATGCACAAATGCGTCCATCTCGCCTTTAAGCGGCGCATGCAGCTCCTGCGTGGCGCTTACATGTAAAGGCACTTCCACTTCATACAGATGCGCCAGTGTATTGTCCACAGCCGCGAAATTCATTGCCACGATGGCGTCACCCTTGCCGCCGTAGCTCTTCTTGATGGAGCCCTTGATTTTCGCAATGGCTTCATCGCGCTCGAGAATCCCGCTGATGGCGAAGAAACAGGTCTGCATGATGGTGTTGATGCGCGATCCCATATTACTGGCCTTGGCAACACTGTAGGCGTCTATCGCATAGAATTTCGCCTTTTTCTCGATAAGGCGCTGCTGTGTAATACGCGGCAGGCGGTGCCACGCTTCTTCCTGAGCGTAAGGAGTATTTAACAGAAAGATGCCACCCGCTTTAAGCGGTTCGAGAAGGTCGAGCTTTTCCAGAAAGACCGCCTGATGCACGGCGATGAAGTCGGCACGCTGAATCAGGTAGCTGGCACGGATGGGTTGCGGCCCGAAGCGCAGGTGCGAGGTGGTCATGGAGCCTGACTTTTTGGAGTCATAAACGAAATAACCCTGCGCGTAGTTGTCAGTCTCGCTGCCGATGATTTTGATGGTGTTCTTGTTCGCGCCCACCGTACCGTCCGAACCCAGACCGTAAAAGAGCGCTTCGAACTCACCGGGCGTATGGATGATAAATTCGGGATCATACGGGAGTGATGTGTGCGTGACATCATCTTCGATGCCGACGGTGAAGTGGTTTTTCGGTGCCAGGGCGGAGAGTTCATCGAAAATGCCTTTGATCATTGCCGGAGTGAACTCTTTGGAAGAGAGACCGTAACGCCCGCCGATCAGACGCGGCATGGCAAAAGGAAGCGTCGCGCGTGATTCAAAGAGCGCGGTAAGCACATCATGGTAAAGCGGTTCGCCCAGACTGCCAGGCTCCTTGGTGCGGTCAAGTACGGCAATGGCCTCGACGCTTTTGGGCAGCGCTGCGATAAAGCCTTCCATAGCGAACGGCAGAGCAAGGCGCACTTTGATCATGCCCACCTTCTCGCCGCGCGAGACCAGATGTTCCACTGTCTCCTGCACCGCTTCCGCACCCGACCCCATCAGTACGATGACGTGTGTGGCATCCCCGGCGCCGATGTAATCAAACAGATGGTAGCTCCGGCCCGTCAGTGCGGCGAATTTATCCATCTCTTCCTGCAGAATCCCCGGCACTGCGGCGTAATAGCGGTTGACCGTTTCGCGTGCCTGAAAATAGACATCCGGATTTTGCGAGGTGCCGCGCAGCACCGGCTTGTCCGGTGTCAGGGCACGGTTGCGGTGCTCATGCACCAGTGCCATGTCGATCATGGCACGCAGGTCGCTCTCATCAAGCGCCGCGATTTTGCTTACCTCGTGCGAAGTGCGGAATCCGTCGAAAAAGTGCAGAAACGGGATGCGGGCGCGCAGCGTGACCGCTTGCGAGATCAGGGCAAAGTCATGCGCCTCCTGAACCGAATTGGAGGCGAGCAACGCAAACCCCGTCTGGCGCACCCCCATAACGTCCTGATGGTCACCGAATATGGAGAGCCCCTGCGCCGCGAGCGAACGGGCCGCGACATGAAAGACCGTCGGGGTGAGTTCCCCGGCAATTTTGTACATATTGGGAATCATCAGCAGCAATCCCTGTGACGCCGTAAAGGTCGTGGTAAGCGCGCCGCTTTGCAGGGCACCGTGCACCGCACCGCTTGCACCCCCTTCGGATTGCATCTCGTACACTTCGGGAACGGATCCGAAGATGTTTTTCTCCCCTTTGGAGCTGTAGAGGTCGCTGAACTCCCCCATCGGCGAGCTGGGGGTTATGGGATAAATGGCGATCACTTCGTTGATTTTATGGGCGACGAGCGCGACGGCTTCATTGCCGTCAACAGTGATGTAACGTGGGGTGGACATCGGATGCTCCCTGTGAAAAAAATGGTTTGATTGTTCAATGATAATCTAATTTGGTTAAAGTTCTATTACAAATCCCTGCTTGAAATGCAAGCGGAATTGTCCTACAATGGTTCCATTTACGAATGAAGGAGATGCGATGCAACGTTCCATATTCCCCGTGCTGCTCTCCGCCCTGCTTCTGGGCGGCTGTGCCACCATGACCAAACAGGAGACCCATGAGCCTCCTGCGTCTGCGACACCGCAGGTCAGCCCGGCTCTCGAAGCGAAAGCGGTCGTGCCTCAGGGGCTCAAATACAAGGTGGCTATCGGGCGTTTCAGCAACGAAACGCGCTACGGCCAGAGCTTTTTTGTCGACGGTGAAAACGACCGAATCGGCAAACAGGCGATGGACATTCTCTCCAACCGCCTCTTTGAAACCGGACGCTTTTTGATGCTTGAGCGTGCCGATCTGGCAAAAATCGAAAAAGAGCTGCAGATGGACGGCGGCAGCAGTATCAAGAACCGTGCCGACTTTTTGATTCTCGGCTCCATCACCGAGTTCGGGCGCAAGGAAGTGAGCGACGTCGGCTTCTTCAGCCGCGTCAAGAAACAGGAGGCTTTTGCCAAAGTGCACATCCGCATTGTCGATGTCGCCACCTCGCAGGTGATTTTCGCGCAGGAGGGCAAAGGCAGCGCCTTTAGCGAAGCGGGCACCGTGATGGGCGTGGGAGGCAAGAGCGGTTATGATGAACAACTTAACGACAAGGCGATCGACGCCGCCATCTCCGATCTGGCGTCCAACCTCATCGAAAACCTGCTGGAGCGGCCATGGCGCGGTTACATTCTGGGCTATGAGGAGGGAAGTTTCCTGCTCTCGGGCGGCAAAAGCCAGAACATCAATGTGGGCAGCCGCTTTGACGTGATGCAGGAGGGCAAGAAGGTCAAGAACCCCCAAACCGGCATGATGATCACCCTTCCGGGCAAGAAGATCGCCGCGCTTGAAGTAGTCGCACTTACCGGCGATACACCCGAAAACGAAGTCTCCATCGCCACCCTTGCCGAGGGAAGCCTTGATAGTTACACCAAAAGCGGTCACTTTGAGGGCCTCTACATTCAGGGAGTAAAACAATGATTCGCATACTATCCATTGCCATCGCACTGCTGCTGCTTACGGGCTGCGGCTATAAAGAGGGCGTCGTTACGGGTGACGCCAAAGCCTACCTCTTCTTTACGGGTATGACCGAAGGCGCGCAGGTCTCCATCGACGGCGGTGATGCTTTCAGTGTTGAAGCCGGACGCGACCATCAGTACCGCATTCTTCCGGGAAAGCACCGCGTGAGCGTCACACGTGACGGACGCCTGCTGGTGGATCGCGAGATCTACGTGGGTGACGGCGTTGCCAAAGAGATTGGAATCGGCCGCTGATGCGTCTGGTGCTTTTAAGCAGTCTCGCGGCGCTCTATCTTTTTACAGGGTGCAGCGCTCCGCAGCCACCGCTTTATTACTACGGCGACTACTCGGAGCGCTATTACATGTACAAGCGCGAACCCGGCGCAGAATCGACACGCGCACTGATGCAGAGCCTCGAAGACGCCATTGCCAAAGCCTCGCAGAGCCGCTCCAAACGGGTACCGCCGGGCATGTATGCCAATCTCGGATACCTCTATCTGCAAAACGGCGACACGGCACGGGCGCGCACCCTGTTTGAAAATGAAAAACGGCTCTATGGCGAATCGGCGCATTTTATGGATCGCGTCATCGCCAAAATCGACGCCAAAGAGGCTGAAAAATGAAAACCGTACCGTTTTTGATTACCGCAGCCCTGCTTGTGATCTTTTCAGGGTGCGCCCCACGTCCCGAACCGCCCAAAAAAGGCGAAGTCTTCGCAGAACTTTACAACGAGGCGCCGCGCGCTTTGCTGATTCTGCCGCCCATGAACGAATCGACCGATGCCGAAGCGAAAGGGCACTACATGACGACGCTGGAGATTCCTCCCTCCCTGCAGGGATACTACGTTTTCCCCATCGAGCTGGTCGCGCAGGTCATGGCACAAGAGGGCGTTTATGACACGGAACTGCTCTATAAAACGCCGCCTCAGAAATTTGCGGAGTACTTCGGTGCGGACATGGTGCTTTTCACCCGTATCAAAAACTGGGATGTCGCCTATGTCGTACTGGCATCGACGCTGACCATCACCATCGATGCCACCATTGTCTCGACCCGGACGGGCGAGACGCTCTGGCACCATGTTGAAACCCTGCGCGTCGATTTGAGCGGCGGAAACTCCGGCGGCGGACTCGCAGGGCTGCTGGCCGATGCCATCGCCACCGCCATCAATACGGCAGCGGCAGACTACGTTGAATACGCGCGTACCGTAAGCAACCGCATGTTTGTTTCACTCCCCAAGGGCCCTTACCACGAACGCTATCTGCTGGACAAAAACGACTCTGTCGTAAACCCCTGATTTCAGATTTCGCATGATTCACAGTAGCCGCCCTGTTCTACCGTGATCACGAAATTTTCCTCAACCGCTTCCACATCGAATCCATGCCTTCCGCAGCAGATGTCATTGAAACGTGCCGAGAGTTCATAAGCGAGATCATACGCCTCGTCGGGATCGTTACATGTAACGATCTGAGAGATATGGCGCGCCTTGAGGCAGCTGCACAACGTCTCGACGACGATGTGATATTCGTTCATGAGAGGTCGCTGTTTTGGGAGATCAGATAGAACTGATCTTTGAGCTTGTTGAGCTGTTTGATGACAAGATCGTGATGCTCCGGCGAGAGCTTATAGTGCTGTGCCATAAAGTCATACATTTTGTCGATATCCGTATAGATCTGCTTCAGAAGGTTTTCCTTGATCTGTTTCTGTACACCCATTGCTGCTCCTTTTTTGCACACTATGCAATTCCTGTACACGATCGGTCTCTAAAAAATCAGGCACGACTTCAAACACTGCTGCACGGATCCATTCTTAATCCAAAAGCTGCTCTTTCTCCCTGACGCTTAAAAAAAGAGTATTTTTATCCTGTTTGAGTAGTATTGTGAAAACCTAATGCAAAAAGGAGAACCCGATGAGTCAGGTTAAGAAATATACCAACATTGACAAAGAGTTTCCGAGTATGCCGCACGTATTGCAAGATGCCATTCAAAGTGACTTTCTCGAAATAAAGCGCCTTGATGCGCATTGCGAAAAATATGCACAGGCATGCAGCGATTTTCCTGCACTGAGAGATGCAACCTATGTTGTCTTTTCTCCTTACATTACGCGCAACGAACACAACTACGAAACTTTTGTCTTTACCGACAACTATGGTGCCATCGTCTGCCATATCAACGGCAGGGAGATGGAACTTTACGGCCTGCTCAAGCCATGCAGCAATCTCTGCGTGAACCCCGAGTACGCCAACACCCATCTGGAGCACGCTGCCAAAGAGCGCATCGGCTGAATCTTCTCGCCGCCGGATACGGCGGCTTTTCATCAAAATATTCTACGCTTCCTTAATCCCGCACTGCGGCGGTTCGGGGTCGACGTGAAAACGCCACTCCTGCTGCGGCAGATCGAAGAGTTTCTTTGACCCTTCCGGCCCCCAGCTCCCCGAAACGTAACTGTCGATGTAATCGCGCTGCCTGCTCCATTCTGCAATAACCGGATCGACCACCTTCCACGCCGCTCTGACCTCATCGTAGCGCAAAAAGAGGGAGCGGTCGCCTTCAACGACATCAAGCAGCAGATCTTCATAGGCATCAGGCGCATCACCGCAGGGTGAGAGGCTGGCATCGAGACTGAGCTGCTGCGTCTGCATCCCGAGCTCCGGCTGTTTTGCCGTCATCTCGATTTTTATGGCTTCATTGGGCTGAACGCGGAAAATGATCCAGTTCGGCTCCATCTTCTTGAGTTGCGAGGGTTTGAAAAACTGCTGCGGGGGATGCTTGAAACAGATACTTATCAGCGTCTGGCTTCTTGCCATGTTCTTGCCGGTCTGAATGTAAAACGGCACCCCTTCCCAACGCCAATTGTCAACATAGAGCTTGAGCGCCGCATAGGTCTCGGTAACACTCTGGGGATCGACACCCGCTTCCTGCAAATACGCTTTGACACCTTTGTCGCCGATTGTTCCTTCGACATACTGCGCACGGTACGCCTGGGAGTTGACCTGATTTTTCGTGATGGGGCGGATGGAGCGCAGCAGTTTGACCTTTTCATCCCGCAGCGACTCGGCGTCCATCGATGCCGGCGGCTCCATCGCAATGAGGGCGAGCAGTTGCAGCAGATGGCTCTGAATCATATCACGCATGGCGCCGCTGCCGTCATAATAGCCCGCGCGGCTGCCGATGGGGCGATCTTCTGCGTGGGTAATCTGGATATGGTCGATGTAGTTACGGTTCCAGAGCGGTTCCATCAAAATGTTCGCAAAACGGAACACCATGATGTTCTGCACCATCCCTTTGCCCAGATAGTGGTCGATACGGTAAATCTGTTCTTCACCCAGATAGCGCTCAAGATGATGCTGCAAAGCCGCAGCCGAACTCTCGTCATAACCAAAGGGTTTTTCCAGTACCACACGCCGCCAGCCCCCGTTTTGATGCAACAGGCCCGTATGTTCCAAATGCCGCACAACCGTAGCATACTCCGAAGGGCTCATGGAGAGATAGAAGGCAATATTTTGTGCCGTAGCGCCCAGATGACGCTGCAACCTCAGGTAATGTTCTTCTTCGTTCACATCCATCCGCACATAGCTGAGGCGTTGTGCCAAACGTTCAAAACCTTCCGCTTCAAGAGTCCCGCGAACTGATTTTTCAAGTGCCGTACGAACCATGTCATGCCATGCGGCATCATCAAGCTCGCGCCGTCCGATGGCAACGATCCGCATCTGCGCCTCCAGCCGTGCTTCACACTCAAGCCTGTAAAACGCAGGCATCAGTTTGCTCAGCGACAGATTGCCCGTTGCCCCGAAAATGACAAAAGCCGTTTCTATCATACTACGCCTCCCCGCCGATCCAGTCGGTATGAAATTTTTCGCCGCGCGGTGCATCGATGCGTTCATAGGTATGGGCGCCGAAGTAGTCACGCTGCGCCTGAATCATCGCAGCTGATCCGCGTTTGGTCCGGTAGCCGTCAAAAAATGCGAGTGCCGCACTCATGGCGGGGACGGGAATCTGCTGCGCAATGGCAAAGGTAAGCGTGTCGCGCCAGTGGCTCTCGGCCTCTTTGATGGCCGTTTCAAAGAAGCCATCCTGCAGCAGACTCGGCAATTCGGGATTCTGCTCAAACGCCCGGCGGATCTCGCCTAAAAAGCGGCTGCGGATGATACACCCGCCGCGCCACATCATGGCGATGCCACCGTAATTGAGCTGCCAGCCGTAGCGCTGCGCCGCTTCGCGCATGAGCATGTAACCCTGTGTGTAGGAGATGATTTTCGAGGCATAGAGCGCGTCATGCAGCGCCGCAAGCATCCGCTCACGCTCCGGCGGCACCACCGTGGCGCGTTTTGGATAGCGCTCGGCTGCTGCGGCACGCTCTTCTACCAGAGACGAGAGGCATCGGGCATAGACCGATTCGGTTATAAGGCTGAGCGGAATACCGCTCTCAAGCGCGTTGATGGCGGTCCACATTCCAGTCCCTTTCTGTCCTGCGGCATCGAGAATCTTCTCAATAAGCGGTGCGCCGTCGCTGTCCGTCACTCTCAAAACAGCGGCTGTAATCTCTATAAGGTAAGAGTCAAGAACTCCTTCATTCCAGCGTGCAAACACCTCATGGCACTCCATTGCGCTCATCCCCAGACCTTCGTGCATCAGGATATAGGCTTCCGCGATAAGCTGCATGTCTCCGTACTCGATACCGTTATGAACCATTTTGACATAATGCCCCGCACCCGCTTCGCCGACCCAGTCACAGCAGGGTTCGCCGTCCACTTTCGCACTGATGGCCTGAAAAACGCTCTTGACAGACTCCCACGCCGCGCGGTTGCCGCCGGGCATGATGGAAGGGCCGTGACGCGCCCCCTCTTCGCCGCCGGAAATTCCCGTTCCGATGTAAAGAATGCCTTTTTCGGAGAGCTCCCGAGTACGGCGCGTCGTATCACTGTAGAGAGAATTGCCGCCATCAATGAGAATGTCACCCGGCTCTATCAGCGGCACGAGCTGGGCGATGAGCGCATCGACCGCGTCTCCCGCCCTGACCATCATCATAATTTTTCTCGGATGTGTCAGCGCCGCGACAAAAGCTTCAAGCGTATGAAATCCCGTAATGGCATCCGGATGTTTGGCAACAAAGCTGTCCGTCGTTGCCGCGGTGCGGTTGTACACCGCCACATTAAAGCCGTGATCTGCCATGTTCAGGACAAGATTCTGTCCCATGACCGCCAATCCGATAAGTCCGATATCCGCCGGTTTCATACGCATCCTTTTTTCTGTTATGCGGTTATTGTACTCCAATCTGACTGCCCGAATATTACGAAAACGGACTAGACTTAAAAATGAAGCAAGGTGGAGAAAGACGCTACTTTGGCCTGAAAATTGCATATCCCGGTACAAACGCAAAGGGCTGTGCATGACCATCGATCTGAATCTTAAAAATCCTGATGAAGCTTTTTTTGAAGCCATTGAAGAGATTATGGAAGATCAGATGATCCAGATGTTTGTCACCCACCCCGATACCCCCGATGACATTGAGCGGATTCAGGCACTTGCAGGGCAGTATCAGCCGCTTTTTTACACGCTTCCGATCGCGTTTGCAGAGAAATCCGATACCAACTGCGTCGGATGGCGCATCAGCACGGCCGATGCTCTCGGCGACCAGCAGGATGAGAAAACGCTTTTTATTGATGAGGGCGATCTCGATGCGACCTTACTGGAAAAACTTTCAACGCTCAAACGCGGCATCATTCTCAATGCAACCCACACGCACGCAAATCTGCCTGCTTTACATGTAAGCCTCGGAGCCGGTGCCATCGACGGATTTGATACCGAAGCACTCAGTGCCCTTCCAATGGACCGTATCGTATTGCAAAGTAGCTATCCGGACACGGATTTCGATGCCCTTCACGATACCGTCAAAACCATCTCCAATGCCATGTTTCGTCCGGAACAGAGCATCATTGCCCGGGCAACCAAAAGCGCATTGAGCCTTCTCGGTTTTCGTTCCTGATGATCAATTGATTATTATTGCATCAACATGAAGGTGTGTTCACATTCAATATAACGATGAATAAATATTCGTTTGTTATATACTATTTCAATTATTTCCTACAGTTTGAAAGCAGTTATGAAACATCTTCTGACCCTCTTTCCTTTTGTCACAAAAATCATTCAGGAACTGGAACATCAGAACAAACTGCTGAACAAAATCACGCTCACGGGAAAAATCAACGCACTTGATGTTGCGGCAACCCTTTTTGAATTTACCGATGCCACCATCAAAACCTTTGACACACTGAAGAACGAACTGGTAGAAGCGCTTCTTGAAGAGAATCTGAAAAAACATACCACCGTACTTGAATCAAAGTCAAAAGTTGCCATCAATATTCTGATCCGGAATCTTTTCGAGAGGACTGCCGATGTCGGTTTTCTGGCAACGGACGGCGTCATCATCGATTTTCTGACAACCGGCGGGATTGATGAAGCGAGCATGCGTTCACGACTTATCTCCTATGCCAAAAAATACACCGTCTATAATGAAATCATCGTCTTTGATCTTGAGGGAAATCCCAAGGTTAACATTCATCCGACAAACCGTCCTCTCAAACTTGATGACGCCATTTTAAAAGAAGCGCTTCAAAGCGATACCTATGTCGAACGCTATGCGCACTTTCCTTTCTTTTCCTCACAATCGCGTACCCTCATCTATGCCCAGAGAATTTTGAAAGAGAACCGGAGCGTTGGGGTACTGGTGCTCTGTTTCAGACTCGATGACGAGTTCCGACGCATTCTCGAGCATCTCTCCAACGAATACGAACTCATCGGCGTTGCCGGGAAAGAGGGGGCGATGTCACGGGTGGAAAAGAGTACCATCTTGCAAAAAATGCGTTACAGCAGTGCCGCCTATACCCTGCTTGATAAGCGCCAGCTCTGCATTACTTCCAAAACAACGGGTTATCAGGGCTACTCCGGGCTGGACGAGTGGTACGGTTTTGCCATAGCCAGAAAAATGGAACCGCCGCATTCAAGAACCTCGGATGAAACCGAACATCGCCGCCATCAATCCAAGCTCCTCAATGACAAGCTTCAGAGCGTCATCGCCAAAGCGGACGATCTGGTTGAAGATCTCAGCGACGTCATTATCAACGGGGAGCTCATTGCATCGAAACGCCGGGTTTATGTGCTTTCGCCCATTCTCGACAATCTCCGTATCGTCAGTTCTTCCCTGCTGGAAACCATCAAAAACTCGGTTGACAATCTGGAGTATCTGGTCCGAACCTCACTGGTTGACGAAAGCAAACTGGCATCCCATCTTGCCATCGACATCATGGACCGCAATCTCTACGAACGCGCCAACGACTGCCGATGGTGGGCACTGACACCCCTCTTTCAGCGTGAGCTTTCCCGTGACAACCCGGATTCGGAAGCACTCAACGCTACATTACATTACATCAACGCCCTCTACACGGTCTATACCAATCTCTTCCTGTTCGACAGAAACGGACGGATCTGCGCCGCATCCAATGACCGCAGCATCATAGGCCAGAACGTTCCACAGGGTTATCTGGGCAAAGTACTCTCCAATTCCAATGAACAGCACTATACCGTCAGCAGTTTTGAGACGACCCCGTTTTACGAAGCGGGGCCGACATACATCTACTTCGCTACCGTCAGGCATAAAAACAGCGCTGTCGGAGGGATCGGTATTGTTTTTGATGCAGCCGTAGAGTTTCCGGCAATGCTCAAAGACAGCTTCCCGCTCAATAAAAACGGCTTTTCCGCTTTTATTGACAAAGAACGGCGTATCATCGCTTCTTCAGGATGCGATCTTAAAACACTTGAGACGCTGCCAATCGAGCCGAGACTGCTTGAAAAGCATACATCGCACGCCTATTATGAGTTCATCACCTATAATGAGCGCCCCTATCTCTTCAGCGCGGTCAAATCACAGGGCTACCGCGAGTACAAGACGGAGGACAACTACCGTAACGAGCTCTTCGCCGTTACGATGATCGAAGTGTAATCACTGATTTAAAAAGTCGGTGTCATTGAGTACCACGGCATCGGCAAAGCCGTCGTTTTCGCTTTTTGGCGCAGTGGAAAATCCTGTGATCTCTCCGCAGGTCGGACATTTACCGGCATTAAGGAGCGCGAGTTGATCTACCGTAATACGGGCATCGCAGGCCTGACAGTAAAAGAAGAATTCCGCTTCCATCAGTAACTGCCTTCTCCGACACTGATAACAAAATTGTCATCAACCGGTATAACGGAAAACTCATGCTGACCGCAGAAGGTCTCGTTGAGTTCCTGAGCCCATGCACGGGCGACGCGATATGCATTTTCCTTATCGTCAAACGTTTTGATCTGGGGCATCCCTTTGCGCTTGGCACATCCGCACATTTTTTCTACAACAACATGGTATTCCATTTTGGCTCCTTGGCTTTTCTCCCCTTTTGCATCAACTGTTCCCGTTCATCAATTCCGTTTAAACCAATTTGTATCTATGGGGTAATATCACGGTAATGGTCTGCTTTTATACTCCCGGTCTATAATACCAATCAGGAGTCCCTATGTCATTAAATCTGCACTACTCCGCTGCGGCGCTTCTCCTTTCCGGAACCCTGTTTACCGGATGCGGCGACAGCAACGGTAGCAAGCATGAACCGCTAAACCTCTCCATTATCCACGTCAATGACACCCACTCGCACCTTGACAGCGAGAGCTACAGCCTTAAATTCAACGGTGTCAGTACCACGACCGAGATCGGCGGCTATCCCCGTGTCATAACGAAAATCGGAGCACTTCAGAACGCTTCGGAAAACACCCTGACGCTCAATGCCGGCGATACATTTCAGGGAACGCTCTATTACTCCCTTTTTAAAGGCGATGCGGATGCCGCCATGCTTAACCTCATCAAATGGGATGCGCTCGAACTGGGCAACCACGAGTTTGACGACGGCGACGCGCAGCTGGCGAACTATCTGGGCAAACTCGCTACGGCCGATATCATCGCCGCCAATGTCGAACCGGCCAAAAGCAGTGTACTTGCAGGAATGTGGGAACCGTATGTCATCAAAACCTATTCTAACGGCGAACGCGTCGGTGTTATCGGTATCGATATCGTACAAAAAACGCAGGTCTCCTCCAATCCCGGCGACGACATCGCTTTTTCCGAAGAGATCGCAACGGCCCAGAAATACATCAATGTGCTGCAAAATAAAGGGATTAACAAAATTGTTCTGCTGACGCATCAGGGGTATGAAACGGATGTCGCCATGGCATCCAAACTTAAAGGGGTCGACGTCATTATCGGCGGAGATTCGCATACGCTTCTGGGAGACTTCAGCAGTGTGGGGCTCACAACGCCTGCGGGCTACGACTATCCAACCGTCACGGTGAACGCTTCGGGTGAAACGGTCTGTGTCGCCCAGGCGTGGCAGTATGCCTACGTCGTCGGAAATATGAGCGTCGATTTTGACGAGAAGGGTGTCGTAGAGAGCTGTGGCGGCACGGCGACCCTGCTGATGGGTGAAAGTTTCGTCCAGAAAGATGCTGCGACGGGTACGAGTGCCGAAGTAACCGGTGCCACCCGCGATGCCATCATGAATGTCATCAATACCCATGCCAATCTTGAGATTGTCGCAAAAAATGCCACAGCCGAAGCGGCGCTTGCCTCTTACCGTTCTCAGGTCGACGCGCAAAAAGCGACCATTATCGGAAGCTCAAGTGAATTTCTGGGCCACAACCGCATTCCCGGAGATGCCTATGACAAGGTTGCAGCACTGCCACTTGGCAGCGATATCGCACCCATTGTCTCCAAGGCGTTCTATGATCTCTCCAACCGCGCGGATGCGTGTATCCAAAATGCCGGCGGCGTGCGTATAGCGGTCCCGGAAGGAGAAATCACGATGAATACCGCCTATACGCTTCTGCCGTTTGCCAACACGCTCTTTGAAATTGACATGTACGGCAGCGAGATCAAACAGGTGCTTGAAGACGCGCTTACCAACTACCTCGACAACGGCGGTTCTACGGGCTCATTCCCTTACGCCTACGGTCTGCGCTACGACATCGATACGACGCAAGCTGCCAACCACCGCATCAGCAATCTTGAGATTAAAAACCGCACAACCGGAACATGGTCGGCCATTGATGACAACGCCATGTATGTCATCGTCTCCAACAACTTCACCGCGGCCGGGAATGACGGTTATGTCACATTCGCAACCGTACAGGCGGAGCGCGGCCTGGGTATCGACACCTACCTCGACTATGCACTCAGCTTCGTCCGCTATGTGGAAAACCTGACGGCTGAGGGCAAAAGCCTGAGCAAACTCCCCGCGGAAGAGCATCCGATCAAAAGCTTCAAGTAAAAAGCCCTCTCGGGCTTTTGTCTTCCTATATCCTTTTGCTCAGCGCCTCGATATGGGTGCTGTCTCCCATTACGACCAGGATATCGCCGCGTTCAAGGACATCGTCCTTTTCAAACGACGTATTCCAGCTCCCCAGATGTTTGTAGGCAATCGGTTTGACATGAAACTCCGAATCGAAACGTTCGGATCGCACCGATTCACCTAATAGAAAAGGCGGCACGGTAAGCTTGGCAATTTTCATTGTTATGGAGAGGTCGATGGTCTCATAGTTGATATTTTCCGCCAGCTGTTTGACAATACGCTTGGCTGTCTCTTTTTCGGGGTAAATCACTTTCGCGGCGCCGAGTTTGGAGAGAATCTGGCCGTGAATGACGGTAATCGCCTTGGCTACGACGGTCTCAACGCCAAGTTCCTTGAGTGCCATGACCGTCAGGATACTCGATTCAATGTGCGTCCCGATACTTACCACGGCAATATCTACCTGCGCGATGCCCGCTTCGCGCAACGCCGCCATATCGGTCGAATCGAGTGCTATCGCGTCAATCACATATTCGTTGATCTCCCGCAATACCTCTTCGTTACGATCCACGGCAATCACGCTGAGTCCCTGCTGTGCGAGTCCTTTGGCAACATGAAAGCCGAATTTCCCCAGTCCGATAACCGCATATGTCTTCATAGTACCACTTTCCCTTCCGTATATTTGATTCGGCTGTGCGTCGATTTGTAGACAATGGCCACCGTAAATGCAAAGACCCCGATGCGCCCCAGAAACATCAGCATGATGATGTTGAGTTTTCCCAGATCGCCGAAGCGTGCACTGTAGCTGAGCACTTCGCCGTTTCCTATGGAGACGCCGACGGTGCTGAAAGCCGAACAGACTTCAAAAAGCGTCGGCAGAAACGGCAGCCGTTCCACCTCACTGAGCAGAATCGCCGATACCGTCACGTAAAGTGTGGCGATGAAGATGATGGCGTAGGCCTTGTTGACCTGGTACATCGGTATCGTCCGACGGAAGATATGGACGTTGGTTTCACCCCGCAGGGTGTACCATACGCCAAGGAGTGCCAGAGCCACCGCCGTCAGCTTGATGCCACCCGCCGTTCCGCCCGGCGCACCGCCGATCATCATGAAAAAGGTGGAGAAGAAGAGTGACGCATCCGAAAGTGTCGAGAGATCAAGCGTGTTAAAACCTGCCGTGCGGTAATTGACCGACGTAAACCATGCCGCCATAAGCTTTTCGTACCACGGCATCTCAAGAAATGCATTGTTGTGCTCCAGTGTCATCAGCAGTATTACCCCCAAGAGCAGTAGCAATACACTCATAAAGAGCACGATTTTCGTATGCGTGGAGAGCCGCAGGATCTCCCGTTTCCGGTAGTAATACAGTTCGATAAGCACCAGATAGCCCAGCCCTCCCAGAATAATCAGCACGGGGATGGAGAGGTTGATGACGGGATCGGTCCGATAGCCCATCAAGCTGTCGCAAAAGAGTGAAAAACCGGCGTTGTTGAATGCGGAGATCGCATGGAACAGACCGTACCAGAGTGCCTGATCCAGCGGCATATCCACCCAGAAACGCAGACTCAGCACCACAAAGCCGATCATCTCGATGGCAAAGATGGAGAGAAACACGACCTTGACAAAATGGACCAGCCCCTCCATTCCCGAATAATTGAGCGATTCGCGCAGAATCAGCCGATCCCGATGACCCAGTTTGCGGTGCCGCATAATCGCCAGAAAGGTCACGGCCGTCATGTAACCCAGACCGCCGATCTGGATCAGCACCATGATGGTGCCCTGCCCGAACAGCGTAAAATCCGCCCCGGTCTCCTTCACGATCAGACCCGTCACGCACACCGCCGAAACCGATGTAAAGAGCGCATCGATGAAGCGCATCTCGCCGCGGTGCGCCCACGGAAGCCAGAGAATGATCGCACCGACAAGGATCAGCGTGCCGAAACTGTAGATGATCATCTTGATCTCGGTCGTATGGACCGCATCCTGTTTCAGGAAGGAGGTCACGCCGTCTCACCCGGATTCTGGCATATAAAACGGTATCCGATACCCATTTCGGTCTGAATGTATCGCGGCCGCGTCGTATCGGGTTCGATCTTTTTACGCAGCGTATTGATGTAGGAGCGCAGATACTGCATTTCGTTTTGATAGCCGATACCCCACACCGTTTTGAGAATCTGCTGGTGGGTCAGAACCTGATTGGGATGCGCCATAAAAAAATGCAGCAGCGTAAACTCTGTCGGCGTCAGTTTGACCGAAATGCCCCGATTCATGAAATGGTGTGCTTTGACATCAAGGAAGAGCTCGTTACATGTAAGCCGTTCGGGATTCTCTATCGCGCCGCCCCGGCGCAGCTGCGCCCTGCGAATGCGGGCCAACAGCTCGACAAGCGAAAAAGGTTTGGTAACGTAATCATCCGCGCCCAGATCGAGCGAAGCGACAATCTCGCTCTCCTGACGCCGCGCCGAGAGGATGATAATCGGCGTATCCGCCGTTTTTCGAATCAGCCTGATAAGACTTTTTCCATCGGCATCGGGTAATCCCAAGTCAAGCAGAATCAGCGACATTTCCCTGCCGGAAAGAGCACGTTTCGCTTCTGAAGCGCTGCGTGCAAGCAGCGTATCATAACCATTTTGCCTCAAAGAGCGCTCCAGAAGCGAACTAATCGCACTGTCGTCTTCAATAATCAGTACCGGAGCATGTATCGACATTTCAGAACTCCTTTCCGGCCTCGTTGGCACGGCGCAGCAAGGGAAGGCGTACTTTAAAACAGATGCGCCGCTCCCCTTCGCGATATGCTTCAATCGTACCGTTGTGCGCTTCGGCTATCTCTTTGCAGATGGAGAGGCCGATCCCGCTGCCGTGTATGTCGGCAGTATTGTCCAGACGATAAAAGCGGTCAAAAATGTTACTCAGTTCGTCCTGCTCCATGGGATGGGTCTCGTTACAGAGGCAGATCGTAACCGTATGCTCATCCGCATGCAGGTTCAGATCAATCGGCCATGCTCCGGGCGAATATTTCAGGGCATTGTCCAGAAGATTGACCAGAAGCCGCAGTAAAAGATTGCCATCACCCCAGTAAAGCGGCAGTGAATCGTCCGTATGAATCCTGAGACGTTCCCGCGTGGCCTGCTCGGGAAACTCCTGCAGCATGACACCGACAAGATCTTCCAGATCGCACCACTCTTTTTTCAGCGCGTCGGCGTTGCTGTGGAGCCGGGCGCTGTCAAGCAGCGTGCCGATCAGGCGGTCCATGCGCAGCGCCGACTCCTCGATCTGCGTCACCAGTTCCGAAACTTCCGAAGGTTGCAATGCGGATTGCTTCTGCAACAGCAGCGAAGCGTTTCCCAAAATGGATGAGAGCGGCGTTTTCAGGTCATGCGAGAGGGTGTGCAGCAGCAACTGGCGAATCTCGTTAACGTGAATCCGTTTGGCCTGAAAGGTGATGGTGTATCCCACGGCATAAAATATCAGGAAACTCCACAC
The DNA here is from genome assembly GCA_050305515.1 of Sulfurimonadaceae bacterium. Taxonomy (GTDB): domain Bacteria; phylum Campylobacterota; class Campylobacteria; order Campylobacterales; family Sulfurimonadaceae; genus JAFGUB01. Next base: position 64,150 of record JBNLFL010000024.1, read on the forward strand.
ATAGATCAGGTCGTGAACATTGAAACTGTATTGCGGCGGAACGTAAAGCAGATCGAACATGATGACCGAAATGGTGGTAACAAATAGCGTTGCACCCATATTGCCGCGCAGTGCGATGATGATGACCGGAATCATATGCATCAGCGCAATATTGATGCGCTCGAGCTGCGCACCGAAAAACTGGCTTATAAGGGTGATGATTCCCAGCAGGACAAAGGCGATGAGATAGTGGCGCTGCAGCAAAGGGAATCTACTTTTTATAGGTCGAATATGCGATTTTTGCGAGGAGAACAACGATCAGGAGCAGGAGGAAAAGAGATTCGAAACCGATTTCCCAGGGTGATGTCACACAACGCCTTTTCTACTTTCTTCCCGTTATCATATAGCGAAAGGAATCAAAAAGGCATCAAAATCGGACCTTAAGCCGGAAACGCGGAAGAGAAATGTCGCAATTCAGTCGTGATTGTCTATCAGGAACGTTCCGAAACCGTCTGTGCCCTGCAATGAAGCAGGATCGATTTCGATGGAGTCGATAATCAGCGTGTCGCGCTCATGCGGAGCGAGACGCGGCAAAAGGCGGACTTTGGCTTCCGCTTCATCCGCGCCATCAACGCGGTAGGTGCGTTTTTTGTTATCACCCACCCTTACATGTAAGAGATAGCGCATTAGTTCGCTTCGATTTTATAACCGTAGGTCGAAGAGATGGAGCGCAGGCGCTCGGCCGCTTTGGTGAAGACTTCAATCGTGTAGTCAACCTCCTCTTCGGAGGTGAAGCGCGAAAGACTCAGACGGATCGCCGTATGGGCGAGTTCCGGATCTTCGCCGATAGCGCTCATGACAGGGTTGGCTTCAAGCGACTCCGACGCGCAGGCAGAACCGGTGGAGGCGCCGATACCCGCTTTATTGAGATCCCACAGCATTGATTCACCCTCGATGCCGCGCAGGGAGATGAGAATGGTGTTGGGCGTACGCATCTCTTTGGGGCCGACGACAATTGTGTCGGGAATTTTGGCGATGGCATCTTCAAGTTTGTCGCGAAGCCCTCTAACGTAGGTATTCATCTTTTCGATGTGACCTACCGACTGTTTCATGGCCAGCCCCATACCGATGATATAGGCGACATTAAGCGTACCCGCGCGTTTGCCGCCCATCTGTTCACCGCCGTGGAGCAGGTTGGGAAGGTCACGCCCTTTTTTCACATAGAGACCACCGACCCCTTTGGGACCGTGAAACTTGTGCGCCGAAAATGTCAGGTAATCTACTTTTGTCTGCGTCAGATCGACCGGAATCTTCCCTATGGCCTGCACGGCATCGGTATGAAACAAAATACCGCGCTCCTGAGTGATTTTTGAGACGGCATCAACCGGGAAGATCATTCCAGTTTCGTTGTTGGCCCACATCATGGAGACCAGAACCGTTTTGTCGGTAATCGCCGCTTCAATCGCTTCGGCACTGATATAACCGTTGTGATCGACATCAACAAATGTGACCTCAACCCCGTAATCCATCAGAAAATGCAGGGTTTCTCCCACAGATGGATGTTCTACCGCGGTCGTGACGATGTGGTTCTTTTCCGGATTGTTCAGAATGTATTTGAAAAAGATTCCCTTGAGGACAGCGTTGTTGCTCTCCGTCGCGCAGGAGGTAATGAGAATGTCATCGTCATCGGGGACGCCCAGCGCATCGTACATGTAACCCATAGCCTCGTTCAGGTGCGGACGTACCTCGATACCGTATTTGTGCAGCGAGTTCGGATTTCCGTAGAGATCTTCAAAGAACGGTTGCATCTTTACTTTGACCAGAGGGTCGATTTTCGTTGTAGCGTTGTTATCAAGATATACGCGCATTGCAGTTTCCTCTTCAATTGCTGATATGTCCCGCTTTGAAAGGGGGATGTTTGACGTCAAAATGCAAGATTCGTTCGAGAGGAGGGCTCAAAAACCTACAACACCGACAAACAGGGTAGTTAATCACATCAGGAGACTCGAGCGCTAAAGCTTAAAATAGCATGACATCCGTGTTAATATGATACAATGCTTCATGATTGTTTCATTTAAAGACCAAATCACTGAAGATATTTTCAATGGCATCCAAAGCAAGCAAGCAATCAAGAGACTGCCTAATGCATTGTGGAAAATTGCTGCAAGAAAACTTGACCAGCTGGATTCAGTCATTGCGTTAGGAGAGCTGAAAACTCCACCGGGCAATCATCTGGAAAAGTTAAGTGGTGATCGTGCCGGTGAGTACAGCATTAGGATCAATCAGCAGTATAGAGTCTGTTTTGCATGGACCGAGAATGGTCCCGGCGAAGTTGAAATCATAGATTATCATTAAGGAGAATTCATGCGGATACCAACAAACAGAGAACCCACGCACCCCGGTGAAATGCTTCTGGAAGAATTTCTGATACCAATGAACATTACGCAGCGCATGTTGGCTGATGCCATACATGTACCCTATCAGCGTATCAATGAAATTGTAAATATGAAGCGTGGCATTACCCCCAGCACTGCATTAAGACTTGCAAAATTTTTTGGTGTGTCAGAAGATTTTTGGCTTAATCTTCAAATGCGCTGGGATGTTTACCGATCTAAAAAAGCTGAGGCTGAGGAGCTTGATAATATTAAACCGTTGGCTTCTTGATGGACTGAAAACTTGTCTAAATCTCAAGTAGTTGTTTTGATTTCTTACATAAATCTTATGCTTGGCAAACCACATTCTGAGCATTGAACTTAAAGGCGATTGAATTTGAAATTTGTGACCCCTTTTTCTCACAGCCAGCTGCTTCAAGTTGATTGATTTGATTATCAAGAGCACTTCTGTAGCCTTTAATAGAGATGCCTTTGATAAATCATGATAATATAATTATAATATCAGTATGAATATGTTGTATTTCGAGTGGGACCCTGACAAAGCCGCTTCCAATGTGAGCAAACATGGAATTTCTTTTGAAGAGGCCGAAACTGTATTTGATGATGACTTTGCCAGATTGATTCCCGATCCTGACCACTCAAAAGAGGAAGAACGGTTCATTCTTTTGGGAATCAGCTGTACTTTGAAGATTTTAACGGTAGTGCATTGCTATCGCAACAGTAATGAAACCATTCGTATCATCTCAGCGCGACGCGCCACTAAAAACGAACAACGCCAATACAAGGAGTATTTATCATGAGAGAAGAGTATGATTTTTCCAATTCAATTCCAAACCCTTATGCCAAGCAAGTGAAAAAACAGATTTCGCTGAATATAGAAGTTGATACGATCGAATATTTCAAACAGCTTTCAAAAAAGGTAGGGCTTCCATACCAGACTTTGATCAATTCCTATCTGACTGATTGTGCCAAACGTCATGTGGAGCCAGAACTGAAATGGGGTAGTTGACCCTATTTGGTATTGAAAAATCTACAACATTCTGATCATTGAACTAAAAGGTGATTGGATTTGAAATTTGTGACCCGACTTCTTTTTCCTTTTTCCCAAAGAGTATTGAAAGAGAACAACGATAATTTTTCATATATCTTTGCAGCTTTTGACAAATCATACATTAAAGGAACTAGAGATGACTCATATTTATATTTCATGGGCAGGACCATATACGTTAAAGGAAGTAGAAGAGCTAAAAAATGACAGTGATTATGGGATTTACCAGATTTACGGCACGCATCCGGTTTATGGATCAAATGTCTTGTTATACATAGGTAAAGCCGAACAGCAAACTTTTTCAAAACGCATTCAGCAAGAAGAAAATTGGCCTTATAATGCAGACAGTGACAACATTCAAGTTTATATAGGCCGATTGTTTGATGATCATAAAAACACCAGAAACAAGAGACTAACTCAAGAGCAATGGAATGAGATGATACGTCTTGCAGAAAAACTGTTAATTTATGCTCATTGGCCGGCTGGCAACTCTTCTAATATCAATACTGTCAGCAGAAAAGACCAAGAGCTTAATAGGCTTAAAGATGTGCGAGTATTCAACTATTTCAATTATCGTAGTTTGTTGCCGGAGGTCTCCGGAACTCTTTATGTGAATGAAGACGATTGGGATGAATCATCCGTCTTTTCAATGGGACATTATGCAGAATAACATACTGCCTCTTTGATGCAGCAGATTCAACTCCAGCATCCAGAAATCACAAAATGGCATATACCGACCATTGGCAATGAAGGAATATCATTTTCCTCATGCAGTCAACTGCAACAATATTTTTTTGGAGGTACATAATGCTCAGCAATCGATTCACGTCAATCGTATTAGCCGCCGCTTTTGGTCTCCTTGGTTACTTCCTGTATCAGAGCAACAAGGACAATCAGCAGCTCGTTTCAAAAATAGATGCCATGCAGGCACAGATCAATACACTCAACACTCACACTAATCCCGTACCGTCTCAAAGCGGTTCTCTTGTACTGAAAACAGCACCCGTTCCGGGCACTGCAAACCTGCCAGCCGCGCAGCCTGCCAACCCTATGGCCGCAGTCAATGCCATGCGCGAACAGATGCACCGGCAGATGCAGAGCATGTTCGGCGATGAGAGTTTCGATGCCTTTATGGATGATGATTTTTTCAAAGAACATTTCAGAAATCTGAAAGCGCATAGCGGTTTGGGCGGTACGCATGCACTCGATTATGATGTGCAGGAAAGAGACAACAACTACGTCTATGAATTTTCCAGCCCCGACAGGAAAGATCTTAACCTCAATATCGAGGTCAAATCGGGCGCGCTCGTGGTGAAAGAGGAGAAGCGCAACGAAACGACGAAGCAGGAACAGGGCGGCTCGTACCGCTCCCAGACCTTCTCGTCATCCTCGTTTTCAATTCCCCTTCCCAAAGATGCCGATTCGCATTTTACGACAAAAATGGAGGACGGGAAATTTCTCGTTATCGTGCCAAAGCTGGCATAACTTCAAAATCCCGACGGGGATTCATTCTTACATGTAAAGCCGGAAACGCCTTTACATGTAACGCATCAGACACGCCGCATGCTTAAATGCCGTACCCATAACAACACTGCAAACGCAACGGCAAAAAGCAGCGTAAAGCCTCCCACTAACGCCAAGAGTGTTCCGTTGTAAAGATGACCGATTGCCATACCCGAACCTACGGCAATAAACGTTGAGACCGAGCCGACTACCGCGGCGCCGATTCCGGCGATCTTTCCAAGCGGCTCCATCGCCATGGCGTTGAGGTTGCCAAAGAGCAGCCCCTGAAAAAAAAGCACCGCCATGCCGTAGGCCATAAACGAGCCAAAGGGCGGTATGCCCGCATAACTTAGCGCGTACATGTAATACAGAAGCGAGATGGCGGCCGTCATGAAAATCGCCAATGCGCTCAGCCGCCGCATCCCCAGACGTACTACCAGCCGTCCGTTGAGAAACGAGGCCAACCCGATGGAGAGCGCGAAGATGCCGAAATAGAGGGCAAACAGATCACCTTTGCCGTAGATCTGCTGGAAAATCGGCTGCGAAAGCTCCAGATAGCCCACAAAGGCGCCAAATACCAGTCCGGTGATCAGCGTGTATCCGAATGCCGTGGCGTTGGAGAGCGTCTCTTTGACGCCGCTGAGAATGTGCCCCCATGAAAAGGGAGCGGGATTGCGGAGCGTCTCTCTCTGGCGCAGTACAAACCAGACCAGTGCCACCAGCGCGACCGAGAGGAAGACCGCGAAAATCGCGCGCCATCCCCACAGTGCCATCACGCCCTGCCCGATGGCCGGAGCGAGTGCCGGAACCAGAATGAAGACGCCCATGACAAATGACATCACCTGCGCCATCTCGCGCCCCTCGAAACGGTCGCGTATCAGCGCCACCGAAACAATGCGCGGCGACGCGGCGCCGAGTCCCTGCAAAAAACGGCCTATGAGCATCACTTCGGCGCTCTGCGCCAGCAGGGAGAAGAGCGAACCGGCTATGTAAATGAGCAGCCCCGCGTAGATGACCTTCTTGCGCCCGAAACTGTCAGAGATCGGGCCGTAGACTACCTGCCCGAGTGCCATTCCCGCAAAGAGCATCGAGATAATAAGCTGCGTATCTCCGGCGTCGTGAAATTCCAGTCCCGAGGCCATAACGCCCATTGCCGGAAGCACCGCGTCAATGGCAAGTGCCGTCATGGCGCTCAGCAGCGCCATCAGTAGCACAAACTCGGTGAAAGAGGTCTCTTTTGAACGATTCATACGCGCTCCTTGTTGTGCACGTATTGTATCTTATCGCTTCCGCAGACACGTTACATGTAACGCGTTCCCATCATGAGGAGCTGATCACATACTGCCGCAGCAGCGACTCACGGAAGTGGCGTGCTGCAACATCCGTCAGAAAATTGGCGGCGACATTCTATATCAGGATTTTGATTTTGCGGCAGGATCTTTTCAAAAGCCTGAAAACAGGCTTTTTGAGAGAGGAAACTCCACACTTGCGGAGTAGCGTTTATAAAAAATAAATAGTTGTTTACACATTTATAAAAATTTACTTAAATCTATAAAAGTCAAATTTTGGCCATATAATTCGACATATGTAAAATTGAAAAAAAAGGATTTTATATATGACAAAGTACACATCATTGAATGCATCTTTGTATATTGGTGTAGGTAAAACGTTTTCACAAGAGTCAATTTCTTCTACAAGAAGAAATGTGCCTTATCATGAAACTAAGACCCGAACAAAAAAAGACAATAACAATGAAAACAACTTAGTTACATGCAATCGTATACGTGCAAAAAACAAATTAGCTCTAATTCCAAAGATTTTATTTTTAGACATCATCAATTCTTTCGACTTTGAAAATATTGAAGATTTATCTAAATTAAGCTTGGAACAAATCAAAAGCATGCTATCCAAGTAAACAAAAAATCTGATTTTTTAGATACGCCAACTGTGGTTTGCAAGGTGCTTCATAACCGTGAGGCACCTTGCATCTGACAGTATTGATGCAGTTACGCTTCGGCGTCGCCCTCTTTTTTGTAGACGTAAATAGGCTCGTTGGCATCGGTGTCTTCGATGACCGCAGCGGTAATGATGACACGCTCGAGGTTCTCTTTGGAGGGGCAGCTAAACTGCAATGGCAGCATGGAGTCTTCGATAATGCCGCGAAGACCGCGCGCGCCGACACCCTTGTCAATCGCTTTTTGTGCAATTGCTTCAATGGCGCTCTCTTCAAATTCCAGTGCAATGCCGTCCATCTCGAAGAGGGCCTGATACTGTTTGATAAGCGCGTTGTCAGGCTCTTTGAGAATCTGCATCATCTCCTCTTTGCCCAGTTCGCGCAACTGGGCGATGACGGGAATGCGCCCGATGAATTCAGGGATAATGCCGTACTGCACCAGTGCCTTCTGATCGACCTTGTGCTCTTTGGCTTCGGCTTTTTGTACTTTGGAGAAGCCGACCTTGTTGGACTTTTTGGAGTGTTTGTCGGGCACCAGACCTACAAAGGCGCCGCCGCAGACAAACAGTACGTGAGTCGTGTCAAAAAGTACCGTCTCGGTCGTGGAGTTCTTGCGGCTTCCCTTGACCGGAACATAGACCTCGGCCCCTTCAAGAATTTTCAGCAGACCCTGCTGAACGCCCTCGCCCGAAACATCGCGCCCCATCGTGGAGCTCTCGGATTTACGGGCAATCTTGTCAATTTCGTCAATATAGACAATCCCGCGCTGTGCCAGCTCGATGTCGTAGTTGGCAGCCGCCAGCAGACGCGAAAGGATGCTCTCGACGTCCTCGCCCACATAACCCGCTTCGGTGAGTGCCGTCGCGTCGGCAATGGCAAAGGGCACGTTCATGATGCGCGCCAGCGATTTAGCCAGCAGGGTTTTCCCGCTTCCGGTAGGTCCGAGCAGCAGAATGTTGGATTTTTCCAGTTCGACGTTGTTGTAAACCGGATTCTCGATGCGTTTATAATGGTTGTAGAGCGCAACCGCCATCACCTTTTTCGCACTCTCCTGCCCGATGATGTACTTATCAAGAAACTCGACAATCTTCTCGGGCTTCGGCAGGGATTGCTGCATGTGGGTACGCTGTTCGTAATTGACCTCTTTTTGCAGAATACTGCTGCAGGTGGTGACACACTCGTTACAGATGTGCGTCGTCTCCGAGGAGAACATTTTTTTGACTTCGCTCTGTTTGCGTCCGCAGAAGGAACAGGTTTTTTCCGTACTCATTACTTCTCCTTTGGTGCGAGCGAGGTCAGTATTGTGTCGGCCAGTCCGAACGCCACTGCCGCATCCGCCTCAAAATAGTTGTCACGGTCGCTCTCTTTTTCAATGGTCTTGACATGTTTTCCCGTCGCTTTCGCCAATATCTTGTAAAGCCGCTTTTTGAGCTTCAAGATGTGATTGGCCTGAATTTCAATGTCACTCGCCTGACCCGAAGCGCCGCCGAGCGGCTGGTGGATCATCACTTCGGCGTTGGGCAGAATGTAGCGGTGGCCTTGCTCGCCGCAGCTAAAGAGCACCGCAGCCATCGACGCCACCATACCCATGGCATAGGTGTGTACGGGCGCGGAGATGAGCTGCATGGTGTCGAGTATGGCAAGCCCCGCCATCACCGAACCGCCCGGAGAGCTGATATACATGTGGATCGGCTCTTCGGAATCGAGCGCTTCAAGGTAGAGCAGCTGTGAGACGATCACGCCCATCATGTGGTCGTCAATCGCCTCGGTAATGACGATAACGCGGTCTCCGAGCAGTTTTGAAAAGAGGTCGAAATAGCGCTCTCCCCGGGGTGAAATGTCTTTGACTGTTGGTATATAGGGCATGCGTTCCTCCTACACGAACGCCTTGATGAAATCGGACAGGTTCATGTCGATCACTTCAAGGTTGTGCTTTTCAATGAATTTTTTCTCTTTCTTGCCGAGCTCTTTGTCATTGATGACGTAACCGCCCTCCAGACCCAGCGTGAGCTCGTTGGCGACCATGCGGTCGGTGTCGCGGTCAAAAGCCGTTCCGAGAAAGAGATATTTTTTGGTCTTGCGGTAGCTTTTGAGCGTCGGCGGCACGGCAAATCCGCCCATCGCTTCGGTCAGCCAGTCGACATAGTCCGCGTCGCTGATGACAAAACTGGGCTCGGGCAGCGTGGAACCCATCGGCTTGAAAAGAATCGTTTTGGCATCGCCGAGTGCTTCCTCTTCGACCTGGAAATATTTTTTGTTCTCGACATCATATTCGAAAATCGTGTAGCGCTCTTCCGTTCCGAGAACGCGCGCTTTACCTGTGATGACACAGTGCGGTGAAAATGCAAGCAGCTCCTGCATTTTGGAGTCACGGTTGGTATCAATAATGTAGCGCGGCGCCATATCGACAATTGCTTTTTGCAGCGGAGTCGGCTCAAACGGCTTGGTATAGATATGGTTCGTCAGCTGTCTGACATAATCAACACCGCGGCGCTGTTCCAGGTGCATGGCGGCGCGCGAGTACTCGAACATGAGCCGCTGGCTCATAGGGCGACCGTTGTTCATCATCAAAATGAGCGAGTCACTGTCATGGGGCATCGCTTCGCCCTCTTTGGTCATGACGCCTTCAAATATTCCCAGCCCCAGATAGGGCACCGTACTCTGGTTGCGGATCTCCGCCTTGATTCTATCTATCATGCTTGTCATCCTTTTGAGGAATAATTGCAAGATGCGTTCTAGCATGAGGTTTTTATATGTAATGGTACGCCTAATGTCACCCCGCTATAATGCCGTCATCATATGCAAAAAAGAGAGTTCCATGCCTAAACATGACACTGACATCCTCATTATCGGCGGTGGCCCCGCAGCCCTTGTCACCGCAGCGACCGCGTTCGAGAACTACCCGGAAAAATCAATCACTATGATTAAAAAAGAGAAGGTGGGACTCGTGCCCTGCGGCATTCCCTATATTTTCGGCACGACGCTCGGCAGCAGCGAGAAAGATGCCATGAGCTGCGGCGGCCCCGTCGCCGATGCCATCACGACGCTTGTCGATGAAGTGCTCTCGGTGGATATCGATGCCAAAACCGTCACGACGCATTCCGGGACCGTTCACTTCGACAAACTGGTCTTCGCCACCGGTTCCATTCCTTTCGTGCACCGCAGCTTCGAAGATGCGCTCCATCTTGAAAATGTTTTTACCATCGACAAGGACAAAACCAAAATCGATGCACTAAAGGCGTATCTCACTACATGTAAACGCGTCATTGTCGTAGGCACGGGTTTTATTGGCGTGGAGCTGGCCGAACAGCTGCGCAGCGACGCCAAGGAAGTCACGCTCATTGGCGGACGCCACATTCTGGCAGGATCGTTCGATGTTGACATGGCACTCTCTGGCGAGACGCTGCTGCGCGACATGGGCATTACGCTTGCGCTGGGGCAACATGCCACCCATGTCATTCGTGAAGGGGACAAAGCCGCCGGCGTACAGCTTCACGACGGTACCGAGATTTTCGGCGATGCCATCATTCTCGCCACCGGCTACCAGCCCAACACGGCGCTGGCCGAGGCGGCGGGACTCAAACTCGCCCGCTACAAAGGAATCTGGGTCGATGAATACATGCGCACACGCAACAAGGACATCTTCGCCGTGGGCGACTGCTGCGGACGCCGCGACTTTATTACGCGCGATCCCTCAAAGGTAATGCTCGCCTCCACCTCGGCAGCCGAAGCGCGCGTCGCGGGCATCTCGCTCTACGGACTCAAGCATCTCAAGGGCTTTAACGGAACCATCGCCATCTTCTCCACGATGATCGGCAAGCGCGCGTTCGGTTCGGCGGGCATCACCGAGGCGCAGGCCAAAAAAGAGAAAATCGACTATGTTTCAGGCTTTTTCGAAGGAATGAACCGCCACCCCGCTACCATTCCCGATGCGTCAAAACAGTCAGTCAAACTCATCGCCCTGCGCAGCAGCGGGCAGATTATCGGCGGGCAGGTTATAGGAGACAAGGAAGCGGGAGAGATCATCAACATTATCGGTCTTGCCATCGAAGCCGAACTCACGGCCCACCATCTTGTTTCCCTGCAGGTGGCAACCCAGCCGCTGCTTACTTCGGCGCCAACCACCTACCCCATCGTCAAAGCGGCGCAGAAGATCATCACCGCCGCTTTACATGTAAAGGGCTGACGAATATTTTCAGAATGTGACATTTTTGTAATTTTGAATGGATAGCGTTTGCAATAGAAGATGAGCCCGCAGGCTCAAAAAGGTTAGAATTTGAGTCTTCGATATCCGATGAAGCCCATCAGTGCAGAGAGCAGCAGTGCTCCAAACGGGCCAAACAGTGGTATGGCAACCGCTGAGGACGCCCTGATCAATGGTACTGCCGGATCGTGTATACCGCCATCGGCAACAAGGTCATCATCGCCATCCTGTCCGTCGACAAGATAAACCGTCAATATTTTACCTCCACCGCTGATCTCATAACCTGTCCCATCTTTATATAAAACTCCCGTATTTTCAGTAACGGTTCCAAAAACATACCAGTGCGGTGTAGTGTCTGCATGGGTGGGGCCAAACTTCATAAGGCCCGTGAATATGCTGTCAGTATCATTGCCGAGCGTGAAAGTGACGACTTGAGTGTAACCGTTATTGCCCGGAGAGGTTGAGTTGATCTCCACCGCACCGGATAGAATTGATCCTGTCACGGTGGCTGGTGGAGAGGCAGGTGTTGCCGTCGGTTTAATCACAAGCGTACCGCTCACGCTACCGCCTCCAGACGCACTCATGAAACCTGAGAGGTCTACAACAGAACCCCCTTGAAGTGTCATGCTAATATTATCATCTGTGGCATCATCAGTTCCGTCATTATCGATGTCGATGCCGTCACCATTTGTGCAGTCTTCATCAATGCCGTTATTTGGAATCTCGGTGGCACCGGGATTGATGTTTGCATCGGCATCATTACAGTCACCCTGTGCCGGTGTATAACCATCGCTATCCCCGTCTATGATGGAAGTGTCAATCAAATCACCTCCCGAACAGTCTTCATCGATACCGTTGTTTGGAATTTCTGTCGCTCCGGGATAGATCGAGGCATTGGCATCATCACAGTCATTTCCCGCACCGACTGTAAAACCATCGCCGTCGTTGTCAGGATCGCCGAAGGGGATAACGGCATTTGAAGGATCGGACATGCCCGATGTACCGCTGCCGTTTGTCGTTTTCACCGTAAAGGTATAACTCAGCGCGTTGGTCAGGCCGGTGACACTGCACGTGGTTGTCGGAGCCGATACGGAACATGAGCCAAAAGGTGATCCCGTAACGGTGTACGATACGGCGCCGGTAACGGCATCCCAGCTCACCGTGGCATTGGTATCACCCGCCGTTGCCGTCACGTTGGCCGGAGGATTGGGAAACGTGCCTTCAGGGGTTACGGAGTTCGAATTCAGTGACCACAAAGAGTCGCCGACACTATTACTGGCTTTGATTCTGAAGAGATAGGCCACGCCATTGCTCAAACCGGTGATCTGTGCGGAGAGCGCCGAACCGGAAATGGGAGAAGGGAGGGTCGATGCAGACGACCAGCTGCTTCCGCCATTGGAAGAGTATTGTATGCTGTAACCGGTCAGGTTGGATGCTGCCGGAGGGCTCCATGTCAACGTGGCCGACGCATTGCCGGCTGAAGCGCTAACCTGTGTCGGAACATCGGGCGGGCAGCTCTCACTGCACTCCTGAACTTCGTTTTCAAAAAAGAGCTTCGCGGCACCGATCTCAACCCATGCCGTACTGCCGAATCCCCCGTCATTCCATGCTTCAAGCATGATATAACGCCCTTTTGTCGCTCCGAAATCATAGACCGAAGGACAGGTGACATACTCGCTGGAACTTCCCGTTCTGGCCCCCGGACCTGTATTGGACTTCTCGACGACAGTTGTCCATGAACCGTCATCTCTTAGCGGCCATGTGTCGCCCGTGGCATTACTGACGGAGAGTCTGACGGCACTCACTTTTCCATCGCTGAACATCTGAAAGATTCTCAGTGTCGTAAATGCCCGAACCTCCTGCAGATCAATGACAACATATCCGGGCTGGTAGGCACTACTCCAGGTTATCCCCTGATTCGTAGCGGGTTTATAGGCATAGGCATGCTCATTTTTCCCCGCAGGCGTTGTACCGGAATCCATATCGCATAACACTTGCTGGAACTGCCACGAAGAGGTGCAGTTCAGGGTCGAAGAGGTCGGCGTACCGCCTCCGTCGATAATAGTGCCGTCGGATTGCACGATATAACCGGTACTTGTGGCTTGTCCCCAGTTATAATTGACCAATTGATCGATTCCGTTCGAATCAATACCGCCGGTTGTGCCGGCGGATCTTTTCACCCTGCCATATGCATTGATCAGATTGATGTTTTCAATACCGTTTAAAGGTGTGAAAACATTTGAAGGTGTTGATGCCGGCGACGCGCCATCGGCAGTAGTCGCCGTCACGCTGACAGTATAAGGCGTGTCGTTGGTTAGTCCGGTGATAGTACAGTTTGCATCGGCAGGAGAACCTGTTACGCTGCAGCTCAGACCTCCGGGCGACGCAGTAGCCGTATAACTTGTTACCAACAGTCCGCTGGTATCGGTAGGCGCTGTCCATGTGACATCAGCCCTGGCATTACCGACGCGCACATTGACATCTGTCGGTGCAGCAGGAACGCCTGCATATAGCAATGTTGAACCCATCAATCCGATGAATATCAGAGGTATACTCTTCATAAGCACGTAATTTCCTTCTGAATGGACTTTTGATAATTTTAGGGATAATTGAGTTTTATTGAAGTCCTGTACATGTATTATTTAGCAGACCTATATCAGACTTTTGGCGTTGTAAAATTTTGCAAACGCAAGGAATACCGATGGCTGAAATTGATGAAATACGTGTGATGAAACAGCAGCATCTTTTGATGTTGCATGACAACTCAATCGACAACTACTATCTTGAGATTTTTGAATCTCTTTTTGGTTCAGTCAATAGTGCAGATTCACTTGAATCTCTTGAGCAAAAATATATGGCAAAACTGCCGGATTTATTCATTATCGACATTCAGGATGAATCACGGGAACGTCTTGAGCTATTGGAAGGGTTTCGATCCTTTAACCGTCAAATTCCTGTCGTGGTATTTTCGAAAGTGCATTCGGAAAAGACACTCTTGAAATGTTTGAATTTGAGCATTGATGCATTCCTGTTGAATCCGACATATACCCAACTCATCGAAGCCTTGGTCAATGCCATGAAACGTACCGCTTATCATGAAGCCATTTACGGCTATTTTGACGAAGGAGTGATCTACAACTTTACAACCAGAGAGTTTCGTGACGCCCAAGGGAAAGAGATCATTTTAGGTTCCAAAGAGAACCGTTTATGGAATCTTCTTATTAATTCACACGGAAAAGTGGTGAGCAGAGATGAGATTATCCATTATGTCTGGGAAAACAGTTACGCCTCGGAAAGCGCACTTAAAAATCTTATCAGCTCTTTGCGGAAAAAGATCGGCAAGAAGACGATTGTGAATAAATCAGGGCTTGGATGGCAGATCAAAGGTACGCATTAGTTCCGTTCCGATCAAACGCTTTCTTTACATGTAAAAAGCTGACGTACACTTTTTTGTTTTAATGTGCTTTCAAACTTTCGGGCCTTATACCGTACATTTCAAGAGGACCGAAAACATCAGGCAGCTCAAACTCAGGAAACAGCAGAACTCCAACCTTCAATTCATGAGACACCACATTTGCTCCTTACATGTAGACATCGGTTTTCAGTTTCCTGCCGCCGCTGATCTCGAAGGCGTTCTCCTGATAAAACGCAAGCGTCCGCTCAAACTCGGGCAGAGGTGGTGTTGTCACTTCAAGCCGTTTCCAGCCCCTGCTTTTTGCAAACGCTCTGGCCGATTCAAGAAGTTTTTTGCCGATGGAGTGTGAGCGGTATTCCGGCCTGACATAGAGCTCCGGGATCGTGCCGTACGCACCTTCCGCATAGAGCGCATAGCTCTCGTACATGGAAATGAATCCGACGGGCTTGTTGTCCAGCAGCGCGAGATAGACAAAATATTTCCCCTCCTCTATCAGTTGTCTGGCCCTTTTTTCGGTCGCTTCAAGATCGAAATTGAATACTTTGATCTGGATCCTCTCCATGATCTCCTGCAGCAGTTCGCCGGTCAACACGGCCAGTTCATGGGCATCTACGCCCGATGCCTCTCTTATTTCCATAATGCGCTCCCTATTCCATAAAATATCATTGTGCTGGAGTAATTGAACCAAAATTTAGGGGCTACTTCTATTGAAAAAGGATTGAACATTAAACATTTTGATGTAGCGTATTCAAATTTGGCGCGCCAGTTCGTCAACGCCGCCTTGCTCAATGATGCCCTCGGGCCCATATAATTTATAATCCAAAATAGTGTCAAAATCGAACTCATATATCATCCCTGAGTGCAGATTTTCAATGTGGAGGGGCTCGCTTAACAAGATGCCTTCTCCTTTTTGGTCATTGTATTGGTTCACTTCCACCCAAACAACCTCGTTGGCCGGTTCCAAAGCGGTAGCTATTAACAAACGCATCGCATCTTTTTGTAACGTATGTTCCTCTTTAAGAAGGTGCTTTACTTTTTTTCTTGCCGATGCAATTGCCGCATCCAAACTGAGCGGATCTGAAACATTGGAGATATCACGATCTGTGCCAAAGATACTATGAAGCATTTGCGCCTGTTCACTCCACAAACGCTCGCCCGGTGCGTTTTCAAAGCTTATTGCAAGCAACTCGGAAGGATCGCCCTGCAGCGACAAAGCCTTTTGTAACCGCAATTCTATTTTTCCGCTGCCGTCTGCTTTGATTGAGGAAAAAAGATTGGTGCGTACCTCCGAATTCATAATATTTTTGACATCGACCGTTACGGCACCCGGCATTACCCGGGAAGGAGATTCAATCATATATTGAAGCAGCAGCGTGAAAAATTTATCCATGTAGTTCATATGCTGCTCTGAAAAGTTTTCTATGACAAGGTTGGGTTGTCCAAATTTTTCAAGCCCCATAGAAACACTTCTTATTCCTGTTTCAACCCTGTAGGCACGTACGCCAAATTGTGAAGCGCTCAACGAGTTTTTGGCTATTTCCGCTACTCTGATGTTTTCAAATGCCTCTGAAGTAAACGTAAGAGAATCAGCCACGTCCATAATGAAAGCATCATATTTTTCGGCAATCTCTCCGACGCACTGCGTTATTTTTTTGAGCAACAGATGCTCTTTGTCAAAAGGTGCGGCACCTACAAAAGAAAGGGCGTAATCCGATTTCATCAAACGCTCTGCTTTGGATTGGTCAAACCCTCTTCCAAAATATTGCAGTGATCGCATATCGGGTTTATTGACACCCTGTTCTTGAACCAAAATACCTGGCTCCTTAATAGGTGAATCAAAATCCGATATTCTCGCGATTCCTTTTAAATCACACTGTTTTAACAATTGATCCGGCTCTGGTTTTTGATTTGAGAAAAAAACGGCATAATGGATGAAAACCGCAGGCTCTTGCGGGTTGAGACTTTTATGCTCCATAGCAAACCCCACGCTTGACGCCAACATCGCCATGAACACTGCTTGCACTTTTTTTAAAATCATTTCGTTGATGCGCGTTTTTCATAAAAAACATCCAGATCTTCTTGTACTTTTTCCAAAGTCTCCGTATTGAGCTTATGAGACTTCACAATACTAACCCGCTCGACAAAAAGCTGTTCCGCTTTTTTAAGCTCGCCGCGCTCAAAAGCGAGCACGGCCAACTGAAAGAGTGTATCCAGCTCTATTTCCATGTCGTCAAACTGCCGGGCAAGTTTAAGGCGTTTGTTCAGATACGCTTCCGCCTCTTCAAACTTTTTAAGCCCATAATAGTTTTGCGCCACATTGTTGTAAATCTTGAACATGTATGCGTCTATATTTTTGGAGCGCTCTTTTTCAATTGCCAAATTTAGTGCGAGCGCCTCTTGATACGCTCCGGCTTCATGATAGAGGTAGGCCAACAACCCTCTTTGATACAAAATGGTATCTGCATCGACGGAAGGCTCTTTTTCAAAACATTGCAAAAACTCTTTTTTGTATTGAATGGCCCTGACATAATCTTCCTCTTCTTCGTAAGCATTCGAGAGTCTGAAATAGGCGCGGTATTTTGTTGCATTATCGAGCAACGGTGAATCTTTAAAGGTTTCAAGCATCTCAAGTGTAATATGAATCGTCTCTTCGAAAGCTTTAGGGTTTTTCGACAATACCAGCGAGTAGAGCGAATAAAACTCAAAAAGCACTTCGGACTCTTTGCCGCATTTTTTGGCTAAAGGGAAGAGATCACGCAGTTTCGACGTCACTTCGGAAAATGAAAAATACCCGCCCTCATCCAGCACTTCCTCTTTGATGGGCGTAAACGCTTTGTAAAAACTCTCCACATCACTTGATGCGGAAAAAAGATTGCTAAAGGAAAGCATCATTGCTACCGCAACGATTGTTTTGATTTTTAGTCTCACAACATCATACCTCTATCCTTATTTTAGATTTTTTGTCAGTTCAATCATGCTTGATAAAAACCGGACATACTACATTCTATTTATTAACCGAATATTCACAAAAACAATTATGTGCGATTTATTTTCTTACATGTAACAGAAGTGTCCATGCTATCGGGACACAAAGCGCAACAGCGTGCCGACCGCATCAAGCGTCGTGCATCAGCCATTCATCTGTTTCCTTCCAAAAACATTCAGGGCTTTTTCCAAATTTATATAAATACCGCTGCAAACGAACCCAACCCTAAAAGAAGCATCATTATCCAGAAAACCTTCCGATGCAGCGGCATATCCGCTATCAGAAGGCTTTGGGAAGGATATTTCGGGTTGTAGTAAACAATCAAACGTGGCGTTGCCAACGCTTCCATGAATACTTCAATCTCCTCGGGAAAATCACGCAGTTCCCGATAATTTGAAACGCTATCGGACACATACGTGATTCTACCGACGCGGTAACGGTACTTCATATAGGGAAAATAGGACTTCGCACGATCAGCCGCATAAGGGTTGTCCATTGCGACTTTTTTGTAGAGCAACGTTCCTTCCGCCTGTTTCCACCGCTTTGAGAGATGAAACTGACTGATTCTCTGAATGCTTTTGTAAACTATGAACACTCCGACAACCATTAATACCAACCACCATTAACTATGGCTACGCAAGCACCATCAGCTTCAAGTATTTCAAGGCGTCACGAAGAGGCGTAGCCAAAGCTACGCCGATGAATGACAACGTAGAAAGACGCCGAAGATCATGGTGCCCTTCGGGAGTGAAAAAAAGCTGTCATCATAAGCATCATGCCCGCTACCTTCCACGGTATTGAGCGGTCATCGGCCGAAGAGGCCTGCAGATGTTTTTTGGGCATCAGCCCTTTTTGCATCGTTTGCATCAATTTGTCAGGCCTCACGTTTATCTCTTCTCTGTACAGCCACTCGCAACTGCCACATACCGATGCTGCAATGCATTATGGAAGCAAACAAAAACAGTAGTGTTGCGATTTTCATCATCAAAGATTGCCATTCTAAAAAGTATTTCCAATGATTTTAACGTGAAATTTAAATGTAGTGTATTTTTAAAGAAAAAAGCAAACGCCTTTTTGAGATTGAACCATCGTTACATGTAACGCGCAGAAGCGCCCTTTAGTGGCACCCTTTTCCGGTGTAGCAGAGCTGTGCGGCGAGGATTTTTCGCTCAAGCGTCGGCAGGTCGAAAGCGTTGTGAAGGTTGGAGACAAACTCGTCATAAAAGAGTGCGCCGTCCTTGCTGATGAGAATGATTGCCTTGGTGAACTCTCCCGAGAGCGGCGCATCTTTGATACGCACGCCGTACCAGTCGCCGAACTCTCCCTCTTTGTCACGGTAAAAGCCCAGCCCTTCGACTGCGGGGTCATCATGGATGTCCGAAGCGACAACAACAGAGGCTTGCACGGGGTAATCACCGCCTTTGGGAAGGGTTGCGGCAATCACGCGCAACTCTTCAATCTGGGCCGCATCGAGAAACGGAAGTGTGATAAAAAGCTGCGTCGTTCCGTTTTGCCCGCCGAGTGTGACGGCCGTTCCCCCGGCATCGCAGACTGTGACTTTTTCAGAACCGTAGCCGATATCGAGCGGCTCGTCTTCGAGTTTCATAAATGAGGTATTGAGTTGAATTTCCATTGTCGTTCCTTAATGACGTTCTTGTTTCCGAACTAGCTTACGGCCCGTATCTGACCCGAATGTTCGGCCAGTTTGGCGCCTATGAGGAAATTTGAGACGGCCTGTTCGAGCGTCTTGCAAAAAGGCGGTATCTGGAAGAGCTTGACTCCGGCATTGCGCATGGCACGCCGCGTATTTTCACAGTAGCTCTGCACCAGAAGATAGCTGCACCCGTTGATGGCTTCGAGCATGGCGTAGTGTTCGCTCATGTGCGAAAGATCGTTCTGCGCTTCGATGCTGCACTCTCCGTTGATTGCCTGAAGATCGCAGCCAAACGTTCCATCCTCATTACGCCACGGGTTCGCAACTGTACGGACAAACGCATAATGGACCTCTTTGGCGATGTAGTGCACCGAATAAATGGCAAACTGCGGCGCGGTACAGGGATTGTTGGGGTAGATATTTGGCAGTGTGGTAATCGGTACCGCAAACTTCATCGCAGCGCACTCCTTTACTATGTATCTCCATTCCGTGCAATATCTGTTCTATCGCGCCGTTTCCCGCTCCTTCCGAGTGCGACGTTGTTGAGGCTTCCTTGCTGTTTCAATAGTTCCCATTGAAAAACGCTCACGTTGACTGTATTTTCCTCAATCGTTCATTTCAAAACATAAAATGTCTGCGAATAGCTGCTCTTTTTGTAGCCATTCTTTCCATAAAGAGCGTACATCCAAAACAGCACGGGACAAAATTGTCACATTTTGTCCTCTTGCCTGAGATTCGTCCCGCTCCCTCTCAAGAACATGAAATGCAAAAGGTCTGGCAATCTTGGTTGTTGCCGGATGAGGCAAAATCGAATAAAACTTTATACATGTAAGGAGACACCATGAGCTGTAGTTCCAGTAATCCTGCCGAAGCGTTCATGCCTCAAGACATTCAGGACAAAATCCACAACCACCCCTGTTATAGTGAAGGGGCACACCATCACTATGCACGAATTCATGTTGCCGTCGCACCGGCCTGTAATATTCAGTGCAACTACTGTAATCGCAAATACGACTGTTCCAACGAGAGCCGTCCGGGCGTTACTTCCGAGCGTCTGACGCCTGAAGAAGCGGCCAAAAAAGTTATGTTCGTCGGCGGCGAAGTCCAGCGCCTGAGCGTTCTGGGTATCGCCGGTCCCGGCGATGCGCTCGCCAATCCGAAGAAAACGTTTGAAACGTTCGATCTCGTACGCCAGAAAGCGCCGGATCTGAAACTCTGCCTCTCCACCAACGGACTCGAACTGCCCGCTTTCGTTGACGAGATGGTTAAATACAACATCGACCACGTTACCGTTACCATCAACAGTGTTGACACCACCGGTGAGATCGGTTCACAGATCTATCCGTGGATCTTCTATAAGAACAAGCGCATCTACGGAAAAGAGGCGGCGCAGATCCTGCTCGAGCGTCAGCTTGAAGGTATGAAGAAGTGTGTCGAAAACGGCATCCTCATCAAAGCCAACTCGGTACTGATTCCGGGTATCAATGACAAACACCTGCCGGAAGTTTCCAGAAAACTCAAAGAGATCGGTGTCTTCTTGCATAACATCATGCCGATCATCTCCGAACCGGAGCACGGAACAAAATTTGGTCTCGACGGCGTGCCAAGCGCTACCGATCAGCAGCAGATGGAAGTTCAGGAAGCATGCGGCATGGATATGAAACTGATGCAGCACTGCCGCCAGTGCCGCGCCGATGCCGTTGGTCTCATCGGTGAAGACCGCGGTGCGGAGTTCACCAAAGATACCTTCAATCAGCTTAGTTTTGATGAACTCGAGATCAAGTACGACCTCGACGGACGCAAAGAAGCTCAGGCAAAAATTGAAGAGTTCCGCTTCTTCCTTGACCGCGCCAACGAGCGTGTCAGAAAAGAGAAAGAGGATCTCTCCAGCGACGGACAGACCATTCTTGTCGCCGTCACTACGGCGGGTGAAGGGATGATCAACCAGCATTTCGGTTCCGTTAAAGAGTTCCTGATCTACGAAGCCGGTGACAGGGGTATCCGCTTTATCCACCACCGCAAAGTCGAATACGAATACTGTGCCGGACCGGATGGTTCCAACCCGATAGCGCCCATTGTCGAGAAGCTCAAGGATTGTAAACTGATCCTGACGGCGAAAATCGGCGGATGTCCGCAAAACGACCTTGCCGCGGCGGGACTCATTGCCGACCAGAGCTATGCCTATGAGCCGATTGAAGCATCGGTGCTCAAAGCGACCCGCAAATACTTCAACCTCCCAGAGGAAATGGAAGCCAACTAATGGCCATCATTAACGACACCACACTGCGCGACGGAGAGCAGGCGCCCTACGTCGCATTCAATACCCAGGAAAAGATCGACATCGCAATGGCACTCGATGCCTGCGGTGCCGATGAGCTTGAAATCGGTATTCCCGCCATGGGCAAAAGTGAACAGGATGACATCAAAACCCTTCTCTCTCTGGGTTTGAATGCCTCCATGATGACCTGGAACCGCATGAAGATGTCCGATCTCGAAGCCTCTTTGGAGTGCGGTGTCACCTCTGTCGATCTCTCCATTCCGGTTTCTGATATCCTCATCGACGTCAAATTCGGCGGCGATAAAAACCGGATGTTCCGCGAACTCGAAAGTGTCGTCACTGCTGCAAAGCGCGAAGGCCTCAGCGTCTGCATCGGCGGCGAAGACAGCTCGCGCGGCTCGGTCGCACTAATCGAAGAGATCATGACGCTGGGCAAAGAACTCGGAGCCGACCGTTTCCGCTATTGCGATACGGTGGGCATACTCACACCGACACACACGTATAACACCATCAAACAACTCGTTAGTCTTAATCTCCTCCCAATAGAAATGCACACACACAATGACTTCGGCCTTGCCAACGCCAATGCCCTCAGCGGCCTTGATGCCGGAGCCATCAGCGTCAACACGACCGTTATCGGTCTGGGAGAGCGCGCAGGTAACGCTTCGTTTGAACAGATACTCATGACGCTCAAACATCTCTACAACGAAGCCCGCCCTATCGACGCGCTTGCCATCCGAACGCTGGTGGATACCGTCTGCCGCGCCGCAGGCATGCAGCTCCAACCCAACGCCCCCATCGTCGGGGAGCGCATTTTTGCGCATGAAAGCGGCGTCCATGCCGCTGGTATGCTCAAGAATGCCAAAGCATACGAGCCTTTCGAAGCCGAAGAGGTTGGAGGGCATCGGGCCTATCCCATCGGCAAACACTCGGGAACTTCTGCCATTCGCTACCATCTTGAACAGCTGGGAATCCAGACGGAAAACAGCCTGCTCTTTAACATGCTGCCGCGCATCCGGGAGATCGTCACGGGCCGTAAAAAAGTTCTTGACAGCTCCGAGCTCCATCATCTCTATCTTGAAGGCATGCAATGTTCATAGGATGGCTCAAATTCGGTGACGTCGCCAATATTGTCAAAATCGCCGAAGAGGTGGGCTGGCTGGTAGACGGCTATCATCTCAAACTGATGATGATGCACTCACCGCACCTCTGCTACGGCGCCTACTTCGACGGTCAGCTCATCGGTGCCGTCATGGCCATTGAGTTTGAAAAAAGTGCGCAGATCAAATACTTCATGATGAAGCCGACCTACCAGAAACAGGGCTACGGCAGACGTCTTTTCGAAACACTGCTTGGAGCGCTTCGCAGCGATTACGATTCGCTCTATTTACATGTAAACCCTTCGCTGGTTCCGTTTTTCGAACGCTACGGCTTCGTTTCGCAAACCGATGTGGGGCGTTTTCTCAATGTGGGAAAAGTACCGCCTTTCAACTTTACCAACGCCCACGCCAAGGAGCTCGACGGTGACAACTTCGACCAGGTGATCGCAAAAATAGATTTTGAGACCTTCGGAGAAAACCGCATGGACTTCCTGCATGATGAAATGGAACGTACCAGTTCGCTCAAGTTCACCCAGCCCAACGGCTTTCAGCACTCGAGCGTCGTAAATGCCCGCAGCGTCTATCTGGGACCGTGGCAGGTGCGTGAAGGACATGACGACGAGGCCGAAAAGATGATGCGCGGCGTGCTCTATTTCAGAGGACTTAAAAAGGTCTTTGCCGACATTCCCATGAAAAATGAGCGAGCGGTTTCGCTCTACAAAGCCTACCATTTCGAGAAAAAAGCGACCTTTGTTCACATGAGTATGGGAGCTGCCAGCCATGTCAAATTCGAAAATATCTTTGCATTTTCATTATAAAAGTCTGGTGCAGAAATTGCATATAAAGCAGTACAAACCTACCAAGGAGTCCTCATGTGTCTGCTGGAAATGAAACGCAACGAAATGGCGATCATCGATGCCATCAACTGTGAAAGCGGCATCAAAGCCCGTCTCGCCGCCATGGGCTGCGTCAAAGAGTGCCGCATCTGCGTCCGGCAGTACGGCTGGTTCAAAAGCACGGTGCAAATCGAGGTCAACCGCGCCCTGATTGCACTGCGCAAAGAGGAAGCCGAGCTCATCGAAGTGCACGCCGCCTAAACCAAATTCACAAAAAAAGGATTGCTATGTCAGAAGAAACCAAAGAGCTGAAAAAAGAGCTGGCCAAATACAAACGCGAAGCGACGGAAATTGCTTCCGCGATTCACGATATTGTCGAAGACACCCTCTGGGTCGATTACGTTAAAATGCCAGGACTCGCCGCAAAACTCGTCGTCGCCGTGCAAAAAGCCAACGATTTCAAAGAGCAGAACGGTCTCTAAAAACCTCAACCGCGGCCCGGCGTCGTGGTACTTTCTTCTCCCTGCTCTTTCCCGATATGCTATAGTTTTTGATCTATTTTCAAGAGGAGCACCCATGTCTATTCCCGCCAAAAAAGAGGGAACCTTCAGCTGGTTCGAACTGATGACGAGCGATGTCGAAGCCGCCAAAACGTTTTACGGAGCACTGCTTGGATGGCAGTTCACTACCGACAACAGCGGCCCCATGACGTATACCAATGTTGCACTCAAGGGTTCCAAAAAACCGATAGCTGGAATTTTCGACCGCAGCCTTGCCATGGTGGACAACCCTGAAGCGATTCCACCGCACTGGGGCTGCTACATTACGGTCGAGAATATCGACGAGAAAGTTGAACGCGTCGTGGCACTCGGCGGCACGATCATCGTCGAACCCAAAGAGATTCCGCGTATCGGCCGATTTAGCGTCATCATGGACCCCCAGGGGGCTGTGGTGTCGCTTTTTGAGCATTATCGCCATTGAAGTGAAAAAGCGCTAAAATTTACTCTTTACATGCGACTGTTCAATAAGCTTTGAATAATAATCTTAATATGTACTATGATAAAGGGGTTGTCATGAAACTCGAGTACCTCCGTCTGAAAAACTTCAAAACTTTTCAAAACGTAGAAATGCGTGATATCCCAAACTTTTGTATACTCGTTGGCGCGAATGGTACTGGTAAAACAACGCTCTTTAATGTATTTGGCTTTCTCAAAGATGCATTTACAACCAATATTCATACCGCGTTAGCTAAGCAGGGTGGTAGTCGCGGCCTCAGTGAAGTGCGTTCTCGTGGCCAAAATGGCGATATTGAAATCGAACTGAAATTTCGTGCAACTCCAAATTCGCCATTGGCCACCTATGAGCTTATTATTGGGGAGACCCAAGGTAATCCCATTGTACGGAAAGAGGTACTAAAATACCGTCGCGGCAGTCGTGGAAAACCTTGGCATTATCTGGATTTTTCAGAGGGTAAAGGCTTCGCTGTTACTAATGAACTGGAGAGTGTTGACAATGAAGCAGCACTCGAACGTGATGAACAAACTTTAAAATCTCCAGATATTTTGGCCATTAAGGGACTTGCACAATTTGAAAAGTTCCCTGTAGTCAAAGCACTGGGAGAGCTTATTGAAAACTGGCATATTTCAGACTTTCACATCAGCCGGGCACGTCCTGAGCAGGAAACAGGGTATGCAGAGCATCTTAGCAGTGAAGGTGAAAATCTGGCTATTGTAATTCAATACCTTTATAATCGCCATCGCAGTATTTTTGACACAATTTTAGAAAAACTTTCTCAGCGTATTCCCGGGATCACCGATGTCAATGCCAAAACGACTGAAGAAGGTCGCGTATTATTACGTTTTCAGGATGGTTCTTTTCAAGATCCTTTTCTGGCACGTTATGTGTCGGACGGTACCATTAAAATGTTGGCGTATCTCATTCTCCTTTACGATCCGAACCCACATCCATTGCTTTGTGTAGAAGAGCCGGAAAATCAGCTTTATCCTAAGCTATTGACAGAATTGGCCGAAGAATTCAGGCTTTATGCCCATAGAGGTGGGCAAGTCTTTGTATCAACCCACTCACCTGACTTTCTCAATGCTGCAGAACTTCAGGAAGTCTTCTGGCTAGTCAAAGAAGCGGGATACTCAACCATTAAACGTGCGCGTGATGATGAACAGATTGCCGAGTACATCAATCTCGGTGACCAAATGGGTTATTTATGGAAAGAAGGTTTTTTTGAGGGAATTGATCCACAATGACGCTGGTATTTTTACTCGAAGAATTAAGTGCCCAAGAAATGCTCAAAGGTTTGTTACCACGTATTCTGCCTACCGATATCGAAACGAAATACATCGTTTTTGAAGGAAAAAGTGATCTTGAAAAACGATTGGAATTAAAAATTAAAGGCTGGCGCACGCCAGATTCTTTTTTCATCGTTTTGCGTGATAAAGATTCCGGGAATTGTCTGGAAATCAAACGGAAGCTAGTTGAGAAGTGTCACTCAGCAGGTAGGCCCGACACTCTGGTACGCATTGCTTGTCATGAACTTGAAAGTTGGTACCTTGGAGATTTGTCTGCCATAGAAAAAGGCTTAAATCTAAAACTTTCTGAATCACAAAATCATAGAAAATTTCGTGATCCTGATCTCCTGTCGAATGCTTCTCAAGAACTTGCAAAAATCACACGCAATACATATCAAAAAGTGAGTGGTTCAAGAGCAATCGCACCGTTTTTAGACATCGCTTCAAACCGTTCCATAAGTTTTACACACTTCATATCCGGTTTGAAACGTTTTTATAGCGTCAGTGAATAAGCGTATTAAAGCATTCTATTTATCTACGAAAAATCGCGCGAACTCTTCGACCTCCCGCCGCGGCGGCCGGAAGCTATTGATCCGGGCCTCCCGGTCTTCATACCCAAGCGCGATACCGGCAACTACCATCATGTTCTCAGGCAATGTGAAGAGTGCATCGACTACCTGCGGGTACTGTGCCAGCGCCGCCTGGGGGCAGGTAGCGAGCCCCGCTTCATTGGCGAGCAACATCACCGACTGCATGAACATGCCGTAATCGAGAAACGATCCGACCCCCAGCCTCTTATCCATTAAAAAGAGCAGAACCGCCGGTGCATCGAAGGCACGGTAATTGGCGCGCCACTGCGCCGTCTGAGCATCTTTGTCGGCACGTTCGATACCCAGCGTCTCATAAAGCAGTTTTCCGGTGGCGACCCGGCGGCTGCGATAAGGCTCAAACCACTCCGTGGGGTAATAGGTATACGCCATCTCTTCAGGCTCCTCATTGTCAAAGGCCTGCTGCATCGCCGCATCGAACGCTTTTTTTTGCGCACCGGAAACCACCAGCACTTCCCACGGCTGCATGTTAACGCCCGAAGGAGCATAACGCGCTGCCTCGAGAATCGTTTCAATGGTGCTACGTGAGACCTCTTTTTCCAGAAACGCCCGGATCGATTTTCGTGTTTTAACCGCCTCGGTTACTCTCATGAACACCTCCTGTAAATATTAAAAACACTCTTGTAACATATTTTGGCTTGTGCTTTACACGTCATTTGCCATATTGTACGGCGACCCGGTATCCGCCGCTAACATTTTGAATCAGCGCATCTCCCACAATGACCCGGGTACGATAGATGAGTGCACGCAATATGCTATTATCAACTTCTTCTCCCCATATATGCATGCATATCTGCCTGTTTGAAACACTCGCACCGGGCGTTCGGCAAAGCAGTGCCAGCAGACGTCTGGCCCTTGGTCCCAGTTTCACCTGAGTGTCCCGGAAGTAGAGTTGTTCGTCGCTCATATCAAACCGGTATCCATCAATCAGTCTCACAGCATCGACTTCGGGGATATTCTCCTGCCCATGGACAAGCAGCCGCAATGTCGCCAGAATCTGCCTTTTATTATAGGGTTTTACCAGATAGGCTGCGGCTTTTGAGCGGGTGGCGTAATCGAGCATCTCGTCTTCGGCATACGCGGTCAAAAAGACAATTTTTGCCGGACAGATTCGGCTGATTTTCAAAGCAGCCTCACTACCGCTGAGTCCATCTTTGAGCATGATGTCCATAAAGATTATTTCCGGTTGCAGTTTTTTAGCCAATTCAAACGCTTCCGCGCCGCTATCGGTAATTCCAATTACTTCATACCCGTTCTCACGTAAAAATGCCTTCAGACTTTCAGCAGCGATAAGTTCATCTTCAACGATCAGTATCTTTTTGTATGCCTGCATGATTACCCGATTCACTCCCTCGTTTAAATGACGCTATGATGTTATTATACTAAACAGGAATACACAATGCTGCAACGATTCAGATTTGCACTTTCCAATTTTATTCACAGCGACTACAACAACATTCTGGTTGCCGGCTTTCTCTATAGTTACATCTCAATCACAACACTGCTTGCCATTGCCAATACACTGACCGGACGTTTTGACCGCGCCGGGGCGGAAATCGTCTTTCTTGCAATTATGCTCGGCGGCTATCTCTATTACAGGAAAAGCAAAAACGAGCTTGTCGGCGCCCATTTCTCTTTCTGGCCTCCGGCGGTGTTGATATTTTTTCAGCTTTATCACAATAATTTCAGCGATTTTACCGTCATCTTTGCCATTATTCTGCCGCTTGCATCTTTTTTTCTTTACAATCTCAAACGTGCCATCATATCAACGGCTATCGTCTATTCCGTGCTGATATTTCTCATCTTTCATCTGCGCACGCTTTATATGGATCATCCCTATCTTAACTCTCCCACGGCTCTTATCAATACTGCCATCGGCGCCCTGTTTATCATTGCCTTCGGACTGCTGTACCAGCTCTCTTTCTATCGATCCTATCATCAGATGAAACTTGCAAATACCGAAAAAGAGATTCTGCTCAAGGAGATTCACCACCGTGTCAAAAACAATCTCAACGTCATCGCGTCCATCGTTGACCTGCAAGCCCGAAACAATGACCGTCACTCGGCCCAACAACTCCACCTGACACAAAGCCGCATCGAATCCATTGCAATCGTGCATGAGATGCTCTATCAGAAGAAAAACAATTTTGCCCAAATCAATTTTGAAGATTACATGTATAAACTCTCACAGATGGTAGAACAGCTTCATGTCATGCTTGATGTGGAATATCATATTCAGGGGCACGCGCTTACCCTTCCGGTCAACATCATGCTCGATCTGGGTCTGATTACCAACGAGCTGCTTACCAATAGCCACAAACACGCATTTACGAATACCAAAAAACCGGAAATTGAAATCTCGCTTGAGAAGATACAGGAGAATCGTTACCGCTTTTTTTATCGCGACAACGGTTCCGGCGTACCGGATATTGACGAAATCGATCTGGATAGAAGCCTCGGTCTAAAGCTTATCCGGCTCTCGGTTAAAAAAATGGATGCACTTCTGGAATTTAAAAATGTTGACGGACTCAACGTTATCATTGAATTCTCAATACCCCGCACTGCTTAAGTTTTCTTTAATAAATGTGATGTTTTCCTCTTTTTAACGTCACATATATTCGTTTAAAATGCCCTTAGTCCCCTTATGAGGTATTAAAGGCAATCTTATGAAACATGCGTCTCTCTTTCCAACCGCTTTAAGCGCCGTCACGCTTTTGTCAACCATAACTTTTGCGGCACCGCCGGTTATGCTTGAAAAACTCCTGCTAAACAATACGTGGAACTCCGACTGGTTCGGATACAGTACCGCCATGAGCGGCGATATACTGGTTATCGGCGTGCTCCAGGATGACGGCACTACTGTTATCAATACGGGATCAGCTTATGTTTACCGCATTTCCGAAACAGCAGGCACCGCAACGCGTCTGGCAAAACTCACCGTATCCGACCCTACCGCCTATCAGCGCCTTGGAAGTTCGGTAGCCATCAGCGGCAATACGATCATACTTGGTGCTTCCGGCGATGATGACATGGGAAATGACGCGGGTGCCGCCTATCTGTTTCAAAAAACAGATGATTGGCGCGACATGAACGAAACGCTCAAATTAACCGCGCCTGACAGTGTCGCCGGGGATCAGTTTGGCCAAAGCGTTGCCATCTTTGAAAACAGTGTCGTTGTCGGTGCCAATCTCCACGATACCAATGGAAGCAATTCAGGCTATGCCTACCTTTTTGAAGCTCCCGACGGCAACTGGAGCAACGGATACAACAGCGCCAGACTTACCGCATCCGATGCGGCGGAAAGTGACGCGTTTGGTTCAAGCGTCGCCATTTGGAATGACGTTGTTGCTATCGGTGCCATTTACGATGATAACAGCGGGTCGGTCTATCTTTTTGAAAAACCGTTACCCGGATGGAGCGATGCGAATGAGACGCTGAAACTCAAAGCACCCGATGCCGCTACCGGGGACAATTTCGGAAACAGTATCGCCATTGGATCGGCGGGTATTGTGGTGGGGAGCCAACGCCATCGTAACGGTGCTTCTTTTGCAGGCTCTGCCTATCTGTTTGAAACACCGGCAGATGGCTGGTCAAACGTGACCGGAGCTGTCAAATTTACCGCCTCCGACGCTGCCTATTATGACCTCTTTGGCAGCAGTGTCGCGATTGACGGCACCCGTATCGTTGTTGGAGCCTCTAAAGTCAACAGCAATTCAGGAGCCGCTTATCTGTTTGAAAAGCCCGTTTCAGGCTGGAGCGACATGAACGAAAGTGTCAAATTTTTTCCCGAAGATGTGACAGCGGGCGATCAGTTCGGCTACAGCATTGGCATATCGGGGCAACTGATGATCGGCTGCAGTATCTATGATGATAACGGCACGACCATCGACAGCGGCAGCTGTTATCTTTTTGGACCGGAACCCGTGGCATCCACACCACTGAGTCCATCCGTACTTATGTATTTGTTGCAATAAAAATCACAAAAAAGGATTCTTATGAAACTCATTATTCTTGCTCTTATGTCACTCTCGCTCTTTGCATCTGCGCCGAGAGTTACCTCATTCATGACACCGCAACACGTTGCCAAACTCGAAGCGGTCGGTCTGGCTGCCTATGACTATTTCGGTGCGAGTGTCGCCGTAAGCGGCGATCTTCTTGTTATTGGAAGTTACGGCGATAATGCCGGTGCCGGAAGCGCTTATCTTTTCCAATTTAACGCCCTGACCGGAACGTATGACGAGATGGCACGCTTAAGTGCCTCCGATGGCGCAGGCGGCGACGCTTTTGGAACCGGAGTCGCCATCAGCGGCGATATCGTCGTTGTCGGAAGCCCCAAGCGCGATAGCAACGGAACGGACTCGGGAATGCTCTATCTGTTTGAAAAATCTTCCGCTGGATGGAGTGATATGACCGAGACCGCCGTACTCGGTGCATCAGATTCACTTGCTGGCGATTATCTCGGCTACAGCGTTGCCATTGACGGGGATGTCGTCGTAGCGGGTGCTTACGGCGATGATACCAACGGCTCCGATGCCGGAGCTGTCTATATCTATGAAAAGCCCTCTTCCGGATGGGAAGATATGAATGAAACGGTAAAACTCACGGCTCCCGACGCCGCCACCGGAGACAATTTTGGAAAAAGTGTCGCCATCAGCGGAGACAGTGCCGTTATCGGAAGTCACTCGGACGACAACACCTACCTTAATGCGGGTGCGGCTTATCTATTTAAGAAAAATCCCGCCGGATGGGCATCGGGTTCGGAAGTTTCAAAGTTCACGGCTTCGGATGCCGCGGCACATGACGCTTTTGGAAACAGTGTCGCCATTGACGGGAATACGGTCGTGGTCGGTGCCTATAACAACGACGACGCGGGTACAAATTCCGGTTCAGTCTATCTGTTTCAAAAGCCTCTCAGCGGCTGGACCGACAGCACCGAAACAGCAAAACTTACAGCATCTGATGCGATGTCAGGGGATTTTTTCGGGAACAGTGTCGCTATCGCCAATGATGCGGTTCTGGTCGGAGCCCACCAACGCGACAGTAACGTCGGAAGCAATTCGGGAGCCGTCTATTTCTTCAAGAAGCCTCTTGCGGGCTGGAGCAGCACGACGGAAAACAGCCGCATCGTTGCCAATGACGCTTCAGCATACGGTGTTTTCGGAGTGTGTGTCGCCATGGACGGAGACAGCGCAGTTGTCGGAAGTTACGGTTCCAGCGCTAACGGCAGTTTCTCAGGTGCGGCCTATGCGCTGAAAAACACCCTTGACATCAATACCATTGAAAACAAAAGTACGGTGCTTGACATCGATGCGGTAGATGACGAAAACGACACCATCACCTTTTCACTTGTTGAAGGCGGCGATGCCGCCCTTTTTCAGATTGACGCGCAAAGCGGTGTACTGCGTTTCAAAAGCGCACCGGATTTTGAGGCGCCTCTTGATGCCGACAGTAACAACCGCTACAGTTTCCAGCTCCTGATTAGCGATATTACCGCGCAGAGCAGTACCTACAGCGTCAACGTCAATGTCGGCGATATTGCCTACGAACAGACGGCACCAAAGGCTCTTGATTTCGGGATGCTTTCAACCATACAGATGCAGACACCTCTTGATAATAGTGTTTTCGGCACCAGCGTCGCCATAAGCGGTGATACCGCCGTAGTCGGCGCATCCGGTGTCGCTGGCGGAGCCGGGGCCGTTTATGTTTACATGTATGATTCAACTACTAATACGTATGTACTTTCCGCGACACTTACCGCTTCGGATGCCGGTTCATCACACTTTTTCGGTTCAAGCGTCGCCATCAGCGGCAATAGTGTCGTTGTGGGCAGTTACGGTGACAACGCCAACGGTACTTATGCCGGTGCGGCCTACCTCTTTGAAAAACCTGCCGAAGGGTGGAGCGACGCCACCGAAGACGTCAAACTGGTCTCCTCGGATATTGCAGCAGGTGACTATTTTGGTATCTCTGTGGGCATCAGCGGTAATCTGATTATTATTGGCAGTAAGTACGACGACTTTCGCCTGATGCAAAATGCCGGCTCCGCCTACCTGTTTCAGAAAACAACGTTTAATGGTGCAGTCATTGCCAGCGAAGTCGCCAAATTCATCACTGCCGATGCCGCTAACAATGACAACTGCGGCGAAAGCGTCGCCATCAGTACCAACCTCATCGCCATCGGCTGCACCGGTGATGACGACGGTGGCGACAATTCAGGTTCCATCCATCTGTTTGAAAAGCAGGGAGAGCAGTGGAGCGGCATTGGTGAAGTGGCAAAACTGAGCGCTTCGGATGCCGCAGCGGGAGACCTTCTGGGGCACAGTGTCGCCATTGACGGCGATATCGTGATTGGAGGTGCTTATGGCAAAGAGAGCGGCACCGGTGCCGCTTACCTCTTTGAAAAACCCGATACGGGATGGGCTAAGCGCACCGAAAATGCCAAACTGACACCAACGCAGAGCAGTGTGGGAGACCACTTTGGCGAAAGTGTCGCCATCAGCGCCGATATGGTTGTCATCGGAAGCTCCGCCAGTAATGTACAGGCAGATAATGCCGGTGCCGCCTACCTCTTTGAAAAACCCGCGGGAGGCTGGAGCACTATGATGCAAAACGCCACACTTACGGTACCCGATGGCATGGCATCCGATAATTTCGGCTTCAGTGTCGCCATCAGCAGTACCGCGCTGATTGCCGGAGCGCCAAATACCGGAAACTATGTCGGCAGCGCCTACCTCTTCAAAGCGACACAAAACAACAGAGCGGGAATCATACCGACACTGATGTATCTTCTCAACTGACAGGTTCGCCTTGTCTTTGACAGGGCGAACGTACTGGTCTGCAAGATTACATGTAAACAATCTTCTTCTCAAAAAGACTTAATCAACGGTTGATATGCCACTAGAACAGCTTTTGCATTTGCTGCACAACTGTTACATGTAAAGAGGACGCATGCCAAGCAAAGAGGAAGTACTCGCCATGGAAATCTGCGAATGCGGCGAGAAAAACGTCGCGCAGGCCATCGAGATTTTCCAGAACACGTCGCTGCCCTTTAAAAAGTCCAAGAAACTGGTGACGGAGTGCAATAAAAACTGCTGCCGCGCCGCTTTGGAAAAACTGAGCGACATGGTCACCTTCGGCAAATTCGACTATGATGAAATCGCCCACCTCATCCAGCTGCGCCATGACCGTATGGCACGGCTTCTTGAAGGACTCAAAAGTGAAGGCTGACATGCTGAACTCATTGCACGAATGGCTCATCGCACTTGACGCCATCAACCCATCGACCGCTCCCGAAGCCCTGAGAGGCACAACGCGTCTGAATCTTGCCGCCAAAGAGATCGAGACCCTGCATCCGGGCCTGGCGCTGCTGACGTCACTGGTGCATCTTGACCTGCGCCGCAACCGCCTTAAAAGCCTGCCCGAATGGATCGGGACTCTGGGGCTGCGCTCGCTCAACCTCAGCGGCAACCGCCTCAATACCGCTACCGAACTCGCTTCATGCACGCAACTCAGGGTGCTGGATCTCAGCGCCAATGCCCTGAGCGATACGACAGACCTTTTCGACAATATGACGGAGCTGCGCAGCCTCAATCTTGCTTTCAACGCACTTGTCCATTTTGCGCTGCCGCCGCTTGAAAACCTTGAACACCTGAATCTCTCAAGCAATTTTCTGCGTGAGCTCGATCCTTCCATCAGCGCACTGCGTGCCCTGCTAAGCCTTGATCTCTCCAACAACCAGATCGAAACCATAAGCGCTACGCAGGGCTTTGAAAATCTTGACCGGTTTGATCTCAGTTCGAATACCCTTGAACAGCTGCATCTGGGCGGATGCGACATGCTCGAATCGCTCACGATTGATGACAATCCGGGTGTTGCTTTGAGCTTTGAAGCGGGATTCGCTCCCGATCTGCGCCACTTTTCCGCCGTGGGATGCCAGCTTGCAGCGTGGATCGTACCTGATTCGAAAGCACTTGAAATTCTTTCGCTCGCTTCAAACGCGCTGGATTCGGACATGCTGCGTCTTGAGAACTGCCCGATGCTGCACGAGCTCGATCTTGAAGACAACGACATCACCACGATCAACGATGCCCTCGATGCCCTGCCGAAACTCGAAACCCTTTTCATCGATGTCAATCCGCTGAGTCCGGGGGAACGGGCCAGGATCTCCGCACGCCATCTGCCGAGTTTCGATCTCGATATTAAAAAAGCGATTACGATTGAAAACGCTACCGAAGCGGATATCGAATCCATGGCGCGCCTGCTGGCACAGCTCTTTGCCATCGAGCAGGATTTTACCATCGATTTCGAAGCGCAGAAAAAAGGGCTCTCACTGCTGCTTCAGGAGCGCCAAACGTTTGTCTGCGTTGCCCGTTTTCAGGAGCGTGTCATCGGTATGGTCACCATGCAGCAGCTTATTTCGACCGCGGCAGGCGGACCCATCGGTCAGATCGAGGATCTCGTCGTCGATTCGGAATACCGCTCACTCGGCGTCGGCAACCGTCTGCTCGAACAGATGATTCACAACGCACGCGAACGCGCCTACCATCGGCTGCAACTCGGTGCCGACATCTCCAACCTGCGTGCGCTCGATTTCTACCGCAAACGCGGCTTCGCCAAAACCCACCTCAATATCTATCACCTCCCGCTGTCATAACCGGCCGCTCTTGACCTGCATCAAGAACGAAACACGCAAAAGGCGCTACACTTTCGCCCTGACGGAGGTTATTATGAAATTATCTGTTTCCCTTTTGGCACTGGGCACCCTGCTTCTGGCTAACGATACCGGTTACGCGATTTATCAGAAACACTGTTCCAAATGCCATATCGAATCGATCACCAAAACGGAGACGCTCAAGCGTTTCAAGGAGCTCAAAGCACCCCCGATGATTGAAGTCTCCAACCGGCTCAAGGGGAATGTGATCATCAAAGACGACGATGACGACGTCAAACGCCGCGTCATCATCGCTTTCATAAAAGATTACATCCAGAATCCAAGCATCGATTACAGTATGTGCCACCCGATGGCCATCGAGCGTTTCGACATCATGCCCTCGCTCAAAGGCAAACTGACTCCCGACGAAATTGACGCCGTCGCCGCGTGGGTCTATGACCGCTATGAAGGAGAAAACTTCCAATGATCACGCAAGAACAGCTCCCCCTTGTCGCCATGGGCAGCATGAATGACACCCACCTCGAAGAGCTCATCCTCATCAACCGGCTCAGCGAAGCCATCGCCGCGCGTCAAATAGAAAGCGTAAGCGAATGGCTCGAAGCACTGGTAGATCATACCGTCGAACACTTTGGCGGTGAAGAGGTGATGATGCGCGAGAAAGCATTTCCGCCCTATCTGATGCATAAAGGCGAACACGACCGCGCGCTTTCGGAAATGCGTGCGCAGCTGGCCTCATGGCAGAACCGGAATGATTTTGACTCGCTCGCATACTATGTCAACGTCACGCTGCCGCAGTGGATCATGGTGCACATCCAGACTATGGACACCGTGACCGCCAATTTTCTGCTCAGCGGCGTCTCACCCTGCAGTTCGGGACGATGCTGAAGCATCGCTCCCGGTCAGTCCCAGCTTTTTCCGTATCTTTATAATGCCCAGCCGCAATCCACCATACCGCATCACCGCGGCCATCGCCTTCCACGCTTTCTTGTCGTAGCAGCGCACACTGCATTTGCGGCATTTTGGTTTTGGATCAAGCGGACACTCCGACAGACGCGTCAATGCATACATGTAAAGTGTTTCGCATGACGCGCAGAGCATCATTCCGTCGACATGACGGCGCACACTCTCACAATGTTTGGCATCGCAATAAAGCGGAAAAAAACGCTGAAGATCGGTACGATTATGCTCAAACGTATCAGCATTCATCAGTTGCCTCTTTACATGTAACACACTCCGAAGCCGCTTCAAAGATGTGCCGCACCTGTTCCTGCCACAAGATACCAAAACGTTTCATCGCTTCGGCATTGCCGCCAAGGGCATCATGTTTCAGCTGTGCATCTATCGGCACGGCGCTAGCCCGTGCGGGATCGTACGTCAATACAACGCTCTGACCGGTATCCGTGCGGCGCATGCGCACGGACTCTTTCTGATCAGGGTCAAATGTGAGCAGCGACGCTCTGGCATGCAGGGTGCTGATTCCCTTAAAGCCCTCTTCCCCCGCAGCGCCTGTAATCATACCGATCACGCTTCCGATGACACCGTTAACCCCCTCATGACGATGCCCCCTGAGGGTCACTTCAATACAACCACGACATTTTCTTTCACTGCCATACAGGGTGTCAAGCCCAGAGAGCGTCATCAAAAAAGCGCCTGCCACAGTAGGGCACGAGTGGCCTGTCAGCTTGACGGCATCGAGGTAGGTGTAGGTAAAAGCTCCCTCATGCGCCGCCCCGAGCAGTGCCGCAAGCGGATCGTGCAGTGTGACAACGGGAAGGGTTTTGAAAAATTCGGGATAGTCCGTCACCGGAAACTCCTTTGCTATAATGTGACCATTGTAGCCCAAAAGGTGCGTTGCGGGCTTGATATATATCAAGGAGCTTCATGAATACGCTGCAACAGATTCCGCTCTTTGCCTCGCTTGATGCACAAACGCTTGCCGCATTTGAGGCAATGTCACGAAAGCGCCATTACCGCAAAGGCGATATTCTCTTTTTTGAAGGAGAGCACCCTGCGACACTGACCATTCTGACCCAGGGCGTTTTGAAGCTCTACAAAACTTCGGCACAACATAAAGAGATCGTACTGCATCATTTCCGGCCCGTATCCCTGATTGCCGAAACTGCGCTACTTGAACAGATTCCCTACCCCGCTACGGCCCTCTTTGAAACGGACGGCACCATCCTGAGCATCGATTACACCACTTTTTCAAACCATGTCTTCTCCAATCCCGACCTCTCGCGGCGGCTGACGCTCTCCCTGACCAAAAAGATCCGAACCCTCGAAGCGCTGATCGAAAGGAATCTCGTTATGGATGCCGCGGAACGGATCTGTGATCTTATTGCCACGTCGCCTGAAGTTTTTGGGGCCATGCGGCAGTTCGAGATTGCCGGAATGCTCAATATGACGCCCGAAACCCTCTCCCGAACCCTCAAACGTCTGCTTCATGAAGGTATCATCCAAAAAAACGGCGAACATTACACTCTTACATAAAACGCTACCAACCCTTACATGTAACACTTTTTGTCACAAAGCGGCCCGCCTTACATAAATTGTTCTTACAAAAGCGTCATTTTTGTTACACCTTGTAGTACTCCTTCGCTCAAAAACCCGAGAACGTATCCTGCAACAGTTAGGACGAAGTTAAACTCAAGAAAAAGGGGAAAACATGTCTGCACTTCGTCAGATTGCATTTTACGGTAAAGGCGGGATCGGTAAATCTACCACATCTCAAAACACGCTGGCTGCAATGGCTCACTATTTCGACAAAAACATTCTTATTGTAGGTTGTGACCCAAAAGCGGATTCAACTCGTCTTATTCTTCATGAAAAAGCACAGTCTACAATTCTTCAGCTTGCTGCAGAAATGGGTACAGTTGAGGATCTCGAACTCGAAGATGCTTGTAAACCAGGTGCGGGTATTTTTGCTCCAGATGCACCAGGTGGCTGGATCAACTGTACTGAGTCTGGTGGACCAGAGCCAGGAGTTGGTTGTGCAGGTCGCGGTGTTATTACAGCGATTAACTTTCTTGAAGAAGAAGGCGCTTACGAAGAAGAAGGTCTGAATTTCGTCTCTTACGACGTTCTTGGTGACGTTGTTTGTGGTGGGTTCGCTATGCCGATTCGTGAAGGTAAAGCACAGGAAATTTACATCGTAATGTCTGGTGAGATGATGGCAATGTATGCTGCTAACAACATCTCTAAAGGGATTCTGAAATATGCGAACACCGGTGGAGTACGTCTTGCAGGTCTGATCTGTAACGCTCGTATGACTGACCGTGAGTACGATCTGGCTAAAGAACTTGCAAAAGATCTTGGTACACAGATGATTCACTTTGTTCCACGTAACAACATCGTTCAGCACGCTGAACTTCGTCGTATGACGGTTGTTGAGTACAGCCCAAAATCTGACCAGGCTCTTGAATATAAAGAACTTGCTCGCAAAATTATCGCTAACGATATGAAAATCATCCCAACTCCACTCGAGATGGATGACCTTGAAGACCTTCTGATGCAGTTCGGTCTTGAAGAAGAGGCCGATGAAGATAACATCGGTAAATCTGCAGAGGCGTAATTCCGCCTTCGCAACCCGGTTTTGATGTGTGCGGCGTTCGGGGCGTTTCCCCGAACAATTTATTCTCATAATGAAAAGAAAACAACAGAAAAAGAAGGAGAATCACAATGTTTATTTTAGGTTTCCACTTTCCAGCTGACATGGGTAACACCATCGCTGATGAAAAAGTCGTAGCAAAATTGGATGAAGAACTCGCAAAAGTCGGTGGTATTGATGGTATCAGCGAAATCAAAATGTCTATGACCAGCCGCGAAGGTCAAAAAGAAGAGCTGTCTTACACAAACAAAGACACTTTCATGTTCAAAGCGCTGGTTCACTATGCAAAAACTGCTGAAACAGATTACATGATCTACACCAACCGCTATCAGATTGCCGAGCTCGCAAAACGTCTCGACAGCAGCGATGATGAAACCATGCACATGTGCAAGAAGTTCGACTCTATGTCAATGTTCCGCATCACTGCGGCGTAAGTAACGAATAAAACAAACATAGAGGAGAATATTATGGGTCCAGAATCTTTGGAAGCGAAACAGAAAGCCGCTATCGAGGAAGTGCTTAAAGCCTACCCCGAAAAAGCGGCAAAAAACCGCGCCAAACACCTTGGCGTCGGTGGTCCGGAAGACGAAAGTCAAAAAACCTGCGGTAACGTCCGCTCCAACAAAAAAACCGTTCCAGGCGTTATGAGCCAGCGCGGTTGTGCCTATGCAGGATCCAAAGGGGTTGTATGGGGACCGGTCAAAGACATGGTTCACATTTCACACGGTCCTATCGGTTGCGGACAGTACTCACGTGCCGGTCGTCGTAACTACTACATCGGTACAACGGGCGTTGACACATTCGTTACGATGAACTTCTCTTCCGATTTCCAGGAAAAAGACATCGTATTCGGCGGGGACAAAAAACTTTCTGTATGTTTTGAAGAGATTGATGAACTTTTCCCACTCAACAACGGGATTACCGTTCAGTCTGAGTGTCCGATCGGTCTGATCGGGGATGACATCAACGCGACTTCAAAAGTGTACGCAAAGAAAACCGGCAAAACCATCGTTCCAGTAAACTGTGAAGGTTTCCGCGGGGTTTCCCAGTCGCTCGGTCACCACATCGCTAACGATACAGTTCGCGACTACATCTTTGACGGTAACGTTAATACACTCGGTGACGCTATTGAGCCGACTGAGTACGACGTCGCCATCATCGGTGACTATAACATCGGTGGGGATGCATGGTCTAGCCGTATCCTTCTTGAAGAGATGGGCCTGCGCGTTGTCGCACAATGGTCCGGTGATGCCACACTCAAAGAGATGGCAATGACACCTAAAGTAAAATTGAACCTGCTTCACTGCTACCGTTCAATGAACTACATCTCTCGTCACATGGAGAAAGAGTACGGGATTCCCTGGATCGAGTACAACTTCTTCGGCCCGACACAAACCATCAAATCACTGCGCAAAATCGCAGCGTTCTTCGATGAAGGTGTTCAGGCGAAATGTGAAGAAGTTATCGCTAAATATCAGCCAATGGTCGATGCGGTTATCAACAAATACCGTCCACGTCTTGAAGGCAAACAAGTTATGCTGTTCGTCGGTGGTCTGCGCCCACGTCACGTTATCGGTGCTTATGAGGACCTTGGTATGGAAGTTATCGGTACCGGTTACGAGTTCGCTCACGATGATGACTACAAACGTACTAAAGACGAGATCTTCCGTTCAACCGTTATCTACGATGACGTTAACGAATATGAGCTCGAAGCGTTTGTTAAAAAACTTCAGCCTGACCTCGTTGCTTCAGGTATTAAAGAGAAGTATGTATTCCAGAAAATGGGTCTGCCATATCGCCAGATGCACTCTTGGGACTACAGCGGTCCATACCACGGATACGACGGGTTTGCAATTTTTGCCCAAGACATGGATCTTGCAATGAACTCCCCGGTTTGGGCACATTCCAAAGCACCATGGGAGAGCGAGGCGTAAGCCTCGTCTTTCGAGAAAAGAAGGAGAAAGACAATGCAAGAAATAGAAAAAATCGTCAACGGCCAGAAGCTGTTCCAAAAACCTGAATATAAAGAAGTCCTTGCGAACAAAAAGCAATTTGAAGGCGGAATGGGCGCCATCAATCCTGCTAAAGTTGAAGAGATCGCAGAGTGGACAAAATCATGGGATTACCGTGAGAAAAACCTTGCGCGTACCGCCATCACCGTTAACCCTGCGAAAGCATGCCAGCCTCTTGGTGCTGTTATGGTTGCTCTCGGTTTTGAAAACACGATGCCTTACGTTCACGGATCACACGGTTGTGTTGCTTACTTCCGTTCATACTTTACGCGTCACTTCAAAGAGCCAACACCTTGTGTTTCTGACTCTATGACTGAAGATGCGGCGGTATTCGGTGGTCTGACCAACATGAAAGACGGTCTGAAAAACTGTGCCGCAGTTTACAAACCTGATATGATCATGGTTTCCACTACCTGTATGGCAGAAGTTATCGGTGATGACCTCTATGCGTTCATCGAAGGTGCAAAAGACGAAGATGGCGGCGAGTTCCTGCCACGTGAGTACCCGGTTCCGTATGCGCATACACCATCATTCGTAGGTAGCCACATCACCGGTTACGACAACATGATGCAGGGTGCACTCCAGCAGCTGACCGAAGATCAAAAAGGTGAGACAAAAGAGCGTATCAACATCATCCCGGGTTTTGAAACCTATATCGGATCTCTGCGCTCTGTTAAAAGCATCGTAGAAGCGTTCGGCGCGGATTACATCATGCTCGGTGACCACTCTGATCAGTGGGATATGCCTGCGGGTAACTACAGCATGTTCAGCGGCGGTACTAAAATTGCCGATGCCAAAGACTGTATCAACTCATCTGCGACAATTTCTCTGCAGAAGTACTCTACAGTCAAAACCATGAAAATGGTACAAAAACGCTGGAAACATGCAGGTGGATTCAGCAATCCTATCGGTCTTAAAGGTACTGACGAGTTCGTTATGAAACTTGCAGAACTCACCGGTAAAGAGGTTCCTGAGAAACTCAAAATCGAGCGCGGCAGACTTGTTGACGCCATGCAGGATTCTTATCCGTACATGCACGGTAAAAAATTCGCAATCTGGGGTGACCCTGACTTCCTGATCGGTATGGTGTCATTCCTGCTTGAGATGGGTGCAGAGCCAACTCACGTTCTTTGTCACAACGCTCCAAAAGGCTGGGCTGACGAGATGCGTGCACTGCTCGATACATCACCGGCTGCGGCTGATTGTCATGTTTGGGCAGAGAAAGACCTCTGGCACATGCGTTCACTCCTCTTCACCGAGCCTGTCGATTTCATGATCGGTAACAGCTACGGTAAAGAGCTTATGCGCGACACGGGTACGCCGCTTATCTATATCGGCTTCCCGATTTTTGACCGCCACCACCTCCACCGATACTCTATCAGTGGATACGACGGAGCGCTCAACCTGCTGACATGGATCACGAACAAAGTTCTTGATCAGCTTGACGAAGAGACCAAAGGTATCGCGTCAACTGACTACTTCTTCGACCTCGTTCGCTAATACCTCACTTCCCTTCGGGGAAGAGACTTCCTTACAAAAAATTCAGAAATAACCAACCATCCAAATCTTCCGCTTCGGCGCTGCACATATCAGGTGCCTGCCTGAAGCTGTTTATACTTTTATATCCAGAAGATGCAACGGCGTGGTCTCCTCACTCTCGTCATCTTTTTCAGGTTTTTCCCGATCTTTCGGAGTCTCCTCTTCGGCTTCCTGCTTGGTGTGTTCGCGGTCTTCGTCTACTTTGTGATTCTCTTCGGTGGGACGGACGGCTTCAACCTCTTTTTGTTTCTCGTTGGTCGCTTCGGCAGCAGCCATGTTCTGGAGGTCGAACCGGTTATGGACGGCATTCTTTTCGCTTGCCACGGCAGCCGTCTGCTGATTGACAAAAATAACATTTCCCACAGGGCCGATGGCCGCCATCCGTTATCCTTTCTCGACAGTGATCGTCTTGTAATTTGTATACAAGACGTTGGCACCCTCCTGAATCTTGACTTCTCGTCTGGGGGTATAATCGACCAGATAACGCCCTTTCTCAAATACGGAGAAATTCACGCACAGTTCCGCGGCAAAGCGAATGACGGCTTCGGGAAGCTGCTGTTTGTCCGTCACAACGATAACATGTGCCGAAGGGCGGTCTTTAAGATGGAGCCAGACGTCACGCGCTTTGGCCTGCTGCAGCAGCACCACGTTGCCCCGTTCGCTCTTGCCGAGCATCACTTTGTATCCTTCGCACCAGAAGGTCTCAACCGACTCTTCCTTTACACCTTTTTGCTGTTTTGTCTGTGCCGGGAAAAGTACGGTGAGCTCGTTCAGGCTTTTTGCCTGTGCCACCGTTTCAATAAAATGGTGCAGATAACGCTCCTTCTCCTCAAGTCCTTCCCGCTCGATATGCATCGAAGCCGCTTTTTTCTTCAGTTTCTTGGCCTGCCTGAACCAGTAATCCGCCATCTGCGAGGGTGCGGCCATCGGACGCGGCAAGGTAATGATGCACGACGAACCGTCATAATCATCGAGTTCGAGCCGTGTGGCATAGGGCGTAATTCGAAAGAGATTCGAGAGAATCAGATTCGCATGGTGCTGCGACAGCGCGGCTTCCGCTTCGAGTGCCTCCTGCGAGGGCAGCGCCGCCATCAGCGCCTCGATGCGTTCGAGCCGTTTTCGCAGCATGGCGAGTTTTTGCGCGCGGTACGTTTCAAGCCGTTTGCCTTCGCGTTCGAGATAGGCCTCTTCA
Organism: Sulfurimonadaceae bacterium; assembly: GCA_050305515.1. Taxonomy (GTDB): domain Bacteria; phylum Campylobacterota; class Campylobacteria; order Campylobacterales; family Sulfurimonadaceae; genus JAFGUB01. Next base: position 107,432 of record JBNLFL010000024.1, read on the forward strand.
AGATACGCACTTACATCCTCAAGCGGATAGGACTTTGGCGTATAGGGCGGCGGCGGTGCCTCAAGCAGTGGCTGACCGACGCGCACGATGCGAAATGAACTCTGCGCATCGACATGACGCAGTGCTTCGAGTACCGTGCCTTCGCCGTCGAGAATGACGGCATTGGCGTGTTTCCCGGTAAATTCAAGCTGTAAAACGGCTTCAGAAGCCTTGTAAGCCCCGCTTTGCGACGCATAAATGCGTAAAATCTTGTCCCCGTTGTGGAGTGCAATTTTCGTCACAAACGCACGGTTAAACGTCTTTGCCAGAACCACGTCAAAAGGTGCCTGATAGACTTTAGAGCGCGGCATCTCCTTACATGTAAAGAGGTAGGGGTCACCCTTGTGCATCGCGGCGTAATAAGTAGCGTCATGATCAAAGACGATTTTGATGGTGGTGTCGTCAACTCTGTAGATAGCGCTGATCTTGCGATAGTGCTGCCATGTGGCGACAATCTGCTCAAGATGGGAAAGTTTCATCAAAAATCCGTGATAATAAGTGGGAAGCCCACAGTGTTGTTGTATAATGTGCGCTAATTTAAATACAAGCCTTAGGACGCAACGATGCACGGACTTCAAACGATCAAAGGGAAATTTATCCTCAATCTCGTAGCCGCAGTTTTGGCGAGCCTGGTGAGCGTGATTGTAGCATATTTCATTGCAACCGATTCCATTAAAACCATTATGAAGAGTGACCTGACAGCGGTTGCCGATGCTCTTGAAAAAAACATTCGCTTTATTTCACAACATGCACCCGACGCTTACAGGGACAGTGACTTCAAACGCGAAATCGCCGATATCAAAATAGGAAAAAGCGGTTATGTCTATATGCTGGACAAAGCGGGCACCATCATTGCCCACCCCACGAAAGCGGGATCCAGCCTTGCCGGTCACGACTATGCCGACCGTATCCGATCCAAACCGGAAGGCGGAAGCTTCGAGTATACTTCTGCTACAACGAATCAGGAAAAACTGGTCGTTTACCGTTATATTCCGAAATGGGAGATGTGGGTCATCCCCGGTGTCAACAAAGCCGATTATTTTGACGAGATGGTCAACCTTTTCATTACCTGGTTTCTTGTTCTCGGCGGCATTCTGACGGCCATTCTGATCGCAATCAACTATATTACGGGGACCAGCATCCTGCATCCGATCGAAGAGCTTGATTCAGTTTCTACGGACCTTTCCATGGGAGATGGCGATCTGACCAAACGCCTGCCGATCTCCAATCCCAACGACGAAATCGGGATTGCCAGCACCAATCTGAACAAATTCATTGAAAAGATCCAGTTTACGATCAACGATACGAAAAAAATCACCTCATCGGCTGTCGGATCAACAAGCGTACTCAACAGTGCCGCTTCCGCACTCTCCGCACAGTCAGAAAAAACCAATGCCATTGCACAAAAAACCAATGAAACGGCGCAGCAGATCGGAACGTCACTGCGTACAACGGTTGCCGTCGCCAATGAATCACTCAAAAGCAGCGAAGCTACCCAGAACGACCTCAATGAGGCACGGGATATTGCCAGCACCATCGCCGGCGAAATGCAGAGTACCCTAACCATGAGCAGTGAACTCTCCGAACGTTTCGCACAGCTCACGCATGAAGCTCAGAGTGTCAATGCGGTTCTTGCCATCATTTCCGATATTGCCGACCAGACCAACCTGCTCGCCCTTAATGCCGCCATTGAAGCGGCGCGCGCGGGAGAGCACGGACGCGGATTTGCCGTCGTAGCCGATGAAGTGCGCAAACTTGCCGAACGTACACAAAAAAGCCTCTCCGAGATCAACTCAACCATCTCCATCGTCATCCAGTCGATCTCCGACTCTTCGGATATGATGAGCGAGAACAACAAAAACATTGAGGAGCTGGCACAGCAGAGTGAAGCGATCGATCTGAAACTCGACCATGCCAACACCTCGATTTGCGAAAACGTCAAAAAGAGCCGTCAGAGCCTTACTGATGCCGAAGCCATGGCGAAGCAGACACAGTACATTGTCGATCAGGTTTCCGAGATGTCGGCCTTCGCCCAGAGCAATCAGGAAGAGATCACCAAAATATCGCAAATCTCCAAAGAGCTGCTCGGTGCCGCTACCAGTCTGGACAAACAGCTCGCGCAGTTCAAAAGTTGACCTACCGCTCCTGGTTTGAGGCGCACAGCCTCAAACATGCCGCCATCGTATCAAAACTCCTTAAAGCGGGTTTCTCCGAAAATGCCATTATCGATTACTTCGAATTTGAATCCATGTGCAAAAACGAACCCGGTTTCTGCCCTCTCTACGCGACACATACCAAATGCCATGACATGGAGCATCTAAACTGCTATTTTTGTGCCTGTCCTCATTTTCGTTTTGATGATGCGGGGCTGTTTGAAGCGGAAGGAATCGTACATTACAGCCTCTGCGCCATTGACGCGCCCAAAGGAAGTCTGGCAATCTTTGGCAGCAGTGCCCATCAGGACTGTTCCGCATGTACCCTGCCACATCAGCGCAGTGTCATCGCATCGCATTTTGATACAGAGTGGCAGCGGATTATGGCAGCATGTCTGCCTCCAGCACAGATACCGGAGCCTCATGCAAAAACGGAGAAAGAGGAAGACTTTTAGAGACGGTTACTGCGCATAAACAAAAAGAAAGTAGTAGATACTCACGCCCATAACGGCAGTCAGCGACATACCGGCAAAAACGTAATATCCCACTTTTTTATGCGCGGGCGTCATGGGGAGCGCCTCGATGCGATTGCGTTTTATCGCACCGTAAATCAGTGCGCTCCAGAGCACCACGCTGATGAGTGCCACAATGATATGCACGACCAGCAGCAGTACCATCATGTCATGGCTGGCCTGACTTTTCTCCATAAAGGCAAGGAAACCTCCGGAAATACGCACGCCGACCTCAAAAACGACAACCATAAGCAGGGTCAGAACAAAGACCGAAAGCTGCATCCGGTAGTGTGCATCATACTGCCCCCGGATTGCAAAAGAGATCGCAAACCCCAGCAACAGCGGCAGCAGTGCGAAATAGAGTGTTACGAGATCCATATAAAACGGTGCCGAAGTACCCAAAAAACCGGCAGAAAACATCTGCACTCCTTATTACATGTAATATAGTGCCCGCATCTTAGCATCATTTCACCATAGCGTTTCAAAATAATTATCATAAAAGAATGAAATTAATACTCTTTTATGCAATGACACCCGGATGCATCACGGATGCCCGGCCATAAGTATGACTCTCGCGCAGATTCTCCACAATCTGACACCGCCGCCGTCACACGATCCTTTAACGTAGTTGTTGCTATGATTGCAACAACCGTTTACATGTAAAGGCAAACATGCGTCGTCTTCCAAAGGGCTTTGGTAAAAACTATTTCACGCTGGCCGCCATTCAGGCAACCGTAACCCAGCGAAAGCTGGATGCCGCAGCCCATATCCAGCATGAATTTTCTTACCGAAATACGCCGCGCGAAACGGAGGAAGAGACGCCACCCGAAGATCTGCTTCCGATTCCGGGTCTGACTCCCTCACACCGCAGCTGCCGATGCAGTTCCAAATCCCGTCGCATCATCAAGGCGCTGCCGCGCCAGAACTACCCTTTTGAACACTACATCCGCACCCAATCCGTAAGCTCGCCACCCTCTTCCTGTTCTGACCTCACACTCGACATCCATCACCATACACAAGGAATACAATGAGACCATACCTACTTTTAAGTCCCGCGGCAGCGTTGCTGCTGAGCGTTACCCTCTCGGCTGACGATCTCGGAGAGCTCACCATCACTTCGACACAGAACTGGAGCGTTTTCAACTCCATGGAGTTTGAAAACACGCAGGAAATCCGAGAGAGTCTTCCGTCAAACCTCATACTCTCAGGCAGTACATCGGGCTTCAAACTCGATGGCGCAACCGCTGATTTTACAACCGTTTACTGGAATGGCATCAAAGTAAGCGATCCGTCCAATACCAATGCCTATCCCACCTTCATGAACTATGGACGCAACGGCAGCGACACCCTGCGTCTTGACGGTTCGAGTCTTCATTACCAGAGCGAAGCGGCCAATCACATCGTGCTTGACGGCGGCAGTGGCGAATACGGCCGCGGCAGTGCCGCAACCTCTTTTGAGGCCGTTGGCAGCACGCATGCTTTGAAACTCGAAGGGCATACCCAGAACACGACAAGCAATTACTCCGTTGCGAGAGAGAGCGACAGCTCCGAAGAAACCGACCGCCAGAGCGACTACACGTTCAGCTACCTCGGATCGGCCCGTATTGCGGAACGCTACAGCGTCAAAGCGGCTTACATGTATAAAAAAGTCGCCTATGAGTATGACGGCGGCTATCCCACCGATCCCGACGACACAACATCATCCTATGAGGCCACTGCCCATATCGGAGGTATCGAGGCCGGTTATGACACCGGGAAAAACCGGCTCAAAGCCGATCTGCAAGTGACCCAGAGCGATAGTGAGCATGAGGGGGGACAATCTTCGACCTACACCTCGCAAATCACACGCTACGGTCTTAAAGGCGGCACGGATTTCGGCAGCGATGCCTTTGAGCTCAAAGGCTCACTCTATAGTGTCAGAGAATCGGCCAAAATTGATGCCGCCTACACCGATATGGATGAAACCCGTACCTATACCGAAGCGGCACTCTCCCTGCGATATGCAACCGATATGCTGCGTCTGCAGCTTGCTTACGATCAGTCGTATGAAGAGACCCGCTCCTACAGTGCCGACATCGCCGTGGCACTCTACGGCGGGCTTGAACTGCTCGGACGCTACGATCAGAAACAGGTCAATCCCACGCTGATTCAGGAAAACAATCCTTACGGTGCATCCAACGATGCTCTTGATGCACAAAAACTGACCCGTATTTCCGGTGGAATTGCCTACAACGCGTCATCACTGCATGGCAAAATTGAATACAGCCGCGTTAAAAGCGACGATCAGATCGCCTGGGTTACCGTCGATCCCCAGACCTATACGGGGCAGTATCAGAATATTGATGAGACCGAGTATGACTTTGTGCATGCCACGCTCGACGCCGCGCTGCTGCAAACGCTCCGGCTCACGCTTGATTACGCCTACATCGGCAATATCACCTCATCCAATCCCGCCCTGCTCTACAATCTGCCAGAGCATAAAGGTGTCGGGCGTCTGGATTACGATAATGGCGGGTTTGGCGGCTATCTTCTGGGCTCCCATACCGCCACGCAGCAAAGCTACTCCGGAGATGTCGCTGCCGCAACGATCTTTGATGTCGGTGTTCATTACCGCATCGGTACATCACTCGAACTGCATGCGGCACTTCTCAACATCGCCGACACCTATTATGAGAGCGTTCGCGATTATCCGGAGGCTGGCCGTATTTTCACGGCCGGTATCGGCTATACCTTCTAGCACGCCGCATCCCATGCGCCATGCATATTTCGGTTATGTGATAACATCATTTATTTCTGTTTTTCTGGCTCCCGGTGCTATAATAAGTGATTTCTTACGCGGGATGACTTCATGGAACATATACGGCTTTGCAATGTGATCGAACATAATGGGATCGCTCCTCTGCATGCGACCGACAGCGTCGAAGATGCCCTTCAGACAATGGCGGCAAACAGTATCAGCTCCGTGATTATCATTAACGATTTCAACCATCCCGTCGGTATTTTCACCGAACATGATGCCCTGCGTATCGTTGCCGAAGGTATTTTAAGAACAACAAAACTGGATGATGTGATGACGCGGAATCTCTTTTGCGTCAACGAAAATCTCTTTCTGCATGATGCCTACACCCTTCTGGAAGAGAAGGGGTATCGCCACCTCGTCGTTATTGACGATGCCGGTCACTACATCGGTGTTGTCAGTGAGGGCGACTTTCTGCGTCATATGGGATTTGACAATGTGAGTCAGTACCAGTTTGTCGAGGATATTATGAGTGCGGTACCGCTAATGATACCGCCGCACTGCACCATCGGTCAGGCCGCCCTGAAAATGCGTCAACGTCACTGCGACTATGCCATCGTAGGGCATGACAACCGCCCCGAAGGCATCGTACGCGAACGGGATATTGCCCGTTATTTCGCTCTGGAAGAGAGTCGGAGCGAAAGCAGTATCGATGCGCTTATCAGCAAAAACATCCATACCATCGAACGCTCTATCAGCCTGCGCGATGCGATCTCGACCATTGAAGCCCATGGCATACATCAGCTCATTGTCACCGATGAAACAGGACTGGTTATCGGTATTTTACAGCGCCATGATGTACTCAAAGCCATTCACGGAGCCTATTTCGAATTTCTGGTGAAAACCATCGAACAGAAAAGCAGCACCATCGAGACGCTCTCACACCATCAGGAGCTACTTTCCATTCAGAGTGAGCTACTCGACAGCGTTATCAACACGATTCCCGATCTGATCTGGCTCAAGGACATCAACGGCACCTACATTACATGTAACCACATGTTCGAACGCCTCTACAATGCACCCAGATCCGTTATCGTCGGAAAGAACGACTACGACTTCGTCAGCCGGGAGCTGGCCGATTTTTTCCGCGCTAACGACCGGCTGGCAATGGAAGCGAAGCACTCACGGCACAATGAAGAACGGCTCGTTTTTGCCGACGGAAGCTATGACGGTCTTTTCGACACTATCAAAACCCCCATGCATGATAAAGAGGGAAAAATCATCGGCGTACTGGGTGTTGCGCGTGATATTACCCTGCGCAAACGCCGTGAGGAGGAGCTCAAGGAGAAAGACCGGGAACTCAATGAAGCCCAGGCGCTGGCACATCTGGGAAGCTGGAGTCTCGATCTCGCTACCAACACCTTGGCATGGTCGCATGAGTGCTACCGTATTTTCGGCATCGATCCGGAGACCCCCATAACCTATGAACGCTTTCTGGAGCAGGTGCATCCCGATGACCGTGAGAAGGTGAAACAGGCATGGAAAGATGCACTTGAGGGCACGCCGTACGAGCTGGACCATCGCATTGTGTGCAACGACGATGTCAAATGGGTCAGGGAACACGCCAGGCTGGAGCATGACGCTAACGGCACCCTGACGCGTGGACTGGGTACTGTCCTCGACATCACCCGCCAGAAAAGTTACGAATCTCAACTCGAGGCACTGATCAACTACGACACCCTGACAGGTTTTGCCAACCGCTCCCTGCTACTCTCCTATCTTGATAAATCGATCTCCAAGGCATTGCGGGCCGATACCAGCATGGCCCTGCTCATCTTCGATCTTGACCGCTTCAAGGATATCAACGACAGCTTCGGTCACACGGTAGGGGACACGCTCCTTCAAAGAGTCGCTTCACGCATGCAGGAGCGTATCCGCAAACAGGATTTCATCGCACGTCTGGGCGGTGACGAATTTGCCGTGGTACTGGAAAACCTTGCGACTACCGATCATGCCGCCGTCGTCGCACAGGAGCTTATCGAAGTCATCTCCCGGCCTTTTGATCTTGAGAACGAAACACAGATCCATATCGGTGCGAGCGTGGGAATCGTCATCGCTCCCGAACATACGCAAAGCGTTCAGGAACTGCTGCAGTTTGCCGATACCGCGCTCTATCGCGCCAAGAATGAGGGACGCGGTACTTTCTGCTACTATACGGATGATCTGACCCGTTCGGCCCGAAGTCGCATTGATTCAGCCAGCCAGCTGCGCCGCGCGCTTGAAAACGGCGAATTTGTCCTTTACTATCAGCCTCAGGTCCATCTCAAAAGCGGCCGTATCATCGGCGCCGAAGCGCTGATCCGCTGGATCGACCCCGTACGCGGTATGATCTCGCCGCTGGAGTTCATACCGATTGCGGAAGAGACGGGAATTATCGCCCCCATTGGAGCGTGGGTCATCGAAGAGGCCTGCCGTCAGGGAAAAATCTGGCAGGATCGCGGTATCCACCTGCAAATCTCCGTCAATGTTTCCGCGCATCAGGTCCGCCATCAAAACATTCCGAAAATCGTCGAATCGGCACTCAGGCAGAGCGGTTACAACGCCAACAAACTGACACTGGAACTGACCGAAAGCGCAATGATGGCACGGGAAGAGGAGGTCGTTGCCATGCTGCACCAGCTACGGGCACGCGGTATCAAGCTTGCCATTGACGATTTCGGGACCGGTTACTCCTCGTACAGCTATCTCAAGCGTTTTCCCATCGATGCGCTTAAAATCGACAAAAGTTTCATAGACGACGTCCCCTATGAAAAGGATGATACCACGATCGTCAAGGCAATCATCGCGATGGGAAATGCGCTGGGGTACGAAATTCTCGCAGAGGGCGTCGAACATACCGAACAGGCAGAGTTTCTCAAGACGGAAGGGTGCAGCCACTATCAGGGCTTTTTGAAAAGCCGCCCGCTGAGCGCGGAGGCGTTTGAAAAACTACTTTGAAGCCACCTTGCCGTTTTTGTCGGTTTTAACAATAAAGAGATCGGTTTTTCGGGTCCGGTTGTCAGCCGTCTCTCCGACAACGATATAACCGTCGTTCGTCACCGCAAGGTCGTACCCGGCATCATCTTCCTCACCACCGTAGATACGCTCCCAAAGCAGTTTGCCGTTGGCATCAATTTTGAAAAGATAGAGGTCCGAACGCAGACCGCCGCTGTAGCTCTCCGCCTTTCCGGCAATCACGTATCCGCCTTCATCCGCGACAATGGCAAACCCCTCTTCGTCCTTGTTTCCGCCGTACGCCTTATGCCAGATACGGTTACCGTTTTTATTCATCTTCACGACATAGACATCGTTGTAGCGGCGTCTAAAGCTGTCGGTGGTCCCCACCATGATATAGCCGTCATCCGTTTCGATGATGTCATGGGCCACATCATCATCGGTTCCGCCGAATGCGCGTGACCAGATACGATTTCCGGCCGAATCTATTTTGATCACATAGGCATCGCGCTCGCCATGACCGAAACTCTCAGTGGCACCCGCAAGCAGATAGCCGCCGTCAGCCGCAATGATTTTTTCAAGATAATCCTCTTCATCGCCACCGTAACGGCGCTGACCTGTGGCGCGACCTTCGGCATCGGTGCTGACAACATATCCCTCCACCTGTTCGTTGAAGAGCTTGGGATGTTTTTCGGTCGCTGCAATGATAAAACCGCCATCAGGACGCTGCAACAGATCATTCCCGTCATAGTAGTCATAGGTGTTGGCGTAGTAGGCCCGTTCCCACAGGAGCGTGCCCGCTTTGTCGATTTTCATCATATAGACACTGCGGCGATCATTTCCGATCTTGTCGGATGTGCCGATGATGACAAATCCGTCACTGGTCTCGATGACGTTTTGGGCGCTCTCATCCTCTTTGGTGCCGTAGTGTTTCGACCAGACCTTGTTACCCGCTTTGTCCAGACGGATGACATAGATATTGTCATCCCGATTGGTTGAGAAGCTATCGCTTTTCCCTGCCACGAGATACCCATCCGAGAGCACGATGACGGACCGGGCCGTATCATTTTCCTTCCCGCCGATCAATTTTTTATACGTAGCTGCTTGCGGCGATGTTCCGGGCATACTCTGCGCTCCGAGGCTGCCTGCTGCCAGCAGGATCGTATACACAATGGATAAAGACTTTTTTTTCATCTCTCCTCCCTCTTCATATATAATTTATCATAATACAATTCCTCTGAATATCCTGCTTCAACTATCACTTTTTTTCATAAAAAGCGACTGGAGCGTGTCACATTGAAACACTCTCTTTTTTCGTCACAGTTCGTATTTTCTGAGACTCCAAGAGGTGAACTGCTACAATGACGCCATCACAATGGGGAGCACCATGCGCTGGATCTTGATTTTCGTACTGCTGTTACCGCTATGGGGAAAGGAGCGCATCATCACGCTCTCGCCCGCGCTGAGCGAAATCGTATTTGCTCTGGGAGCGGGCGATGAGCTTGTCGGTGTCAGCAGTTTTGCTACCTACCCCGATGCCGTAACGTCTATTACGAAAATCGGCGGCTTTTTCGACCCCGATCTGGAACGCATTCTCGCACTGCATCCGACACTGATTCTGGCACAAAGCCATCATGCGAGGACAACTTCGCATCTTGAAGCGCTCGGTATTCGTACCTTACATGTAACGCTTGAGAGCTTCGAGGATATCCGCAGCGATATTGCGACAATCGGAAACGCTCTGGGACGCACGACAGAGGCAGCTGCCCTAATCAAAAATATTGACAGAGCAGCTGCAAACGCGCCTAAAAGTCCTGACAATCCGCGCGTACTCATTCTTTTCGGCTCTGCGGAAGATCTCTCGGGAAGCCTCTACATTGCCGGTAAAACGACCTTCCTCAATACGATACTGCAAAGTTGCGGCGCACGTAACGCCTATGAAGGCGCCCTTGCCCAGCCGCGTCTCGAACTCGAACAGGTGATTGCACTCAATCCCGACGTCATCCTCATTTTTCAATCGCGGCTGACCTATCCGCAGAGCAACATCCGTGCACTGCGCGAACGCTGGAGCCGGGTGCCTATCAACGCCGCCAGATCGGGACGTATTTACATTTTGCAGGATGAAGCGCTGCTGATTCCCTCTCAGCGTGTTGCCGAGAGCCTTGAGCGTATTTGCGAGACGCTGCATGATTGAACTTCGACAGGCCGGATGCACCATTGCCGGCAGGAGCATTTTGCAGGATCTCTCCTGCACACTGCCGCCGCACCTGATTCTTATGGGCCAAAACGGTGCCGGGAAAAGTACGCTGGCCCGCATGCTCTGCGGATTGCAGCCGTATGAAGGCTCCATTGTCTGCGAAGGGAGTGAACTGCGTGAATGCACCCTCTCCGAGCGGGCCCGGGCCATCGCCTATATTCCGGCGCGCCTTGAAAATTTTGATGCGTATCTGAGCGTCGGGGAGTTTGTAAGGCTCGGGCTCTATCCGCATCGCAGCGGCTGGTTTTCGCTCTCATCCGAATCATCGCAGCCGCTGGATGCCGTATTGAGCGCTTTCGGTCTGGAATCACTCAAAAACCAGCGGCTTGACACGCTCAGCAGCGGCGAGCAGCAGCGCGCCATGATGGCACAGGCAAATCTTCAGCGCAGCCGTATGATCATCTTTGACGAACCGACCGCCCATCTTGATCCCTGTCACACTGCCGCGTTCGTCACACACTATCGCCAGCTGCGCACCTCATGCCGCACGCTGCTCATTACCCATGATCTCAATCTCGCACGCCATCTCTCGGATCCGATCGCTTTTGTTCATGAGAGAGGACTTCACCTCTTTGAGGAGCCTGCCGCATTCTTTACATGTAATCAGCTCAAAACCTTTTACGGTGTCGATTTCGATGTCGACGCATCGCATGTCGGAGTCCGTCTTGCTTAAAAATCTTGTTGTGATCCTGCTGCTGTTCCTGGCGCTGCTCGCACCCTTTGTGGGTTCCGTGACGCTCGATCCTGCTTCGATTTTCGACACCCAAACGCTCTCACATCAGATATTCTGGGAACTGCGATTGCCACGCGTACTCATCGCCTTTTTCGCAGGAGCCGTCCTCGCACTCTCGGGCCTGCTCTTTCAAAGCCTCTTTCGCAATGCCCTGATGACGCCCTACACGCTGGGCATCTCGAGCGGCGCGACACTGGGTGTGGGCGTGGGTATTTTAATCGGCATGAATACCGCACTTTTCGGTTTTTTCGGCGCCCTCTCCTCCATTGGCCTGCTGCTGCTTCTCTCACGGAGACTGCGTAGCGGGGAGTCGCTGCTGCTTATGGGAATCGCCCTCTCCTTTTTCTACAGCGCGGCACTCATGGCGGTCTATCTCAGCTCCAGTGCCATGCAGGCGCACACCCTGATACGCTACACCATGGGTTCGCTTGCTATTGTAGGCATGGAAAACGTCACTCCCACGGCACTCGCGGCACTGCTGCTTCTGATGCTGATGGTTGCGCAGCGTCATGCCCTTCAGCTGCTTGCAATCGGCGAAGATGCCGCCACGCTCAAAGGCGTTCCCGTAGGACGTACCCTGCTGGGTCTGCTTCTGGGTGCCTCTTTGGCCATCGGAATCCTCATCAGCGTCACCGGCCCTATCGGCTTTGTGGGTCTGGTCGTGCCGCATGTGGTACGCCGTCTCTACCGACAGAGCATTCCCAATCTGCTGCTTCCGACGGCACTGCTGGGCGGACTCTTCCTTATTGGAGCCGATCTTGCGGCACGCCTGCTCGGAGGTGCATCCGGAGAGATTCCCATTGGCATCGTCACCGCCCTGCTCGGCGCGCCTTTTTTTGTTTTACTTGTGCTGCGTCGTGGTTAAATGTTATGATGCGGCATGAAAGAGATTCTCTGCGCCACTTTTGAAAGCCTTGAAGCCCGCGTCGTGACGGTGGAAGCCACCCTGACCAAGGGCCTTCCCAGTTTTAACATTGTGGGAATGGCATCCCAGTCCATCAGCGAAAGCAAGGAGCGTGTCAAATCCGCCCTGCTGATGAACGGTTTCAATTTTCCTCCCAAACGTATCACCATCAACCTCTCCCCATCCGATCTGCGAAAAGAGGGGAGCCACTTCGATCTGGGCATCGCCCTGCTGATTGCGTTGTGGGACAAACCCGTTGATCTTGAGGGGCACTTCATCTTTGGCGAACTGGGGCTTGATGGCAGTATCAAAGAGACCGTACTGCTCTTTGCCCTGATCCTCTCTCTGGCTAATAAAGGCGTCATGCATACGGCGATTGTACCGACACAGAGCCTTGAAAAACTGGGCAACATTCCGGGAGTCACCTTTATCGGTGTCGCTCATCTGAGTGAAGCGATTGCCCTGCTTCAGGGAGAGGCTTCGGGCACCACTCCTGCGCAGCGCACACTCGAAGCCCCTGCGCTGCATCTGAATGGGCACGCCTATTTCTATGAGACGCATTATCCCCTTGATTTTGCAGAAGTACGTGGTCAGGAGCTTGCCAAGCGCGCGGCACTGATTGCGGCTGCGGGCATGCACAATCTGCTCCTTGAAGGGGCTCCGGGTTCAGGAAAATCGATGATTGCCAAGCGCCTGCGCTACATCCTCCCACCGCTTCGGCGCGAAGAGATTCTTGAAGTTGCCAAACTCGAAAGCTTTGAAGGCAAGGAGCCTGCATTCACGGCGAAACGGCCGTTTCGATCCCCACATCATACCGCAACGGCATCAAGCATCTTCGGCGGAGGATCGGGAAATGCCAAAATCGGCGAAGTCGGCCTCTCCCATCTGGGCATGCTTTTTTTCGACGAACTACCCCACTTCTCGAAAAACGTACTCGAAGCGCTGAGAGAACCGCTTGAAGACCGCCGTATCCGCATCTCGCGTGTCAATTCAAAAATCGAATACGCAACCGACTTTATTTTTGTCGGAGCGATGAATCCCTGCCCCTGCGGTCATCTGCTCAGCCGAACCCGAAGCTGCCGCTGCAGTGACCTTGAGATTGCACGCTATCGGAACCGTCTTTCAGACCCCTTTATGGACCGTATTGATCTCTACGTCAGTATGCAGGACGTCATGCCCGAAGATAGCGGCAGCTTTTCATCACAGGAGCTTCACGCCAAAGTGCTCGAAGCCTTCAGCCGCCAGATGTCACGCGGACAGCGCCATCTCAACGGCCGGCTGAATGAAGAGGAGATGGAGCGTTTTTGTCAGCTTTCAGATGAGGCCAAAGGCATTCTCGATCAGGCGATAGCCCGCTATGGGCTCTCGTTTCGTGCCGTAGGAAAAATTCGCAAACTTTCCCGCACCATCGCAGATATCGCAAGAAGCGATACCATAGAGAAAACCCATCTTCTCGAGGCTCTTGGGTTCCGACGCCGCTAAAGGCTTTGTCTAAAATGCGATGCGGTCTCCGTCGTGCAACCGTCTTCCGCCGTTACGCAAAATATTGTATCGCTCCAGCTCCGCATCAATCTGCGTTTCATGGCCGGGTTTTTGGTGGTAGGTATAGACTGTGAGATCTTCCCGCTGCAACGCTTCAAACATCTCATGTACCAGCAAAGGCGTCAGATGCATGCTCACCTCGGCCAGCCATGCTTCATCCGAGGTGAATGAGACGTCAATCAGCAGCGTTTTGATGCGCCGGTCGCTATTTAACCGCTCTATCAGTGCAGGATTGATGTAAGTATCTCCGCTGATAAGCAGATGCTCTCCGCCATGTCCAATCTGAAAACCGCAGGTTGGCACAAGATGTTCTGCTTTGACCGGCATGATCTCATAATCGTCTATCATAATCGTCTCCCCACAGTTTATGGGCACTAAAACAACCACAGGGTTCCCGTCAGGCAGCGTAATACATGTAAAATCGGGCCAGATCTCTCCGTTAAAAAGATATCTGGTAAGTGCATCAAGCGTTGCGGGAAGTGCATAGATGCACAAGGGAGCACGACGTGCTTCTATGTAGCTCGTCATCATGAAAGGCAGGTCTGCGATATGGTCAAAATGGGAATGGGTCAAAAAAAGATGTTCAATCTGTGATGCTGCAATACCCAGAGGCATCAGCAGATTGCCCGCATCAACAGCAATGGAAGGCGCAACGAGAAACGAGGTGCTGCGTCCCTTCTGTGAGACGCTTCCCTGAGAGCCAAGAACGTGAATCATTCGAGATTGTATCACGTCTTTGGCAAAAAGCGGTGTTAAAACGTGCTAACGACCCACTTGGTAATGAAGTAACCGCCGATGACGAGCCATGCGAACATAACGCCTGCCGCGTAGATAGGTGCCAGACCGAGACCTTTAAACTTAGCGAATCGCGTTCCCATACCCAGAGCCGTCATAGCCATGGTCAGCAAAAAGGTGTCAATCTCATTGATAACACCGACAATCGCTTCGGGGACGAGATGCAGTGAGTTGAAACCCGCCATACCCACAAAATAGACGGCGAACCAGGGAATGACCAACTTGATGGGGCCGGTTTCGCCACCGCTGCGACGCGCGGAAAAAGAGAGATAGACCCCCAGAAGAATCAGCATCGGGGCAATCAGAATGACACGGGTCATTTTGACAATCACGGCAGCATCGCTGGCTTCCGTGCCGAATGCACCTCCGACAGCCACGACCTGAGCAACCTCATGGATGGTACCTCCGACATAGATGCCGAATTCACGGGCACTCATATCAAAAACGCCGGCCGTATAAAGCGCCGGATACAAAAACATTGCAATCGTGCCGAAAAGCACAACCATCGAAACCGCAATGGCCGCTTTATGCTCTTCGGCTTTAAGTACCGGTTCCGTCGCCAGTACCGCGGCGGCACCGCACACCGAAGCACCCGAAGCGTTGAGCATGGCCGTGTCGCGATCGAGCTTGAACAGCTTCTGCCCCACCCAGGTTCCAATGACAAAGGTAGTCGAGAGCATAATAAGCGATACCATGAAGCCGTCAATACCGACTTCCGCTATCTGCTGAAACGTGATACGAAATCCGTAAAACACAATGGCAAAACGTAAAATTTTCTTACCCGAAAAAGTAATGCCGCTCTCCCATGCTGCGGGAAAGCGGTTATGCAGGGTGTTGGCATAGAAAATACCGATCACAATCCCCACAACCAGAGGTGAAATTCCCAGTGATGCCACCGGGGCGAGCGCTGCAATATAGGTTGCAGCGGCGGCGATAATTGCTACAAAGACAATGCCGCTTATAGTGTCTTTGCGTTTTTCTTTTGAAAATGGCATGGTGTTCCTTAAAAATGTAAAAGCGTCATTATAGCGTTTTACTGCATCGGAACAATTTCCATGGCGGCATTGATGAAGCCCTCGTTATCGGCTTCTGCCAGAATATTTCCGCCCAAAGTCACTCTAGAGCTATCGATCTTCTGATTTTGCATTAGGTACTCCTTAACCGCAACAGCACGGCTCCGGGCAAGAAACTCGAGTTCTGCGACCGCGACCTCCTGCCGAACAATCACCCCCTCAATGAGTGCATCTTGAAGTGCCTTCTCATAGGCTTTATTCTCTTCATACTCCTGATGGAGATGGTCAGAGAGCGCTTTATACGCCACTTCGCCATTAAATTCGACATAGAGTTTCTCCAGGAACTCAGGATCCTGCATCGCCTCTCCGCCTTTATCTCCGCTGCGTTCGAGCACCAGCGCTTCGAGTTTTGCGATCTGAAGCGCACGGGTATCGGTCGCAGCATCATAGGCACCGCTGATCTGAAGTGCCAGTTTCGGCCGTTTCTCCAAAGCTTTTGCAAGCAGGTCAAGTTTCTCGCGCTCCGGCGGCAGCAGCTCAAACCGACCCGCCTCATAAGCGATGGTTTTGAGAGAGTCGCCGTCAATGCCCAACATTGAACCCAGAAAACTAAACGGAGCGCTGACGACTTTGAGAATGAGGTTTTTCAAAGTGTTCATCACCAGCGCGCCGTACTTGAAGTCGGGATTATTCATATCGCCTGCCACAGGCATATCAATGTCGATGACACCATCCGCATCTTCAAGCAGCGCGACGGCAAGCCCGAGAGGCAGACTCGATTCACCTTCAACCGCTTCTCCGAGTTTGATCTTTTTAATAACGATGCTGTTATCGCCCTGAATCCGGGAATCAACAATTTTGTATTTGAGATCCAGAAACAGCTTGCCTTCATCAATCTTGCGACCCGCGAAATTGGCAGAGTAAGGGCTCATGTCCGGCAACGCAATATTTCGAAACGTCACACCGATATCCGTAAAGCTGCCGGGATCTCCCGCACGAAGCGATCCGTCCACTTTCATCGCACCGTAGGCATCGATGTCACCGTTGAAATTGAGGTAGCTCGTCACATCACGCTGTGTTGAGATACCGTATACGCTCCCGTTGACATTATGGACATGCGTTTTAAACTTCAGCGGCAGGGAGTCGTCACGGAAATCGGTCACCCCCTCTTTGAAATCGAGCTTGACAATCGTCACCGGAAATGCGGAAGCACTGCTTGCATTGGAATCATTCCCTCCAGATGGTAACGGTGTACTTTTTTTCTGAAGTCTTGAAAGATTCAGGCTCTTGTTTGCATCAATGTGAATGTCGGTGTAGAGGGCATGAATACCCAGAGATTCTATCAGCAGTGCATCGGGAGCCAGCTGTAGCGTAAACGGTGCCGCCTCAACCTTATCGAATCCCATGAGCAGGGCATCATTGAGAGACTCATTGACCAGAACGTCACGTACTGCAAGATTGCCCTTGAGTGTCATTTCAGGCTGTTTCTGTCCCGGAGCATAATGCATTTTTGCCTGCATGTCGACACTACCGCGCCCCAGATAGAGATTGAGAGTTTCAGCCAGATACGGATTGGCTTCGGGAAGCTGAAGCGATACGATTGAGACATTTGAATCGACCTGAAGCGGTTCGCGCTGCATCGTTGCGGCAAACGCAAATGCCGATTTTCGGTTCAGATGCAGCGATGCATCAATTCCGAACGGATGCCCGGCATCACTGCGAAAATCCCTTATGGCTATCTCTAGCGGATCGATCTGCAACCGCGCCGGTGTGGCAATCGAAGCATCGCGCCATAAGAGAGAGCCTTGTTTCAGATCTATTGCGTTAACACGAAAATTCCAGAGCGGCGGCGTGGCATCATCTGTGGCTGCGTGTGGCTGAGCCCCAACTTTTGGCTGAATCAGACGATTCCAGTCAATACGCCCCTCTTTGCCTTTTGCTGCATGGAGTTGCGGATGCTCCAGCACGACATGTTCGATATACGCTTCTTTTTTACCGCTATCGAGTGTCACTCCGTCAATCGTAAATGCTTTAAATCCCGCCATCGGCTTCGCTTCTTTTGCACTGCGCAGATCAAAATTTTCAAGCGTCAATGCCGCCTGAGAGAGCATCAGGGAGATCTGCGTGCTATTCTGCTCGACCCGGTACGGCAGAATCCAGGAAGCTTTTGCGTCTTTCAAAGCGACATCGAAACGATCAAGTGCACTTTTTGCAGCTTTATCGATGTAGGGGTTAAACCATGTCAGATCCAGATCATGGCACGCCAGCATTCCGGAGCCTTTAAGCAGTGAGTGTTCAAGTGTGCCCTGACTCTTACATGTAAAGGTCTCATTGAAGCGCGATGCCATTGTGTAGGAAAGCGGATATCCGCCAAGAGAGTGAATATTTTCTGCGCTCAGGTTAAAATCATTAAGCTGAAAATGCTGTACCGGCATCATCGCTTCATCATCAATGCCAATATGAAGCCCCGTCAGTGCAAACGTATCCAGTGTCACATCCCAGGAGGGAGTGTTTTCCGTCGTTTCATTATTCTCCGGAACGGTTTTTCCGCTCACGGGCTGCGCAAGGTAGTGCTGCCAGTCCAGCGTTCCCTCAGAGAGCCTTCGGGCATGCAGCATCACGTCGTTGATTTCCAACCGCTCAAAATGTCCCTGCTGCAAAAACGGCGTCATGGTGCCATCGCTCAGCCGCATGCTTCCCAGGCGCAAAATATCTTCATAGCGCGTCTGAGGCTTGATACGAAGCCGTTCCAGCTGTATGGACATGGAAGAGAACTGCGTCTTTTCCATGGCATTCGCATCAAAATGAAAATGGCTTCCCGCATACAGTGCCCCGTCAGCAATTTCAATACCGATCATCTCGCGCAGATAGCGCCATCCGGTAAAAAGACGTCCCGAACGGAACTCCACACTGCCATCTATCACCAGAGGCTCGACGGAAGCAAGTCTGCTCCTGATATCGATAAATCCACCGTCATTGATATGGGAAAAAAGACGGATCATCCCCTCACCGGAACGGGTATCGATATCTTTCAGCCGAAGACCCAGAGGCGCGAGTTTTACATCAAAAGGAATCGATTTGCTATGATCAAAAAAAGCAACCGAACCCTCCTGTATTTCAAGAGTATCAATGATAATCGCAGGCAGGCTCCCGGAATCACTGTTTGGGGCTGCATTTGCCTTGTCGTTCTTTTGCAATGACGCAAAATTAAAAACCCCTTTTTCATCTTTTTTGATCAGAAGATGCGGTGCTTCGAGCAAAATTTCCTTGAAGCGTACCACGCCGCCTAGCAGCGCATACAGTTCAAGATTGATCCGCAACATATTCAAGCGCAATAACGGTTCCTGCCCGGGCACTGCAACAGATACATGTGAAAGAGACAATTCAAACGTGATCGGATTGAAAGCGGCCGAACCGATCTCGAGCTGCACACCGCTTTGGGCTAAAAGCATGGCGGGCAGCTCATGCCGTATCAGATAGGGAAGCAGAATAAAACCTGCCAGCAGATACATACTCACCAAAGCTACTGCAATTCGACGCAACATGGCACACTCCTTTAAGGACTTTATTGTAACGCATTTGCGCTACGTGAACCTTCACTGCGGAGCGCTCTTCCCACTATTGTCACATTTTTTACCGGTATAACCATGGTTAGATAAGGACACTATCTCAGCTGATTGGCCATCGACTAAAACGTCCTTATCTCTTTCAAACTGTGTGTTTTCCGGTAGCTTTAAGCGGGTAACGGCCCTCTTAGTGATAACGGATAACTTATCTGTGATATAATTTACTCTTTTACGAAGATAGAAGGTTTACGACGTGATTCGATTTTATATTCTCCCTTTTTTACTTGTAGCGGCCCTCTTTGCCTATGAAGAAAATTTTGACAGTTATAGAGACGGCACTACTGCCAAATCGTTTACCGATTCAGGCATCTCCTTTGAGACATCAGGCACATGGGAAGTTTTTTCTACACCTTTTTCGCGTTTTGATACACCGGTATTTCTCGAACCGGGAAAAGCTGCTGAAAACGCACCGCTGACGCTCCGCTTTGATACGCCTCAGTGTCGCGTTACTTTCGCTTTTGCAACCGACGGAAAAGATACATTAAACCTTATCGGTACCTATCACGGCGTTGAAGTCTATCATCATGCATTCAGCGGCGAAAACGGAGGCGATCTCTATTATGGTGATCTGAGTATTGAGAAACCTCTCGATGCCCTGACACTGAGCACTACCGGAGGGAAAAAACTTCTAATCGACTCCATTCAGACCCAGGCGTGTACGCTTGATGCGTATACACTTTCCGATCATCTCGCGGCCCACTTCTCTTTCGATTCAAATACAAGCGACTATACAACCCGGACAGGGATGCTGGGCAATGCCATCGCACTGGAAAGTCTGGAAACACCTCTGACTCTGGAAGTACCCGCAACAACCATCAAAAGTATCGCATTTTGGTTCTATCTTCCCGAAGACGCTTCGACAATCACCCTGATGCATGTTATGGATACCTCTGGTGCGGATCGCAGTAATCTTAAAATCCTTGCGGACGGACGACCCTCACTTGAGCTCTCCGAAGCCTACTTTTCGCCCTACGTGAATCCTGCCGTCATTAAACCCGGTGCATGGCATCATGCCGTCATAACAAGAGGTGATACGCTTCTCAGCCTGAGTGTTGACGGCAATGTCATCGGCTCCTACACCACCGCCGCTACGCTGTGCCAAAGCGGTGATACCCTGACACTCGAACCTGATGCAGGCCTTCTCATTGACGATCTGCGCCTGTACAACATGCCTTTGAGCCCATCAGATACTCTAGAACTCTATTACACTCGCGAAAACTTTACCACACTTGCGGAAGCGCGTTTCGAAGCCGGAAAACAGTTCTGTATCGATCGGCCTGAAGCATGTGGACTCCGATCCGGCGATATAAATGCCGACCTCTCACTCGAGCACGATATTAAAGCCCTGAGCAATCAGCAGCTCTCGTTTAGCTGGTATCTTTTTTCAGCTGTCGATGGAAGCACTTACCTCGCCAGCGGTGATTTCACTAACCCGCATATCTGGCAACTTGTTCCGGGTACACGGGAATGGAAACCGGTTCATAATGCCGGCGCTTTCGACGGCTATGATGCGCGAGGTGCCATATTTGATTCGGTTGTCATCAGTCCGGATGCCACTTCCATTCTCTTCGGAGGAGCTGCTGACGCAAACATCAGCGAATAAGCTCTCGTCGCAGGCTAAATTTCTTTTTGGCCAGCCCCCTTTTTAAACCACTCTAAATTCTTTTTTCGCCATAATGGTTCCCCCTTTAAAATCTCATGTTGGAGCGTGACCCGTGGAGCGAAAAAAGATCTATAATCCGGAATCCAGAGAACATGTCAATGATCGCCGTATCTTTGGTGGTAATCCTACCGGAATATTCGAACTCAACAACATCAAATACCAGTGGGCTTACAACCTGTGGGAGGTCATGCTCAACAACACCTGGTTCCCCAAAGAAGTTGACATGACCCGGGATGTCAATGATTATAAAAACCTGACCCAGACTGAGAAAGATGCTTACGACAAAGCGCTTGCACAGCTTATTTTCATGGACTCGCTCCAGACCAACAACCTGATTGACAATGTCAATCCCTACATTACGTCGCCGGAAATCAATCTGATTCTGGTGCGCCAGTCGTTTGAAGAAGCGCTCCATTCGCAAAGTTATGCAGTCATGGTCGACTCCATTTCCCAGAATTCTGCCGAGATTTACGAACTCTGGCGCCGCGACATGATGCTCAAACAGAAAAATGATGCCATCGCTGCAGTCTATGAACGCCTTTCACAGAATCCTACTGATGAGAACTTCGTCAAAGCCTGTTTTGCCAACCAGATTCTCGAAGGCATCTATTTCTACAGTGGCTTTGCCTACATCTATACGCTGGCACGTTCGGGGAAAATGCTCGGTTCCGCACAGATGATTCGCTTTATTCAACGCGATGAAGTGACACATCTGGCACTCTTTAAAAACCTTATCAATACCCTCAAACGCGAACGTCCCGATCTTTTTACCGCAGAGCTGGAAGCCGAAGTCTACGACATGTTCCGCAAAGCGGTAGAACTTGAAGTCACATGGGGCCAATACATCACACAGGGACAGATTCTCGGTCTTACCAATGACATTGTCCGCCAGTACATTCAGTATCTCGCTGACGACCGTCTGCGCGGTGTCGGCATGAAACCGATCTATAATGTCGAACATCCTATCAAATGGGTTGACGACTTCGCCAAATTCAACGATCAGAAGACCAACTTTTTTGAAGGCACGGTCACCAACTATTCCAAAGGCAGCCTCAGCTTTGACGACGACTTCTAGGCGGCTTTGCACCCTTCGTTTCGAGACATGTGAACATTACGAGACAAATCTTGCAAGGCTCCTTCGGTCACTTCAGGAATGCGGGCCTGGGAGCATCACACTTGCTCCTGAAGTCTGTCTGACCGGTTTTGATTACAAAAATTTCGAAGCGGCCGCACACTTT
Source organism: Sulfurimonadaceae bacterium (assembly GCA_050305515.1). Lineage (GTDB taxonomy): Bacteria > Campylobacterota > Campylobacteria > Campylobacterales > Sulfurimonadaceae > JAFGUB01. The sequence continues at coordinate 129,638 of JBNLFL010000024.1, forward strand.
TCTACCAAAGCTCTGGATGTCCTATGTTCGCACTCTAGCGCATGCACACTGATCCTGACCGTTATAGAAAAAGAAGGTACTGCCTACTACAACAGTGCCAAAGTCATTCATCATGGAAAAATAGTCCATGAACAGCGCAAAAGCCTTCTCTTCAAACTGGGTGACGAAGATCGCTATTTCTCTGCGGGAAATGAAAGCGATGTGATCTGCTTTGACCTTGACGGAATCCGCATGGGTATTCTGATATGCTTCGAACTGCGATTCAAAAGACTCTGGCAGCAACTTGAAGGTGCCGATATTATCGCCGTACCCTCCCGTTGGGGCAGAATTCGTGCCCAAAACTTTCAATCGCTTACCAATGCGCTTGCCATCATGAACCAATGTTATGTCATGGCCAGCGACGCTTCCAATGATGACGCTACCGGCCTCAGCGGCATTATCACACCTTTTGGCGAAGAGTATCGCAATGGCGCTGAACTGCTCTGCCACCCTTATGAACCGCGTATTATTACCAAAATGCGCCGTTATCTTGATATTGGAATTGAGGGACATGAATAAAATCATCCAGATGAAAAATGCAAAACTCGCAGAAGAGATTGCCAGCAGATACCCCCTCTCTCCCGCAGTAAAATCTGCGATTGCCAAAACAAATCGCGAAGCATTTGTGCCAACGGGATTCCGTCATCATGCTTACAAACTTGATGCGCTTCCCATGAGTGCCCAGCAGTGGATCAGTTCACCGCTTACCGTTGCGAAAATGACCCAGTATCTTGAACCCGAAGGTGCTGACAAAGTGCTGGAAATCGGTTGCGGAAGCGGTTATCAGGCAGCCGTGCTTTCGCATCTTTTCCGGGGCGTTTTCACTATCGAACGCATAGAATCGCTGATGCTTGAAGCCAAGGAGCGTTTCCGTACGCTCGGAATCATGAATGTGCATACGCGTACGGATGACGGTCAAAACGGCTGGATTCAGTATGCACCATTTGAGAGAATACTCTTCTCCGCTTCTGCTGCGCAGATTCCCCAGCGCCTGATCGATCAGCTCTCGGAAGGGGGCATTCTGGTCGCTCCGATGCAGCGCGGCAACAAACAGATCATTACCCGGTATCGGAAACGTCAGGGACGACTTCTTGAAGAAGCACTCGAAGAGTGCATTTTTGTACCGGTACTAAACGGAGTCCAAAAATGAGCATGCAGAAGCTCTGGAATGAAAAATTCAGCCGCGAGGGGTATCTCTACGGCACCGAACCCAATGCATTTTTGAAAGAACAGCTTAAAAGCATCGCTCCCGGTTCCCATATCCTTTTTCTGGGCGAGGGAGAAGGTCGCAATGCCTGTTATGCAGCATCTGCGGGCTTTAAGGTCACTGCACTCGATGCATCAGACATCGGCCTTGCCAAATGCCGCGCTCTGGCAGAGTCGCTTAATGTGACCATTGAGACTTTACATGTAGATCTGGTGCATTGGGAGCCAGCGATATCTTATGACGTCATCATGAGCTCTTTCCTGCACTTAAGCGAACCGTTGCGCACGCAAAGTTTTACGAAAGCCATCAATGCGCTTCATGAGGGCGGGCTGTTTATTGCTGAATTTTTTTCCAAAAAACAGCTTGAGTACAGCAGCGGAGGACCAAAATCGCCGGAACTGCTCTACAGTACCGATGAACTTGCGAACCTTTTTTCCACGCCTTCGCTCAGCCAGCTCCTTCTTTCAGAATGCATCGATTATCTCGACGAGAGTGATGCCCACCGCGGCGAAGCATCACTCATACGCGTCATCATCAAGAAACACTGCCATGCATAATCTCATGAAAAAGCAGCTGGAGCTGATTGCCAGGGAGTTCGCCGAAGAGCATTTCGGTGCGGATTCGAATGAAGCTGCCGCATCAGCGGATAGACTTAAAACATCCCGGAATGTTTTTGACGAACTTATCCTGCGTATCTTCGATGAAAGCAGTGACATCCTGCATCTGGCCAACCGCGTATGCGCGTTTTATCTTGATGCGAAACTTCCGTATATCATGGCCGTCAACCATCTGGCGAAACTTCAAAATACGCTCACGCACATGCTGCTTTCGGAAGGTAACTACACATTGACCGCGGTCATGTATTCACGTTTCGATAATATTCACCATGCTATCGGCTCTGCCTATCTGAAACATTATCTTCTTCGTCTGAAATCCAATAACCGTGTCCGCCTTATTCGTCTGGGAGAACTGATCGAAAAGAATGTGCTCAACTACTACGAAGCGCATCTCGAGTGGCTCGATGCCGTCAACGATGCCGTTATGGTACAAGAACCTGATGCACTTCCGACAAGCGATCCACGCTTCTGCGCTTTTGGAAAATGGCTCAACAGCGATGGAAAAATGCTGATTTCCAATAACAGCAAATTCCTGGCTTTGGGAAAACTGCACGACGAACTGCATCAAAAAGCCCTCAACATCGGTATGCTGATGGGGGCAAAGGAGTTTAGGCATCTGCAGTGTCTCTCCTACCTCGAAAAGATGGAACTGCTTTCGCTTGAGATCGGTACCGAGCTGGCACTCATTGACAGCAAGATGATGGTCTCAAAAGCTGCCAAAGATCCTTTGACAGGTATACTAAACCGTTCCATGCTCGAACAGCTCTTTTTGAGCCAGTATGAGATCGCTATCGCCACCGGGGGTGCCTTTACCCTTGCCATGTGTGATCTGGACCATTTTAAAGCTATAAATGACACCTACGGGCATATTGCAGGTGATCAGGTCCTCAAAGCGTTTGCCTCACTGCTGCTCTCGCGTCTTCGTTCCTCGGATATCATTGTACGATACGGCGGGGAGGAGTTTATTATCATGCTACCGGCAACATCCTATGATATTGCGGTGAATATACTTGACAAAGTTCGTCTTGCCCTTCAAGACACTCCAATCCTCTTTAAAGAGATGCAGATCAATGCTACGGTAAGCATCGGATGCGTTGCGATCCCTCCGGAAAATGTCATCAACGACGCCGACGCACTTAAATATTATATAGCCGAAGCTGATGCCAATCTTTACAAAGCAAAGCGCGAAGGACGCAACCGTGTCCGATAGCAGACCTCACAGCATACTTTTTGTATGTCTCGGGAATATCTGCCGCTCTCCGCTTGCTGAAGGTATTGCCGCCAGCCTTGCTCGTCAAAAAGCTTTACATGTAAGCGTCGATTCTGCAGGAACAGGGAACTGGCATATTGGTGAAATGCCCTGTGAACACTCTGTAAGGGTTGCCAAAGAACACAATATTGATATTTCTCACCTGAGAGCACGACAGGTAACACCCGATGAACTTAACCGCTACAGCTACGTCATAGCGCTTGACAGTTCCAACTATCAGGATCTCAAACGTATGGGGGCCCAAAATTTGCATAAACTCGGTGATTTTGGATTTGAGGGTGATGATGTGCCTGACCCCTATTTCTTTGATGGATACGAAGGATTTGAAACCGTCTATGCCATGATTGAGGCATGCGTATCAAATTTAATTGATATAATAAGTAATGTTAATAATAATAATTAATTGAAGATTAACTAACGCTCTGTTATAGTACTTTTCTAAACAAAATTTTCTAACGGGAGGTCGCAATGACTCATGCGTATCTAACCCAGGAAAATATCATTCATGCACTTGCCCAGCATGCGATCACAGAGCTCGAAGCTAACAAACTGCTCACCCTGCTCTTCTCAAAATGCAAAGATACCGCTAAGCGCTAAAGGGTTTTTCCTGGTATTTCAATGCACTTCCTCTGATAAAGAGAGGTGCATCCAGCGCCGATTCCAGATAATCAAACTCACCAACCGCCACAATCGCTTCACCAGATTCAAACATCACTGTAATACCATCGCTCATATCTAAAAAGCCAAGTTTATCATCTTCTACAAGTCGTGCATCGGTAACACCGCTGACTTCAATTTCAAGATCGATCCAGTCAAAACCGCGAGCCTCATCCTGAACACTCAAACGCAGTACTATTGTTTGGGGATTACTAACCGAAAGGGAACGAAGCGTACCGTTGATTGCATAGTCAAAGCGCGCTTCAAACGCTTCGACTTCAGGTCCCAGCAAAGGTCTCATAGCATCACTGACAGCCGACACATTCCATGGAACGGTCTTCAATGTCCGTTGCGGTTTCAGGAGATTGCGAACGGAGATAATAGGTTGATTTCAGACCCAGTTTCCATGCTAACGCATAAATATCATGCAGATATTTTCCGCTCGCCTTATCAAGGGTAATGAAGATATTCAGACTCTGCCCCTGGTCAATCCACTTCTGTCGAATAGCGGCTGCTTTGACAAGAATTTTCTGATCCAGATCATACGCCGGCGTATAGTACGCCCAGGTCTCGGGACTCAGATTCGGTACAACTACCGGAATCAGCCCCGAGAGATTCTCTTCATACCATTTGCGTTTATAGACCGGCTCTATCGCCTGTGTGGTTCCGGTAAGAATCGAAATGGAACTTGTCGGTGCAATCGCCATCAAATAACCATTTCGCATGCCCTGTTTTTTTATCAGTTCACGCAGATCATTCCACTCGTAGGCTGAAGCAAACAATCCTCCCCTGTCAATGAGGTTAAGCACTTCCGCATTGGCATGATCCATCGGGAGAATCCCCCGGCTCCATTTTGAACCTTCAAACTCCGGATAACACCCTTTTTCAATTGCCAGATCGGAAGATGCCTTGATGGCGTTATAGCTTACCGCTTCCATCACTTCATCGACTTTATCGAAGTGTTCCTGAGAACCCCACGCGATGCCCTGCTCTGCCAGCATCTGTGCTTCACCCATAACACCCAGACCAATGGATCGGCTGCGCATGTTAGTACGTTTTACTTTTTCCAGCGGATAAAAGTTCAGATCAATAACATTGTCTAACGCTCTCACGGCTATCGGAACGATGCGATCAAAATCCTCTTGGGTATTGACTCGTGAAAGGTTCACCGATGCCAGATTACACACCGCAGTAGCACCATCGACCTTCTCTTTTTCAACAATATAGATCTGGCGTCCGTTCAGGGAATCGAGTGCCGTAATTTTGTTAGCCGGTTTTTCAATACCACTGTCGAGCGTAACCAGTTCATGCTCTTCGAAAGTAAGGAAGTCGCCCTCTTCAAATTTAACTTTCACCAGATAGTGGTTAGGCTGTGTGTTTTGAAAAATTTCAGTACAGAGGTTTGAGCTTCGAATCACACCGTAGTGATCATTCGGGTTAGCTCTGTTAGCATTGTCCTTGAAGCACAGGAACGGACTGCCTGTCTCAAAATAACTGGTCAGAATCTTTTTCCAGAGTACTTTCGCCTTGACATACTCTTTAATGATTGCAGGGTCTTGTTCTAACTCCAGATAACGTTTTTCAAACGCCTCCCCATGCAACTCAGTCAACTCTTTTGTTTCATACGGATCAAACAGAGTCCACATGCCATCTTCTATAACACGTTTCATAAAGACATCATTGATCCACAATGCAGGGAAAAGATCGTGTGCACGACGACGCTCTTCGCCCGAATTCTTTTTCAGATCAAGGAAATCATTAATGTCGATATGCCACGGCTCCAGATACACCGCAATCGCTCCCTTTCGGGTTCCAAGCTGATCTACTGCGATAGCAATGTCGTTGGTAATTTTCAGGAACGGTACCGTACCTCCGGCTGCATGTTTGTGCCCGTCGATGGCTGATCCCATAGAACGTACACCGGTCCAGTCCCAACCGATTCCACCGCCAAATTTCGACAGCAATGCCATCTCTTTATAGCCGTCAAAAATACCTTCAATGTTATCCGGCGTCGAACCGATATAACAGGAGCTGAGCTGATGACGTGTGGTTCGTGCATTAGAGAGTGTCGGCGTAGCGAGCATCACTTCGAACTTTGAAACCATGTCATAAAATTTGATGGCCCAGCCCTCTCGGTCTTCTTCATTTTGTGCCAGAAACATCGCAATCGCCATAAACATGTGCTGAGGCAATTCGATGGGCTCACCTTTACGGTCTTTAATCAGATAACGGTCGTAAAGTGTTTTAATACCTAGATAATTAAATTGCAAATCCCGTTCGGGTGCAATATGTTTTTCCAGTGCATCCAGATTATATTTCTCGCGCAGGCCCAGCAGGATTCTTCCTTCCGCTTCTCCACGTTTAAAGTAGCTCTCAAGAGAGCTGTAGCCCGTAAAACCGTTCACTTTGTGATAAAGGTCATACAGGAAAAGCCGTGAAGCTACAAACGTCCAGTTTGGACGGTCTATATCGATTTTGTCAACGGCTGTCTTGATGAGTGTCTTTTGAATTTCATCGCTGTGAATCCCGTCTCGAAACTGGATCTGGGCATCGACTTCAAGTTCACTCTGACTCACATTGGTAAGACCTTTCACCGCAGCCTCAGTGTACTTCTGGATCTTGGTGATATCAAGAGGTTCGCGTCGACCGTTACGCTTAATGACAGATATCATTATTGTCTTCCTTAGGCGAATATTTTTTTGTTAAGAACAGATATTTTATCGTTATTGCTTGAAAACCCGTTGAAAAATTCCGTCAACGTTTTTCGTATAGTACTCATAATTAAAACACTCACGAATCTGCTGTTCACTCAGTTTCTCACCGAGTTCTTTATCTTCCAGAAGATATTGCAGATAGAGACTCTCACCGGCCTCATTGAGTGCCGGTTTCCCCTGCTGCAAACCTTCCCAAACTTTCATGGCATTACGCTGGACGATGCGATAGGCATCTTCACGTGAAACACCCTGAAGCGGCAGTTCAAGTAAAACACGTTGTGAGAAGACCAAGCCTCCTGTAAGGTTCAGGTTTTTCATCATATTCTCCGGATACACCGTCAGATTGGCAATAACGTTATTCATGCGGTGCAGCATGAAATCGGTTGTAATGAATGCGTCCGGCAGCCAGAATCGTTCTGTCGAGCTGTGTGATATATCACGCTCATGCCATAACGAAACGTTTTCCATGGCCGGCATGGCATAAGCACGAACCATGCGAGCCAAACCTGTGATGTTTTCAGTCAAAACAGGATTGCGTTTATGCGGCATGGCTGATGAGCCCTTCTGCCCTTTTGCAAAATACTCTTCACACTCATAAACTTCCGTTCGTTGCCAATGACGCACCTGAACGGCAAATTTTTCAATGCTGCTTGCTAACAAGGCCAACGATGTCGCCAAACGCGCATAACGGTCGCGCTGAATAACCTGATTCGACGCAGGTGCCGGCTGCAAGCCAAGTTCTTTACATGTAATCTCTTCAAGTTCAAGCGGTGCATGAGCAAAATTCCCCATCGCACCGGACACCTGTCCTACCGCAATAACATCCATGGTCTGTTCAAGGTTTGTAAGATGACGTGCCATTTCATCATACCAAACGGCTAAAACCAAACCAAACGTTATGGGTTCGCCATGGATACCATGCGATCTGCCGACCATCAATGTCAGCTTATGTTCCATTGCCCGTTTTTTAATGGACTCCATTAGCATTTTCACATCATCAATGATGATACTCAGCGAATCTTTCATTTGAAGTGCCACAGCAGTATCTATGGTATCAGAGCTTGTCATTCCGTAATGAAACCAGCGACTCTCTTCACCTAATGTATTAGCTACGGATGTCGTGAATGCAATGAGATCATGCTTGGTTACCATTTCTATTTCGTCAATTTCCTCAACACTAAAGCCTGCATTTTTGACAATCTTCTCCGCATCGTCATCAGGTATCAATCCCAGTTTATTCCATGCCTTGACAACTGCTTTTTCTACATCAAGCCACGCCTGATATTTTGCCTGCATTGTCCATTTATCACGCATCTCTTTCCGTGAATAACGTTCAACCATATCAATCCTTTTATCTTACATGTAATGCATTGTAAGCTATGCTACAATGCCGCTAATAAAGATATATATACTATCTCATTCTCTATAATTATAGGATTAATTCTGCCCTTCGTCATTCAAAAGCTCTTTGCAAAAGAGCGCCAAAAAGCCTTCCTATTTCTTATTCGTGAATTGGGGTATTCCCAGAAAGAAGCCCAGCGTCTCATCGCTAAAGGACGTCTTCACATTAATGGTCAACCTATGTGTAACACGGCAGCTGATATCGAAGGTCCGTTTGAGTTCATCAGTTTTGAACCTGATACCAGAAATCTTTCACCTGTTTTCGTGACTGATGACTTTGCAGTGTTTGACAAACCATCAGGTGTTTTGATTCACCCTCAAAACCGTCATACCGCGTACTCTCTTATTGATGAAATAAAATATCAATTCGGTCATGACGCCAACATCGTTCACCGTATTGATCAGGAGACCAGTGGCCTTGTACTTGCTGCAAGAAACAAACAATCCGAGCGTACACTTAAAATGATGTTTCAGGAACGTGATGTTGAAAAAAGCTATCTCGCGCTTGTGCACGGACATTTCAAATCTTCAATGGATGTTTCTGAACCATTGTTACGTCAGGAAGACGAAAGTGCCATTGTAAGAATGATAGTCAAAGTCCATCCTGACGGCAAACCCTCTCACACTTCTTTTGTACCTCTAGAGTATTTTCCTGAATTTAATATGACACTTGTTCGTGCCAAACCCTTTACTGGTCGTCAGCATCAAATCAGGGTCCATTTGTTTCATGTGAAACATCCGATTGTCGGTGATCCTATTTATGGTCAGTATCCGGATGATATTGTTCGGTTTCTTGACAGGGAATTAACTCCTGAGAATAGAATAAATCTCTCCGGAGCTACCCGTTTGCTTCTTCATGCCGAATCTCTGAATTTCAATTATTTAAACCAAACCTATAGGATTGTTTCGCCCGTAGATTTTTTAGAGCAAGCTTTTAAAGCCTTCAATCCTTAAAGCTGTAATAAAGAAATGTTTCATGTGAAACATTACGGTAACTGACTTATTACACTGTAATAATCAAATAAAAAAATTCACGGCCGCTGCTTTTCGAATCGTTGATGTGAATAACTTGTTTCCTATTTTTTGTGAGATGGAAAAAATTGAAGAAAATATATACTTTATATCCACAAAGCCCTTATTATAGGGCTTTGTAGGCCATCAATAATAAAATGTCTTTTAAAAGTCTTCGTAACATAAGTTTTTATAAAGCAAGCAAAATGTAGAAAAAACATCTATGTAATATTCACATGATACAACACAGTGTGAAAATTACACACTTCGAAAAAAAATCATCATTTTTTTTTGAATATATTTTGCTTTAAGCGTTTTTGGAAGAAAAAATATAAGTATTAAATACAAGTTATACTGAATAAGAAATGACTAAGAATTCTATGTTAATATACGCGTAGAAACGGTCTCCCTGGTGTGTTGACCGTTTTCATTGGAGCTTTCCGGATTCTTTTTTTAGCATGAGGATTGTATGAGTTCTTTTCTCGCATAAAGTCAGTTATTCTTCTAACTCAAAATACTAATTCCAATCACTTCAACTCAAAGCCCTCCTCCACAGAAAATTCATTCAGTCTTCCGTTGACAAAAATATTTCTGCGAATTTTTTTGACATCGATTGGCCGCAAAAAAATTTCTTAAATGAAATCAGTATTTCCAGAGGGAAAAAGGTATGGGATAATGAGAAGACTCAAAGCAATCGTTGGGAATGCCTCAACCCGATTCAATCACAATTTGTGTAAAAGGTTCAGGTTCAAATCACTTCGCATGAAATGCTTATACCTAAGAGGTCTGAAAATGTTTAATGCAGATATAGTGCTTATGAATTGGTATCAGTCAGTAATGTGAGAAATTGGAGAGAGAAGTCAGATAAGCTTCTTTGCTCTCCAGAATTCATTAAGTTCACGTCTGACGCGTTTAAGAACATCTTCACGTGTTTCGCAGTTGTCGAACGCAAGCATTTTTGCAAGCTCTGAAGCAGAACGGCGTTCCGTGTAAGTGCGTGTAATATATTTAGCTGCTTTGGGATTAAACCGTTCTGCGATTTCTAGTGAGACTTCTTTATCAAATGCTATGGTCTCGGGGTAAGCATTATTTATTAAAACGAGGTATCCAATAGATCTCATCACGAATATAACTCTTTTCCTAGTACATTGTCTATGATTTTGTTAGTGCAATGTTAGCACATATGAAGAGAAAAAGATAGGGTTTTCAGTTAAAAAATATAAATTTACCAGCTAGAAAATCTATTCATCGAATGTTCTTATTATGATGATAACAAGGCACTATTTAACACGTTGTGCGTGCGTTATAGCTACAGCCATTGCATCACTGATATCGAGCGGACGGATCTCTTTTTTGATTCCGAGCAATCGTTGAACCATGAAAGCAACCTGCTCTTTTGATGCTTTTGCTTTTCCTGTCAGAGCTTTTTTCACCTGAAGCGGCGTATACTCAGAAAAGTTTCCAAACTCCTGAAGTATTTTCAGCATCAGAGCCCCCCGGAACTGTGCCAGTTTTAAAACTGTTTTTGGATTGTGAGCGAAAAACATACTTTCCATGGCAACAGCATCAATCTGATGCGATGAAAATATCTGATCGAGCCCTTCAACCATCTGCGGTATTTGAAACTGAAGATCTTCCGCTTTCATTTTTATCAGACCGGCTTCGAGAAGTTTGAGCTTCAGACCCTCTTTCTCTATAAGTGCATAACCGCAGTTACGCGTACCCGGATCTATTCCCAAAATGACCACATAAAATCCATTCTTCACAATGTGAATATTATTTTCATTCAAGCGGATTTTATCATAGAACAGGGGCTTATAAAGTATAATTCACACTCTTATTCACATCATTGATCACATCGATACGAAGCGAGAAGTTTTGAGCGAAAAAAACATTGGCACCCGGGTACTGGAACGTTTAAAAGAAGAGATTAGCGAACTGGAATATAACCGCTATATCAAACAACTGCATTTTGTAGAAGAAAAATACCAGAAAGACTATGCCCTCTTTTTCGCCCCAAATCAACTGATAGCCAACTGGGTCAAAACCAAATACACACTCAAAATCGGGCATCTTTTCGAAATCAGTACCGGAGTGAATCCCGAAGTCGTCATTGATGTCAAAAGCAATCAGAAACGAAATAAAAAAAGTGTCAAAAAAAATCAGAATGAAAAAACCATACATTCATTGCTGAATCCATCCTATACATTTGAAAACTTCGTAGAAGGCGGTTCAAACGAATTTGCCGTCAAAGCTTCCAAAGGCGTCAGCAAAAAACCGGGTGAAGTCTATAATCCTCTCTTTATCTACGGCGGCGTGGGACTCGGAAAAACCCACCTTATGCAGGCTGTCGGCAACGTCATGCAACAGAAGGGAAAAAGCGTTATTTATGCCTCAAGCGAACAGTTTCTTAACGATTTTCTCCGTCATCTCGGCAATCACACCATGGATCGATTTAAAGACAAATATCGTAACTGTGATGCCCTGCTAATAGATGATATCCAATTTCTCAGTGGCAAAAATCAAATTCAGGAAGAGTTTTTTCACACTTTTGAAGAGCTTCGAAACGATGGCAAGCAAATCATTATGACGGCCGACAAACACCCCAAACAGATTGCCGGATTGCAAGAACGTCTCAAGAGCCGTTTTGAATGGGGACTTGTTGCAGATATACAACCACCCGAACTTGAAACCAAGATCGCCATCATCAGAAAAAAATGCGAGATCAACCGTGTCAAACTCGACAATGAAGTCATCAATTACATTGCTACCATTATTGAAAACAATTCCAGAGAGATCGAAGGCATCCTGATTAAACTCAATGCCTACGCGCAACTGATGCATGCAGATATCGGCATTCAGTTTGCCAAAAACGTACTCAAAGAGCAGATGCATGAAAAGCGGGCCAATATCACACTCGATCTTATCATCACAACCGTTGCAAAAGATCTAAATGTCAAAGCCAGTGAAATCTGCTCCAAGAGCCGAAACAGAAACATTGTCTATGCCAGACGCATTGCCATTTATCTCGCTCGCGAACTTACCTCAAATACCATGCCTCAATTGGCACAGCAGTTTGGGATGCAGGATCACACGGCTGTCAGTCACACCATGAAAAAAATTGCCGAACTCATTAAAAATGACGAAGATTTCAAACTTAAAATCCAAGAATTACACAATAAAATCACTGCTGCTTCCTAAAAAGCAGCCTCCCCTATTGAACCTCGAAAAAAAAACAAGCTATAATCTCATGTGAACAAGTGTGAAATATGTCCGTACGGCTCATCACAGCCAAACAGACGCCGCAGTGGGGATTTGATAGACTTAGTCACTTAATCACATGACCTAATGCTAATACTAGCTATTGATATATAAAAATAGTGGATTGTTAAGGAAACTAGATGAAGATTGTCATAACAAAAGCAATACTGGAAAATATACTCATACACATCCAGCCTTTTCTTGAAAAAAAGGATACTTCCCAGATCACTTCCCACCTGCTTTTCGAAGCACGTCAAACAGGTCTTATTGTTAAAGCGACAGATTTCGAAATAGGTCTGAGCATACACACCAATCAAATACAGGTTCAGGAAGTCGGTAACGTAACTGCCAGTGGAAAAAAACTCCTTGACATCGTCCGTATTCTTAAAGACGGTGATGTCATCCTTGAATCACAGCATGACATTCTCCATATTCAGCAATCCCATTCGAATTTCAAACTGCCAACATTCCAAAGCAATGAATTTCCGAAATTTCCGACTTTTGATGAAAAAGCGAATATCACTATCGACTCCCACAGTCTTATCAACTCACTTAAAAAAATTACGCCTGCAGCAGATACGAACAATCCTAAATTTGAGCTCAACGGTGCTTTAATCGATATTCAGAATGAACAGATCAACTTTGTTTCCACCGATACACGTCGTCTGGCTCTCGTTACCGTAGACAATCACAGCGGCAGGGAACTTTCCATTATCATCCCTAAAAAAGCGATTGTTGAAATCCAGAAACTCTTTTTTGACAATATCGAGATCATTTACGATGAAACCCACCTCATTATTAAATCAGATCACTACAATTTCTTCACAAAACTGATAAATGGCAAATTTCCTGACTATACGCGAATCATTCCAAAAGAAATCAAAAATACACTAACCCTCCCCAAAGCACAGATCATAGATGCCATCAAACAGATCACAACTATCAGTAATGATATGAAGATCACTTTTGAAAACTCCCAGATTTTCTTTGAAAGTCTTACAGATGACAACATCGAAGCAAAAACAGCCATTGCCTGCCAGACAAATTTCACATCTTCATTTGTGCTTGCCGTAAACAGCCGGTATATTCTGGATTTTCTTTCCCAGATTCCAAGCAGCGAATTTATTTTGGGACTTAATGAGCCAAATCTTCCTTTCGTACTTCAGGAAAACAACTTTAAAACCATCGTCATGCCCATCGTTATCTAACTCCGTTTAGATAACGACAATGCCTCTGTTTCCTCCCCTTTAGCTAATTTACGATAAAATAAAGCACTTTATTATCTACAGATGGGAATAGCTATGGAACAAAATTACGGTGCCAGCAATATTAAAGTCCTCAAAGGACTTGAAGCCGTCCGAAAACGTCCGGGAATGTATATCGGCGATACAGGACACCGCGGACTTCACCATCTCATTTACGAAGTTGTCGACAACTCAATCGACGAAGCAATGGCCGGATATTGTGACACCATCAACGTCACATTAACTAAAAACGGAACAGCAATCATTTCAGATAACGGACGCGGTATTCCGACCGATATGCACCCTACCGAGAATGTATCGGCTGCCACAGTCGTCCTGACTGTTTTGCATGCGGGCGGTAAATTCGACAAAGATACCTACAAAGTCTCCGGAGGACTTCACGGGGTTGGTGTTTCAGTTGTCAATGCACTTTCAAGCGAATTGAAAATGACAATCTACCGTGATGGCAATATTCACGAACAGGACTTTGCAAAAGGAATACCGCAAAAACCGCTTGAAATTATCGGAACTACGCGAAAACACGGTACAACAATTGAATTCAGTCCCGATCCTTCCATCTTTACAGAAACCGTCATTTTTGATTATGAGTATCTGACAAAACGATTTAAAGAGCTTGCCTATCTGAATCCCCAAATCAAAATTATCTTCAAAGATGAACGTAACGATGTCAGTGAAACGTACCATTTTGAAGGCGGTATTACACAATTCGTTATGGATCTGAACAAAAAAGTCCAGGTTGCCGCTCCTTTTGAATTTAATGCAAAAATCGAAGATATCGAAGTTGATATTGCTCTGATGTATAACGACACGTACGATGAAAAAGTCTACAGTTTCGTCAATAACATTCGTACACCCAACGGCGGTACCCACGAAGCAGGTTTTCGGGCCGGTCTGACACGTGTTATTTCCACCTATAACAAAAACAACGGTAATGCGAAAGAGAAAGACGTCAATATCTCCGGAGATGACGTTAAAGAGGGTTTGATTGCCATTATTTCAACCCGTGTACCCGAACCCCAGTTCGAAGGTCAGACCAAAGGCAAACTCGGAAATACCTACGTTCGTCCTTTGGTGCAGAAACTTGCCTATGAGCAGCTCAGCAAATACTTCGAAGAGAACCCGATTGAAGCCAAAGCAATCGTTCAAAAAGCCCTGCTTGCCGCCAAAGGGCGAGAAGCTGCAAAAAAAGCACGTGACTTGACCCGCAGAAAAGATGCGATGACGGTTGGTACACTTCCGGGTAAACTGGCAGACTGTCAGAGTAAAGACCCTGCCATTTCGGAACTGTATCTCGTCGAAGGTGACTCTGCGGGCGGCTCTGCAAAACAGGGGCGTGATCGTGTATTTCAGGCAATCTTGCCACTCAAGGGTAAAATTCTCAATGTCGAGAAAGCACGCCTTGATAAGATTCTCAAATCCGATGAAATCACCAATATGATCACAGCGCTCGGCTGCGGTGTCGGTGACGAATTCAATGAGGAAAAAATCCGTTACCACAAAATCATTATCATGACCGACGCCGACGTTGACGGATCACACATCCAGACACTGCTGCTGACCTTCTTCTTCCGCTATATGCGCCCGATTATCGAAAATGGCTATCTCTATCTTGCACAGCCGCCGCTCTACCGTTACAAAAAAGGAAAAAAAGAGATCTATTTCAAAGATGACCGTATCATGAATGATTTCCTGATTGAAAACGGTATTGAAGTGCTTGAAATGGAAAATATCGGATCACAGGATCTCGTTGCATTCTTCAAGATGGTCGATCACTACAAAACGAGTCTCGATGCACTCGAACGCCGTTATGCGCTTATTGAGCTGATTCGTCACTTTATCGAAAATCCCGATATCATCGGATTGAAAAATGAAGCAATGTTTGCCGAAGTCAAAGCATTTCTTGAAGCGCGCGGCAACAATATTCTTTCACAGTATATCAGTGATGAAGAGATCCTTATTTTTGTTCAAACCGATGACGGTTTGGAAGAGCTTCGCATCAATGATGAACTCTTCAGTGCACCACATTTCAATGAAGCCAATTACGTCTATCGAAAAATTATGGACTGGGGCATTCCTTTTAAAGAGGATCTGCTTGAACTCCTTGAAAAGATCAAGGATCACAGTAAAAAAGGCTCCTATATCCAGCGTTATAAAGGTCTGGGTGAAATGAATCCGGAACAGCTCTGGGAAACAACAATGACACCTGAAAACCGGGTACTGCTCCGCGTCGGAATTGACGATGCGGAAAGTGCGAGTGACGCTTTCACACTCTTTATGGGTGACGAAGTCGAACCACGCAGAAATTACATTGAGACGCATGCCAAAGATGTCAAACACCTTGACGTCTGATTTGGCTTACATGTAACGGAACCGGATGTATACCGAAGAGATAGAGCGGATTCAACGGTTCAAACTGGCACTTCGGATGGGAATTCCCATCTTCATGCTGGCGGGTGTTCTACTTTTTTCCCTCCTGACACAGTATTTTGAACATATTCCTTCAAACTTTATTATCATTATTGTCGGGCTGCTTGCCATTGCGGTTTACTTCCAGTTTTTTCTGATCTATCAGGGTTTTAAAGAACGTATTACCGATACGATTACTCATACCTTTACACGTGAATATTTCCTGAAGCTTTTCAGTATCAGGAGTAAAAAAAAGCCGCAAACGCTGCTTTTGTACCGAATCGATAATCTCAGTGACATTAATGAACGTCTGGGATATCAAAACGGAGACCGGATTCTTTATTATACGGCTCTTAACATTGATACTTTTTTTCAGGAAAAAGGGATTAAAAAGCCGATTATTGCTCATTTCAAAGGGGGCGATTTTTTGGTGATGTTTGACGGTATTGTTGATGACAACCGAACGTTGTTTGATCTGTTTTGTGCAAAACTTGCCAATGCGGTCATAGAAAATATCGAACTTAAAAGCAGCGGCGCCATTATCGATACCACGACTACGGGAAAATTTGAACACCTTGTTGAACGTCTTTTCGAATTGCAGATTGAGTCGCAGCGCCGGCAGATTTTTATTGAAGATGACAAGACTGACCTGAATGCTCTTGAACATGATGTCATTGAAGCACTGGAGGCAAAACGTCTTTCTATTATGGGCCAAAGAGTCGAAGGAAGTACACTCAAGTTAATTGATGTAGGCTTCAAACTGATCGATAACAACGGCAAACTGATTCATCAAAAACGTTATATGCCGATTCTCTCACGTCTTGGACGCCTTGAAGCGTACGCATTCTTGAAGTTGGATCAACTGATAACGCATGCGACACAGCACCCGGAATTTACTTTCACGATGTCACTCTCATCGGAACTCATCCGAAAAAAGAGTTTCACAGATGAAATGCGACAGCGACTGATGCAAAAACGTATCTCAAATATTGCGATTATTCTTGAAGAGAAAGAGTACTTTCCCAATATACGTCGTTTTGATACCGTCATTCAGAGTTTCAGGGCACTTGGTGTCATTTTTATTCTTGATGGTCTTGGTAGCAATCATACCACCATGCTCTACATGAAAGATCTTCGCGTTGATATGGTACGGTTTGAAAGCAGTTTCGGCAAGAAGATCAGCGATGAGCGCTATCGGGCTCTTATCGATGGATTCAACAGCGCTGCCCATCAGTTGGGTGTTCAGACATGGATGCGCCTTCTCGAAGAAGAAGAGGCAGTGCTTTGGGCCCGTAAAATCGGTATAGATGCCATGAGCGGAAACTTTTTTGGTACAATCGCATCCATAGAAACCCTGGCAAAAGAGTAAAAATGAAATACGGCGAAAAGATAATCTCTGAATTTGATGTTGAGAAAGATCTGGAGATCTGGCCTAATGAACACGAACGCAACTATCTCATTAAAATGACGCTGCCGGAATTCAGCTGTCTCTGTCCCCGCAGTGGCTATCCTGATTTTGCAACCATTTATCTCGAATATACGCCTGATAAATGGGTTGTTGAGCTCAAGGCGATCAAGCTTTACATCAACTCATTTAGGGATCGCCATATTTCGCACGAGAACAGTGCCAATGAGATCTACAGTGTTCTTGAATCGAAACTCAAACCCAAATACATGAAAATCACCGCAGATTTTAATCCGCGCGGTAACGTACATACGGTTGTCGAGATCGACAGCAGCAAAATCTAATCACTCTTTTCCTTCTCTTTTTTTATCCATTCGATTCCCGTTTTCCGGGAGTCGAATGCTCCGTCAAGCTGGGCCTGGAATGCCGCATCAAGTAGTGTCGAAAAGTGTACTGAAGGTGTGATTCCAAGTTCAATGAGATGACGCCCCTGAAGGATGGGAACAGGCTTTTCATGCCTTACATGTAAGCGTCCGGCATGTTCAAAAAGGGCAGCTCCGGCGTCACGGTAGGAGGAACGCGGGTCACAGGATGCAATGAGACAGAGATCCGCAATCGTTACATGTAAGGCCATCCTCCGCACAAACCCGTCATTGGTTTCCATCAGCAGATTTTGATAGTGTGAGAAGAGCTTTAATACCTTTTCATTGAGCCGTTTATCGAAACTGAACGATTCCAGAAACTCCTCGCACGTATTTGGATCCGGCATACGGTGTACTAACGCTACTAACAGGAGCGTGAGGGGAGGGTGATGCAATGTGAGTGCATCAAGCATCTTGAGCGTATCTTCCCACGAGGTGCTCTCAAGCGCTTCGAGCTGGGGAAAAAATCCGACGGCATCCATTGTCTTCATCAGTTTCAAACCTACAGAGGGGCGTGGAGCAAGAAGCAGCTTTTTCATTTCATCGAAAATACGCTCTTTCGGCAGTTCTGCCAGCGCACCCTCACGATACATATTACGACAAAGTGCTATGAGAGAATCGCTCGCATGGAGATGAAACCGTGCCGCAAACTGCAGGGCGCGGAAAAGACGCAGCGGATCTTCGGTAAATGTGTGTGAATCGACGCACTGAAGCCGCCGTTTGCGAAGATCATCCAGACCGTTGTAAGGGTCTAGCAGAACGCCGTCTATCAGATCGAAACCCATGGCGTTGATGGTGAAGTCGCGACGTTTCGCGGCAGTGGCAAAATCCAGCGTTTCATACGTCGTGACATCGAATCCGCGATGTCCGGAACCGCTTTTATTTTCGGTTCTTGGTTGAGAAAAGTCGATATCAAACCCTTCGAAAGCCAATTTGATGACGCCGAAACTTTTGCCGACGAGTACCGCTTTGCCATAGGGTGCAAGCCATTTGGATAACTGTTCCAAAGAGGCCAGACGGTAAAGCTCAAGATCGACGTCTTTGCCCTTGTCGTTGCCCATCAGAATGTCTCTGAGATAGCCTCCCACTACCACGGGGCGTATGCCGTGTGAACGGAGCATGGCGATCAGCGGATCAAGAACCGCAGGGAGTTTGAGCATCATCAGAGGGATGTCAGCGGTGTGATCTCGAAGCTGAAAGTTGATCCCACGCCAATCTGCGAATCGATACGCAACTCAAGATGGTGAAGTTTCAGAATATAATCGACAATGGCAAGCCCCAGACCCATGGAGTTGTCCCAGGTGTTTTTTCGTACGCGGTAAAATTTGGCCGTGATCTTTTTAAGATCCTCTTCGCTGATTCCCATGCCGTGATCAATAACGCTGATACGGTGCGCATCGAGCGTGACCCTGACATCGTCATGGGAATATTTGATGGCATTGTCAATCAGATTGGTAACAACAAGCTCCAGCATGGTGCGGTCCGCAGTCACCGTAACCGGCACTCCTTCATAAACGATACTGCGCTGATGGTATTTGGTATTAAGGTTTTCCACAATGTCCTGAACCATTTCGTTGAGGCTAAAGGTGTGCGGTTTAATGGAAAGGTCATTGTTTTCAAGTTTGACGGATAGGGCAAGGCGATCAAGCATGGTCGATATCTTCATCGCATTGGCAATAATCTTTTCAAGAAATTTGACCCGTATCTGCTCGGGAGAGTTCGGGTCGTCACGCAGTGTTTCCGCATAACCGGTGATGGAGGCTATGGGATTTTTGAATTCATGGCTGATAGCCGAGAGAATGTCGTTGCGCTGCTTGTTGATAAGCCGCAGTTTGGCGGCATGCTTGCGTTTCTGGCGGGCCCGGTTGGCGAGCTTTTTGGCAAGATTCTTGAGCATGATCGAGATCTGGAGAAACTCGTTAAAGTAGCGGGTTTGCACAACCGCCTGATAGTTCTTGTTTGAAAGCTCTTCAAGATACTGGGTGATCTGATCGATGTCATAACGGATTTTTTTGCTCATCTGGTAGGGAATAATGATGGAGAGCAGAATGAAAAAAGTGACGGCGAGCGTCATGCGGTACCAGAAAATGTTGAAGCTTCTGAAAACCTCCTCAAGACTCATGGAGAGGCGCATGTAGAATAGGCGGTCATGAATCTTCAGCGCTTTGGCGACGTAGAGAAAATCGGTTCGGAGGGTATGGGAATAGCGTATGGCCATACCGTAATTTTCAGATCTGGACATGATGATCTCTTCGCGCGCGGCATGGTTTTCCATCTCGTGACGGTCAAAATCGCTCTCGGCGATAACCACGCCGTCAGCATCAACGAGTGTCAGGCGAAATTCGCTCCGCGATTTGACCGCTGCGGCGAAGGCATCGTAATCTTCGGTGTTTTCAAGTTGCATGGCCAGCAGGTTGATGCTCTTCTCCAGCTGGAGTTCGTTGTTGACGATAACAATGTCTTTAAGGGTCAGATAACTGATAAACGAAGCCAGCATCAGCGTGCCGGCAAAGAGGCCCATAAACTTGATGAAAAAGAGGTGGTGAATCTTCAGCAAAGTGTGTAACCTACTCCGCGTACTGTCTTGATATACTCTTTATCCTTACCCGGATCAATCTTCTCTTTAAGGCGGTTAATGGCGACATTGACAGTGCGATCCTGAAAAATTTCGTCAGTGCCCCAGACGTGATCCAGCAGATAATCGCGGCTGAGAACGATGTTCTGGTTGTTAATAAGCGTATGGAGCAGATCAAATTCAAGTTTGGTCAGATCGACAGCCGTACCGTCTATGGTGACTTCGCGCGAACCCAGATTGAGGGTGATGTCACGATAGCGCAGGTTGCCTTCGCTGTTTCGGCTTTTTGTCCGTTTGAGCAGCGCCTTGATACGTAGCAGCAGCTCCTTGATATTGAAAGGTTTGGTGATGTAGTCATCTCCGCCTGAGAGAAATCCCTCTTCGATGTCATTCTCCTTGTTCTTGGCGGTCAGATAGATCACCGGGATGTTGATTCCTTTATCGCGCAGTGCGGCAACAAATTCGCTTCCCTCGGTTCCCGGCAGGTTGCGATCCATGATCAGGAGGTCGATCTTCTCCTCTTCAAGGACATTGGCAAGGTTCTTGGTACTGAGAAAACCAATACTTTCATACCCCTCTTTTTCAAGATGGTATTCGATCAGTTCGAGGATATCTTCTTCATCTTCTACAACGGCTATGGTCGTGGTCATGGTTCATTTCACTCCAAAAATAGTGCCTTTATTGTAGCTTAGATTGTGTTATAATTGACTCACAAGGGGTTACATGCAGGTAATACAACTGCTGATTCTCATCATCGCTTTTTCGCTGATATTGGGATTTTTGATATTTTTATATGTCTATCGTCCGGCACAGAAACGTAAAGCTGCAGCTATTGCCGCAGCACAAAAAAAGGAACCGGATGAACCCGGCATGGTGGGAATTCCAAGTTTTGAACAACTGGTTTCGCAGATTAAAAGAACGGCGAGCAATGAAGTCCAGCTGCGCGACGCGGCTGAAAAGATTCTGAAATATTACGGCACCATCAAACCGAAGCACGGTGTCGTACCCGATAAAGACTTTCGCCGCTATGCCGAGGTGATTTTTGCCATCTGCAGTCATCCCAATACCACCAAAGAGCTGGTTTTGATGTTTGACCGCGAACTGGTCAACCGCAATCCCGAGTATGCCCGCGAGATTGACGAAATGCTCAATCGCGGTCT
This sequence comes from Sulfurimonadaceae bacterium, assembly GCA_050305515.1. Classification (GTDB taxonomy): domain Bacteria; phylum Campylobacterota; class Campylobacteria; order Campylobacterales; family Sulfurimonadaceae; genus JAFGUB01. The sequence goes on from JBNLFL010000024.1 coordinate 151,048, forward strand.
TTCGGCCCGGGTGTAGTTTCGTCCTCATCATGCTCCTGCGACGGTTTATAGTCGTAGAGATACCATAAGTACCCCATCATCAGAAAAAGTGAGAGCAGAAAGAAAAAGTTTGGCAGCAGTGCCGGGTTGATGATGCTCTGCGCGGTTTCATTGACATCCATTATTCCTCCTCCTTTTTCCAGATACGGTAGCCGTGAATATCACCAAAAAGCAGTACGTCTTTAAGCATCGCTTCGCGAATCAGCAGCGTGTCGTCGAGATTGATGTAAAGTTCGCCTTTATCACTTTTGAAGATGTCCTGATTAATCACGACCGTAATAAGACGGTTATCGTTTTGGGGCATCAGGTGTGAGAGTTCCTGACGTTTGGCGCCGGCCGGATTGGTAACGAGCACTTCACCTTTTTTGTTGCTGCCGCCCACGGCATGAATGACGCGGCTGTCACCTTCATTCATCGATCCCAGCAGGGTTCTCACATTGAAAAAGAGCGAAAGCAGGTCATAGGGTGCGTAGTAATCGAGTTCTTTCATTGAGTAGCGTTTTACGGTTTTTGGCGTTTCGACAATCTTGAACGTTTTGATGTCGAAATGGCTCTCTTGGACGTATTTCTCTTTGAGGCGGTGCTCTTCCACCCGTTTTTCATCCGGATACATCACGAAAAAAGTCTGGTTGTAGTAGTGATCGGAACTTCGGGTGATCTTGTAGAGTTCCGGAGAGAGCGTTCCCTCCTTGATAATGCCGAAACTCTCATGAATTTCGCGGCGATGGCTGCCGAGATTCGCCGCTTCGCCAGTAAGCCCGGCATCCACACGGATGGCATAACGATTATCCTGCTGCCAGAAATAGACATCGGCTTCACCGATCTTTCCGAAAATGGAAAAGGTGACGTCATAATGTGCGGAAATCGCCTGCCCCCAGAGTGTATGGACCGAAAAGATCATGATGAATAAAATAAATCGCATGCAGGCTCCTTGAAAGGGTATTATACCGCTTACATGTAATCTGCTATCATGTTATAACACAAACGGAGGGTGCGTTATGAAACTCGATCGTGATTCGATAGCTGTATCGGAACTTGAGAATCCGCAGTTTGTCAAACCGATACGGATTCACTACCGTCAAAACGGCGAGCCGCGCAGCTGGGAAGCGGTCAAGAGCCATGACAGTGTCGCTATTTTGCTCTACCACCGCACGCGCGAGGCTTTTGTTCTGGTCAAACAGTTCCGTCCGCCGGTCTATATGAACGATAAGACGCATCTGCATACCTATGAACTCTGCGCGGGGATCATCGACAAGGATATTTCGCTCGAAGCGATCGCCCGTGAGGAGATCCTTGAGGAGTGCGGCTATAACGTGCCGTTAGAAGAGCTTGAGAAAGTGAGCAGTTTCTTTATCAATGTCGGGGTTTCCGGAGCCAAACAGCATCTCTATTTCGCCACGGTTGACGAGAGCATGCGCGAAGGCGAAGGCGGCGGCGTGCACACGGAATATATCGAACTGGAGTACCTGCCGGTCTCCGAAGCGCGTGCATTTGTCTTTGACGAGCGCCGGGCCAAGACGCCGGGATTGATGTTTGCCTTTTACTGGTTTTTCGAGCAGACGGGACACTAACGCATGAAGCTCGAAGATCCGCTTGCCTTTTTTTCACTGCTGAATGAATCGCGGCTTGAACGCTTTATTGCCGAAAAGCGTTTTAACGGCTATCAGGGCAATCTGCTGCGTGAGGCGATGATACAGGCTCACGGGAGCGAACCCGATATGGACAAAATCAACGCCGCATTCTCGATGCTGCAGCAGTTTGAAGCGACGAAAAAAGAGCGTGAAATGCGCGAATGGGCCGACGCACTGATCCGTGCAGAGCAGACACAGGCACAACCGGCGCCGCAACCATGGAAAAAATATGAGAAATTCGTACGTTACGGCCTGCTTGTCCTACTGCTTGCATTGCTCCTCAAAGGGCTGGGCTAACAGCGTGTTTGAACAAAAATTAGCCACTTCGGGCGGCATTCCTAATACGATTTATTATACACTAGGGGGATGAAACCTTCAGCTATACCAGAGTGTGTCATTGTTTTTACCGATCTTGACGGCACACTGCTTGATCACCATACCTACCATTTTGATGCGGCAGGCGAAATGCTCGCTTATCTCAAGTCGCACGACATTCCCCTGATTCTGGTTACCAGCAAAACCGCTTCGGAAGTACTGATGCTTCAGAAAAAACTGGGCATTGAGGCGCCGTTTGTTGTCGAAAACGGCGCGGGCATCGTGATTCCGGATGGATCCGGTTGCACTACGATCGCGCTTGGACGCGGTTATGAAGAGATACGCACGTGCTTTCTTGCGTATGCAAAACATTTCAGCATGCGCGGTTTTGGCGATATGGATGTTGAAGCGGTGATGGCGCTGACGGGTCTTGATGCCGCGCGCGCTGAAATGTCCAAGACGCGCGGATACAGTGAACCGTTTCTTTTCGAGGGAACGTCTGAAGCATTTGAGGCCTTGCAGGCCATGGCACTCAGGGACGGTCTGCGCATTGTCAGGGGAGGGCGGTTTTACCATCTCATTGAAGCCTCTCTCGACAAGGCGGTGGCAGTCAAACGTCTTCGGGAGCATTTTGAAAAGCTTCACGGCCGACCCTGCGTCTCACTCGCACTCGGTGACAGCGAAAACGATCTGGGTATGCTCGGCTGTGTGACACAGCCGATTCTGATACCCAAAAGCGACGGCAGTTTCATGCCCTGCGACGTGCCGAATCTCATCCGTGCGCCATATCCGGGTCCGAAGGGATGGAACGCAGCACTGAAGGAGTGGTTTGATGGGCACTAAAATGCGTTTGAAACATGCTTTTGATGCGCTGCTGGAGCGGATACGCCCGCAGGAGCTGATTCGCCGTGTGTGTGTCAGGGAGGGTTCGCTGTTACATGTAAACGCAATGACCTACGATCTGGACGCTTATGAGCGTGTCGTGCTGCTGGGTTCGGGCAAGGCGGTCGTGCCGATGGCCGAAGCGGTTAGGGAACTGCTGGGCGACAAAATTGTCCAGAGCGTTCTGGTAGGCGCTTATGAGAGCGATGGCTTGCCTGAGGGGATACGTTATCTGCAAAGCACGCATCCGCTTCCATCGGAAAAAAGTATCGAAGCGGCGCAGATACTGATTGATACACTCACATCATGCGGCGAAAAGGATCTTTACATCTACCTGCTTTCAGGCGGTAATTCGGCATTGGTGGAGCTTCCCGAAGCGGGAATTTCGCTTGAAGCGTATCAGGAAGCGACACGCCGGATGCTTCATGGCGGTATGCCCATTGAAGCCATTAATACCGTTAGGAAACATCTCTCCCGGGTGAAGGGAGGAAAACTGGCGCAATGCACCGATGCGACAGGTCTGGTTCTGGTACTTTGCGATGTTCTGGGAGAGGATCTCTCATCGATCGGGTCCGCTCCGTTCTATCCGGATGCTACAACATTTGCCGATGCCATTGCCGTTTTGAACGCCTATGGCCTGTTTGAAAGTCTGGACGTTTCGATTCGGAATCATCTGATCGAAGGCGCGGCTTTGCGGCGGGAAGAGACGATGAAATATGCCAAAGCCAATGTTGCGCATGTGATCATCGGCTCCAACGCTATCGTGCAGGATACCATGGCGGAGCTTCTCGAAGCAGATGGTTTTTCGGTGACACGGCTGCCGCGTCCGCTTCAGGATGATGTTGCGCATGTTGCCGCGCAGTTTGCGGATTTGGCGGCTCAGGCCTATCATGCGGGAATGGGGCTTACGCTCGTCGGCGGCGGTGAAGTGACGGTACAGGTTGCGGGTGAAGGGCGGGGCGGCCGGAACCAGCATCTCGCACTGAGTCTGCTCTGCAAAATGCCTCAGGATGTGGAGTATGTTTTTCTTTCCGCCGCGACGGATGGCATAGACGGAAACTCCGATGCCGCGGGAGCCCTGATCGACACGCACAGCCGTATTGATGCGATGGACCGGCGGCTTGATCCGGAGCACTACCTGCAAACGTACGATTCCAACACGTTTTTCTCGCGCAGCGGAGATCTGCTCAAACCGGGGCCGACACACAACAACCTGCTTGATGTCGTTGTGCTCTGCATCCAATCCAAACCAGGGAGTCATCATGGCTGATTTTTTTCAAAACGGGGTTATCACGACCCTGCAGAAGTTGGGCGAACGCTCTTTGGAAGATATTGAAAACGAGCTGGAATGGCACGCACAGCGTCACCATATGGTGCTGTTGCTGCCGGCTCTTTACTCAGAGTTTGAAACTCCCGCCATGGCGCGGATCATCGAAGAGCTGAAGCACGTGAAGTATCTTTACAAGATCATTCTGGGACTCGACCGGGCAACCAAGGCGCAGTTTCTCGAAGTGAAAGCGCGGATGTCCGTCTTGCCGTGTCAGGTCGATGTTCTCTGGAACGACGGCCCGCGGATACAGCAATTCTATGCCGATCTCACAGCCGAGGGATTCCCCGGTCTCGATACGCCGGGCAAAGGGCGCAATGTCTGGACGATGATCGGTTACGGGCTGACCGATCAGGATGCCTATGCCTTCGCACTGCATGATTGCGACATTGTCAACTACAGCCGCGAAATTCCCGCACGACTCTTCTTTCCCATCGTGCATAACGCCCTCGATTTTGAATTTAACAAGGGGTTCTATTCGCGGGTGACCGACCGTCTGCACGGACGGGTGACCCGGCTCTTTTATTCGCCGCTGGTCTCGTCACTGGAAAAAGTGTTCGGCAGCAGCCGCTATCTCGACTATATGGCCAGCTTTCGTTATGCGCTTTCGGGAGAGTTTGCGTTTATCCGCACGCTGGGACGCGGTATCGCCATCTCTCCGACATGGGGGCTGGAGGTCTCGACACTGAGCGAAGTGTATAAAAACACCTCCAACCGCCGCATCTGCCAGACGGAGATTATGGAGAGCTATGAGCACAAGCATCAGGAGCTGGGTTCGCAGGAGAGCGGCGGCGGTGTCTACAAGATGGCCGCCGACATCGCCAAAGCGATTTTTCGCGTGATGGCACAGGAGGGGGTGGTCTTTTCCGAGAGTGCGTTCAAGACGCTTGAGGCGACCTACTATCAGGAAGCGCGTTTCGAGATTTCCAAATACAATGCGCTGAGCAAACTCAACGCACTCGAGTACGATCGTGAAAAAGAGATTGTTGCCGTCAATGCGTTTCAGCAGGCCATCCGCGAAGCGGCCGAGGAGTTTTACAGCGATCCCATGGGAATTCCTTCACTTTCGCCATGGATCACGGTACGTTCGGTGATGCCGAAATTCTCCGATACGTTTGCCGCCGCCGTGGCCGAGGACAATCGATGAAGCATATCTCCGACCCCGAGCATACGATCAACAGGCGGCTGCACAAGCTCTACCCTCCCGAAATAGCCGAACGTGCGGTCGATTCCATCGTCGATCTGATTTTCAAATACAAACAGCGCATCGAATCGCATCCCTATCATCTGAGTGAAAAAGATGTCATTCTCATCACCTACGGCGATCAGGTGATCCGCGATCATGAAGCCTCCCTTCTGACGCTGTGCAACTTTCTCGATGCCCATCTGCACGGCATCATCAATTCGGTACACATCCTTCCGTTTTATCCCTCTTCTTCCGATAGCGGTTTCTCTGTCGTCAACTACAGTCGCGTCGATCCCCACATGGGTTCCTGGCGCGAGATCGACCGCATCAGCTCACGCTACCGCCTGATGGTGGATGGCGTCATCAACCATGTGTCGCAGTTCTCCGACTGGTTCAAGGCCTATCTGTCCGGAGACAGCTATTTTCGTGATTTTTTTATCGATCTCGATCCCGCAACGGATCTGAGCAACGTGGTAAGGCCGCGTGCGTCGCCGCTGCTGAGCGAATTTGTGGACGATCACGGCAAAATGCACTACATCTGGACGACCTTCAGCAAGGATCAGGTGGATCTCAACTATAAAAATCACCGCGTACTGCGTAATGTTCTCGACGCCCTCTTTTACTACATCGAAAAAGGGGCGACGCTGATTCGGCTTGACGCCATCGCCTTTGTCTGGAAAGAGGTGGGAACGGAGTGTGTGCATCTGAGCCAGACGCACGAACTCATACAGCTGATGCGCGAAGTTCTGCATGAGGTGGCTCCGGAGGTCATCATCATCACCGAGACCAATGTACCGCATCATGAAAACGTCTCCTACTTCGGCAGCGGCGACGACGAGGCGCAGATGGTCTATAACTTTGCACTGCCGCCGCTGCTGGTGCATTCGGTACTTCACGGCGAAACCGCGACGCTCACGGAGTGGGCGCAGACGCTTTCGCTTCCGAGCGACAGGGTCTGTTTTTTTAACTTCACCGCGAGTCACGACGGTATCGGGCTGCGTCCGGTGAAAGGGATTTTGAGTGATGAGGAAATTGATTATATCGTCTCAAAAGTGCAGGAGCACGGCGGGCTGGTCTCGTTTCGGGCAGAGAGCGACGGTTCGCAAACTCCTTATGAGCTTAACTGCAGCTACATCGATGCGCTGAGCCCGCCGGAAGCGGATGACCGTCTGAGATTGAAACGAATGCTGCTGACGCAGGCAACGGTGTTGGCAATGCCGGGGGTTCCGGGCATCTATTTTCACTCTCTGGTAGGGTCGCGCAATTACCATGACGGTGTCAAACACACGGGTATCAACCGTTCCATCAACCGGGAAAAATACCATGCGGACTGGCTCGAAGCCGAACTCTCCCGTGATGGCACTCTGGCCAAAACGATATTTGAGAGCTATAAACGGCTCATTTCAATCCGTACGAATGAAGCGGCTTTCAATCCGTTTGGCGCGTTTGTATTTCATCACATCGATAACCGGGTGTTTGTTATTGAACAGGTCAGTATGGATGGTTCCGAACGTATCGTGGCCCTGCACAATTTCGCCAATGAAACCGTTACATGTAAACTTCCTGAAACAGTTCCGCTACCGATGCACGACCTGCTTTCACCCATGGAGCTGACGGAAACACGGGATGTGATTCTTGAACCTTATCAGATGCTCTGGCTTAAAAACGGAACGGCTTGATTCTCTCCGGGGGATAAGGATATGAAATTGGGGCACAACGTGGTATCATAGGTCTTTTTACTGTGATTTTGTAAATACAGGTTGGTAAAGATGCTGGATTTATGTATCATGATTGTTGAAGACGAGCCCCAGATACTTGAGAGTTTTGAAAAAATGCTCAAACGCGAAGTGCGTGAAGTGCATGCATTTGAACGTGCAGACATCGCTCTGAATGCGCTTGAAGATACCGTACCCGACGCAATTGTAACCGATATCAGAATGCCGGGAACCAGTGGTCTGGAAATGGTCCGGATAATTCGCGAACGCGGTATCGAGTGTCATATTATTATTGTGTCGGCATACAGTGACCCCGATTTTTTTCAGCAGGCGATTCGCCTGCGTGTCGATCAGTTCATCATTAAACCGCTCAAGATGGAAGAGCTGATAGCGGCGCTTCACCGCATTGCCGAAATCAGGGAGCTTCAACAGCGCTATGCGGAGCAATCTTCCCTGCTTGATCAGTACAAGCGCATCGTAGACGAGAGTTCTATTGTTTCCAAAACCGATCTGTTTGGGAATATAACCTATGTTAACGATGCGTTTGAAGCAATAACCGGCTATTCAAAAGAGGAACTCATCGCTCAGAACCACCGTATCGTCAGGCATCCCGACATGCCGGATTCGTTTTTTGAGCAGATGTGGCATACGATTCTCTCGGGCAGCACGTGGCACGGCATCATCAAAAATCGTGATAAAAACGGTAAGAGTTATTATGTCGATACCACCATCGCTCCTATTTATGACAAAAACAACCAGATTGCCGAATTCATTTCCATTCGTACGGATGTGACAAAGTTGCAGGAATCGCTGAATCAGACGCGGCAACTCGAACGCGAAAAACAGCGCTATCTTTCTCTGATCGATGAAAATATCATCACCTCAACAACGGATCTTTCCGGTACAATCCTCTCTGTTTCAGAAGCGTTTTGCCGTATTAGCGGTTACAGTAAAGAGGAGCTGATAGGATCGAACCACAGGATTGTCAGACATCCTGAAATGCCTGCATCTCTTTATGAAGACCTGTGGCGGACAATCAGTTCCGGGGCCACTTGGCGGGGTGAAATAAAAAACCGGATGAAAACGGGCGGTTATTACTGGGTTGATGCCATAATTACGCCTCTGGTTGACGACAGCGGCAAAAAAATCGGTTATACCGCAATCCGTCAGGATATTACCGCGCAGAAAAAGGTTGAAGAGCTCTCGGTGACAGACCGTCTGACGGCTCTTTTCAATCGCCACCGGCTCGATGAAGTGATCGAGAAGGAGATTGCGCGCAGCACCCGATACGAGACAGCTTTGTCCGTAGTGCTGGCAGACATTGACCATTTCAAACGGGTAAACGATACGTTTGGTCATCTTGCCGGAGATCATCTGTTGCAGGCTTTTGCAAAGATCCTTCGTCAGCAGGGGCGCATCAGCGATACGATCGGCCGATGGGGCGGAGAAGAATTTCTCATTATTCTTCCGCAAACGGATCACGCAGGGGCCATGGTTTTTGCGCAGAAGCTCTGTAAGCAGATCGCCGCCTATCCTTTTGACGAAGTAGGGCATCAGAGTGCCTCGTTCGGTGTAGCGATGTTAGTTACGGGTGAAACGCCCGATCAGCTGGTGCAACGCGCAGACCGTGCGCTTTATGAAGCAAAACATGCCGGAAGAAACTGCGTTCGCGGTTGAACCGATAGTACATAATATTAGAATCAAGGCAGATCATGCAGCGTGCGAGCATTGAAACAAAACTTGAAAACCATTTTCATACAATTGAAAAAATCATACTTTCCAGACAGGACCCCGTTACAGGGCTGTTGCCTGCCAGTACGGCAGTCAATGCGCACGGAGACTATACCGATGCCTGGGTACGTGATAACGTTTACAGCATTCTGTGCGTCTGGGGTCTGGGGCTCTCGTATAAAAAGCACTATCCCGATCATCAGCGCAGCTATTTTCTGGGGCAGAGTGTCGTCAAGCTGATGCGCGGACTCCTGAGTGCCATGATGCGCCAGTCCGATCATGTCGAAGCGTTCAAGCAGAGCCTCAAAGCCGGCGATGCACTTCATGCCAAGTACGGAACCAAAACCGGCCTTCCGGTCGTGGGAGATCATGAATGGGGGCATCTGCAGCTTGATGCCACGTCGCTGTTTCTGCTGATGATGGCGCAGATGACCGCATCGGGACTGCGCATCATCTATACCATCGATGAGGTCAATTTCGTCCAGAACCTGGTGCATTACATCAGCCGGACCTACTGTACGCCCGATTATGGTATCTGGGAGCGCGGCAACAAGATCAACCACGGTACGACCGAGATCAACTGCTCTTCGGTCGGCATGGCCAAAGCGGCGCTTGAAGCGATGGACGGATTTAACCTTTTTGGCAACGTGTCGAGTCAGGAAGCGGTCATTCACGTAATCCCCAGTGATGTGGCACGGTCGCGTTTCACGCTGCAGGGACTTTTACCGCGGGAATCGCTCTCCAAAGAGACGGATGCGGCGCTGCTGAGCGTCATCGGTTATCCCGCCTACGCCGTCGAGGATGCCGCACTGGCGCAGCATACCCGCGACAAGATCAGCAAAAAGCTGGCAGGACGCTACGGCTGCAAGCGCTTTTTGCTTGACGGACACCAGAGTGCCATCGAAGACACCTCCAGACTGCATTATGAACCGCATGAACTGCGGGCGTTTGAACACATCGAGTCGGAGTGGCCGCTCTTTTTCACTTACCTGCTGCTGGATGCCCTGATGCGTGACGATTCACAGGCCATTATCGAGTGGCGCCAGCGCCTGGAACCGCTTTTTGTGGAGCAGGAGGGGCTCTCCCTGCTTCCGGAGCTCTACATTGTCCCGCGCGAAGAGATCGATGCGGAGAAGGCGCATCCGGGGTCCGTAGAGCGCGTACCGAACGAGAACCTCCCGCTGGTCTGGGCACAGAGCCTGTTTCTGCTCTCCGAGATGATTCTCGACGGGATACTTCATCCCGAAGATATCGACCCGCTGCGCCGCCGACGCCGTATCGGTTACCATCGTTCCACGCAGCCGCTTGTTGCGGTTCTTGCAGAAAACGATGAGGTTAAACAGCAGTTATTGAATCTGGGTTATGAGAGCGAAACCCCGGAAGAGCTCGCACCGCTCCGGATTTTGCATGCTTCGGAACTCTCCCAGGTCCACACCCTGCTGGGCAAAAATAGCAAACTCTCCCTCTCGGGGCGTCCGCTTCTCGTTACCCGCACCATTACTTCGGCGCGGCTTTATCAGCTTGGTGGCGAAGAGACGATTTTTCTTCCCTATTACTTTGACCCGAAGAGTTTTTACCTGAGTTACGATAACAAACTGCTGACGGAGCATTTCCGTTCATCGTTGAAATTTCTGGCCCGCCACTGGGATCAGCCCGGTCAGCCGATGCTTACATTTCTGGTGCGTGAGGACATGCTGCATGAGGATGAGTCAGGCGCGGTGTTACAGCTGCTGCATGACTTTCACCGGGGAAGCTGCCATGACGTGCAGATCAAAACGGGTCCGATGCGCCAGCTGCTTACAACCGCTGCGACCGAGCGGATCGACAATCTGCACGGGTTCGTATGCGAGCCGATGCAGCGTGAAGCTGCGGCTCAGCTTTTTTGCAGTTACGGTGCGGAGGGACGTTACCATGCTTTGAGCGCAGCACGGCTGGAGGAGCTTGACCATAGCGATGATGCGACGCTCGAAGCATTGCTCTGTGGCGAACCCGGAGCGGTGCAGGTGCAGGCGCTGGAGCTGCTCTGGCAGCGTCGCGGGAGCGACGGCTGGGTGAAATGCGCCGGAGTCGATATGGCGCTTTTTGTTATTGCCGATCAGATGTACGAGAACGCATCGCACTGTCAGGACTGGGCCGCGATACGACGCATTGCGCAGCTGACGGGACGCTATGACGACCGGCTTGAAGATGCGCTGCTTGATATTGTCATTCGCCAGAAACGTCTGGCCGTGGGGCGTGCCTACAGCGAGCAGGGCACTTTTTCACAGCCGCTCAAAAGTACCGAGATCGTGAAAACCATCGAGGCACTTTGCGGGAATAATGCCGCCGAGAGCGTATTGACGCAGGAGGTGATGTTACATCTGGGACATCTTATCCGGACGGAACCGGAACTTTTTGCGAACATGCTGACGCTGAGAACCTGGTACTTTGTACAGCTGCTTGTCGGTCAGATCAGCCGTGAAAATGATACGGGTGTGGGGAGGGGTTATGAAATGCTTCTGGAACTCTCTCCGCATACCATTTATGAGCGTATGCGCGTTATTTTGAGTTCGTTTGTCTGGGAAGTTTCACAGATGAGCCATCAGGAAACCTTACATGTAAGCGGCCTTTCGAACCTTTCGAGTATCACGACGACACCGTTTGAAGTGAATGTTGCCGAAGTGGAAGACTGGGCGCAGTGGCGGCGCCATGCCGGGATGATAGGGCGGTTGTCTTCGAATTTCTATAAAGACACCTGGTATCTGCTGCAGCAGTGCAAAGGGCTGGTTATCGGTGACAAATACAGCGTTCAAAACCGTATGGGCTCGGAGATGACGCTTGACGTCACGGCGGGAGAACGTACGTTTGAGCTGCGTATTGACACGCTGTTGCAGCAGATTGAAGCGCCGGATTACCGCCAGCTCAATATCGAGGTGATCGAGAGTCTGGCAAGGCTGTTGCGGCAGAATCCGCAGATCCGGTTGGAAAATGACCTGATCCTGGATGTGCTTATCGGCCATGCAGTACGGATTGCGTGGCACCATCACCATGGACCGGACAACTACGACGAGCAGCGTTCTCAGGCGTGGGATGCCATTTACCAGCTCTCTCCACAGGAGACGGACCGGGCTTTTGTCGAAGCCTTTATGCATCTTCTGACACCACGCGAAGCATAACAAGGGAGCACTATGATACTTGCAGGCGACATCGGAGGCACCAAGACGAATCTGGCGCTGTATGAACAGAGTGAAGCGGGTCTGGAACTGCAGATTCAGTGGCAGTTTGCCAGCCGCGAATTTGACACCCTCATTGACGTGATTGCGGCGTTTGAGAACGAAGTGGGCAGCGGTACGGTCGAGGCGGCCTGCTTCGGCATTGCGGGACCTGTCATCGAAGGACGATGCCGCACGACGAACCTGCCGTGGGATGTGACCGAAGCGGCGCTTGCGGCGCATCTCGGCGGTGCACGCGTGCGGCTTTTGAACGACCTTGAAGCAACGGCGTACGGCATGCTCTATCTGGAAGCGGATGCACTCAAAGAGCTCAATCCCACGGCACGCCAGATTCGTGCCAACCGTGCGGTAATCGCCGCAGGGACGGGATTGGGCGAGGCGATGCTTTATTGGGACGGAAGCCGTTATCATCCGAGCGGTTCGGAAGGGGGGCACTGTGACTTCGCACCCCAGAGCCCGCAACAGGATGAACTGCTGCGCTGGCTGCGCCACCGTCACCCTTTACATGTAAGCATTGAGCGTATTCTTTCGGGCCCGGGCATTGCGACGCTTTACGATTTTCTCTTTGAGAGCGGTTTCGCTTCGCAGCCGCCATACATGCTGCAGCTGGCGCAGGGAAGCGACCGCAGTGCCGCGATCAGCCGCTGCGCGCTGGAAGATCATGACCCGCTCTGCCGCGAGACGCTACGCCTTTTTGCCGAGATTTACGGTGCGGAAGCGGGAAATCTCGCACTCAAGACCATGGCGCTCGGCGGCGTCTATATCGGCGGTGGCATCGCGCCCAAAATCGCTCCGTTCGTGGAAGCGCATTTTCTCGAAGCGTTTGTCAGCAAAGGACGCTTTGAAGAGATGCTGCGCGCCGTACCCATTCGGCTCTCTCTCGACGACAAGACCGCTTTACTCGGGGCTGCCCGTTTCGCGTTCGATCAGCTTTTATAAAAACAGATCTGCTATGTGTCATTCTTTAATAAAGAGGGGAAGGCGGATTTTCCGGCGTATTTGCGCCGGATATGCGGTTAAAATCTCAGGAGCGTTCAGCCTGCGAGATCACAATGGCGTTGTTTTGAAGGGAATAGTCGAAATGATCCGGATTGATGCGTGATATGATGGAATCGATCTCTTCATGGTATTCGTCTGTCGGCTCCGGAAGAGATGCGCGAATGGTTAAGACCGAATCAAGACTGTATTCACGGAAATGATCGTTACGGTGAAGGTCAAGACGTCTTAAAAGGCGGACTAGCGTCATAACAACTCCTTATAAAAAGATAAACCATTAGAGTACCTTATCGTTTGTTAACAATGATTAATGGCGTGAACTATTGGTTATATTATCTGCTAATATTCAGATATATTGTTTCGCTATCGCACAGGGCTGATATGAGAAGCCGGAATCAGCCCGATGCCATTACAAAAGATAATGCGTGTGCGTTGGTTAAAGCGCTTTGAGTAGCGTGTCGAGCATGCCGTAAGCTTTCCGCGTCCAGACCTTGGTGCGTTGCCGTTCCATGAGGTTCAGATGTTCGCTACCGCTCTCTTTGAAATTGGCGGCGCCCCAGAAACTGAAATTGAAGGCATCGATCTTGTGCATGGTCGGTGCGTGCAGTGCAGGCAGTGCGGCATGTTTGATCTCTCTTTCACCTGTTTGCGAGAGTGCGGCAATTGTTTTGTCGACATTGGAAAAATCGCTGCCGCGACCTTCGTTTTTGATGACGGCACAGGTAAGGGCATTGCGGTATTTCGGAAGAAACTTTTTGAGCAGCTCCGCGGAATCTTTTCCGTCATCGACGAGATACCAGTAGATGACCTCAATCTGCATTTCGTCACACATGCCCAGAACATCATTCTCCTCCAGCCAGCGGTCCAGAAAACGTTCCGACTGTGCCGGTAGATCAACCAGCACGTTGACGTCATTCTCGAGGGCCGTCTCCATGATGCGGTCGGTGCTTTCAAAACGGTCCAGATCGACAGCATGTGTAAACTCTTCGTAAGAACGGGTAAGCGTTGGATGGGAACGGTCCGCATCGATGCCGATGTACGGTAGTTTGTTGTCAATAAAATATTGTGAAAGCAGGCGCGCAAAGACGGATTTTCCTACACCGCCTTTTTCTCCGCCGATAAAATGAATCATGCTCATGGTAAATACTCCGTGGTTAGTTTTTCATAAAGGTTGGCATTGTCGAGAGATGTACTCCAAAGTAAAACGATGCCATCGGATACGTTATGGCGCCGTATGGTAGCAATATATTATGAATTCTGACTGTAACGGGTATAACAAATTGATAACAGATACTTAGCTGTTACACGGGAAATCGGGAACTGTCATTGTTGTTCTGTCAGAGTATTTCCAGTGTCTGTAAAGGGATAGCAGCCCTGCAACAATTCCACCAGCCGGCCTGCAACATCAACCACGTCACCTTCCCACGGGAAATAAAATGGTGCGATGCCCGGAGTATCGTTTAATTCAAGAATCCAGTAGTTGTCTTCAGTCGCTGCGGCATAGATATCCGCAATGACAATGTCAACACCGCTAAAGTACAATCCCGGAACGGATTGGCAGGCGCGTTCAACAATCTCCAGATAGCTTGGATGAATACGTGTTAAATCATACAAAATCGTATCTGCCCCGGCAATATAGGAGGAAGCAACCCCCAGAAAAACACGCTGGTTTGCATTAGGAATACTCTCCTGTGTAAAGCCCTGTACCGCCAGAAGCCTTTTCATTTCATCATTGAGCTCTTTGGGCGGATGGGTCAATGATTGGCGTTCTTTTCGCTCCCGGTTTTTCAATTCAAGTAATTCAAGAATCGTCGATTCGCCATTTCCGACAACACTAAAGGGGATACCCTGACGCACCCCTACCACATTGGGTTGTACGTAAAAGAAACGGAAATGTTCGCCCATAACACTTTCTTCAACGACAAGATTCTTATAATCAAGCTCTTCAAACACTTTCCTGACGGCGATCTCGTAATCTTCATAGGTGGCAATCATGGTAGTAACGCCGATTCCCTGAAGACCGTTATTCGGTTTGACACAAACCGGCTTAACCAGATCGGGGTAGCATGCCAGCACTGATTCCTTATGACGACGCCTGAAAAAATAACCCTTCGGCGTATTCACACCAACTTTTGCCAGATGTTCTTTCGTGCCATGTTTGTTGGCAACCAATAAGGCCGCCCTGTGATTAAGACCGCGTCCCATTTTATGTTGGCCGATACCAAACTCTCTGAGCATGCCCAAACGATAGACAAACCGTTGCCCGTTAATGATAAAAGTTAACCAGGGCTTTTTTTCAGGCACTCCTTCCGTACGCGGAACAGGCGTCAGCACATGACAGGGAATGCCACGCGCTCTGGCAGCGTTGGCAACGGTCTGTGTCGTTAGATCCAGAGTATTGAACTTTTGCGATATTTCAAAATCGTTTTGATTGATTTGCTCATATATGGCTTTAAACGGGTATTCGCGCAAGAGCAAAGAGACCATGTCTGTTGCGACATCGACATCTTCACCTTCCCAGGCTTCTACGAAGGGCGAGAAACTGGGATGCGCATTGAGCTCAAGTATCCAGTAGTTATCTGCCTGTGCGGGCACGGAAATATCTTGAATAACGATATCTACCCCGCCAAAATAGAAGCCTTCTACTGATTGACAGGCCTGTTCGACAATCGTTAAATAACTGGGATGTACGCTCTTTAAACTCAATAAAACCGTATCAGCACCTGCTGCGATAGCCGATGATGGTCGAAGAAAAACGCGTGTACCTTCACTTGGAACACTCTCAAAAGTATAGCCCTGCACGGACAAAAAATATTCCATCTCTATATCACATGTTATCTCCGGATGTGTTTTTGATTGACGATTGCGTCGCTCCCGGTTCTTCAGCTCCAACAAAGTCAGGATAGTGTGCTGACCATCACCCACAACGCTCAGAGGAATGCCCAGTCGTACACCTGCAATTTTGGGGGACACATAATAAAAACGGTAATGACTTCCGCTGACACTCTCCTCTATTACGATATTTTTAAAAGATGCTGCGGTTTTTGTTACAGCTGATTCGTAATGTGCATAAGATTGAATCATTGTAGTGACACATTGACCCTGACGTGCGTTATTTGGTTTAACACACACCGGTAAAGAGAGTGCAGGGTAAAGTGCCAGGATCTTTTCAAGATGGCGTCTGCGAAAAAAATACCCTTTTGGGGTACTGATTCCAAGAGCATTCAAGTGCTCTTTTGTAGCATGTTTGTCTGAAACAAGTAATTCCGAGCGATGATTAAGATTTTTTCCACGTAGCTGATTCACAGGATCATACTCACAAAAAACACCTGCGCGGTAGATCAGGGTTTGACCCTTGATTTTGAATCCAACCCATGGTTTTTCATCGCTCGCATCATTATTGTTTTGAGTCACTAACAACTCGAAATCTATGTTTTGTTTTTTTAAAGCACGTATCAATAAACTTCCCGTTAAAGTTAACTGATCAAATGATTGGGAAGGTTCAAGATGCAGCGGCCGCATCGACATGTTCAGTATGATTCCCTGTATTGTCATGATGGTATTTCCCTATTGGTATATTTCAGCTCTCGCATCTCTTGCGACGGAAAATGCAGGTTTGCCACTGCAGTGTTTCCCGTGCAAGGGCGTCAGCATGGCTTACTGAAGAGACAAGGTTAAAACCGTAATCTGCAAAAAGCCGTTCCAGTAAAGCCGTATCGACTTCATGAAAAATTCTCTCATCATCTGTCGGCCGCGAACCCCGTGAAAACGTGATGATTACGGCAGCTTCAGGTTTACATGTAAGCGCAATGTCCCGTACCGAAGCGGCGTATTCGCTTCTGTCAAGATGCATCCATACGGCGATGAGTGCAACGGCATCGAAATGGGAAGGCATTGAAAACGATGTGAACGGAAGGGCATCTGCATAAAAATGTTCGGCTGCCTCGGGGAATTTCCGCTTTACATGTAAAACAAAGGCGTCTGTCGGGTCAACACCCCGGACTTCAAACCCTTCACGTCTCAGAAATTCCGCATCACGCCCTGAGCCAAAGCCGATATCAAGCACTCTGGACTTTGGCGGAAAATACTTCAGAAAGAGCGCGTGCAGATGTTCCATCCGCGCGTTGTCGTAACGTGCTGTCAATGTTTTGGCATTGTTGCGGTAGTAATGCAGTGTGGAAGACAAACCGGAGCCGATTATTGCGCCTCAAGACGACAGCGCATGGGGAAGCCCTCTTCTCGGGCCTGTTTCTCTACAATGGCTGCTTTGGTTTCCGCAATTTCATAACTGTAAATGCCGCAGAGCCCTCTGCCTTTTGTGTGAATGTCATGGGTAATGGCATCTGCTTCCATGAGTGTTTTATGAAATACGGAGGTGATGATACGGACACAAAAATCCCATGTCGTATAGTCGTCGTTGAGCATGAAGACGGCGAACTGTTTCGGCTCGTCCGTCAGCACTTCGGTTTGAGAGTCAAGTTGGGTTGCCATGAAGATAGTATGCCATATTTTTTTGAGCGGCAGGTTTATTTCCTCTTGGATGGGCTTACTCTTATTTCTGTTTTTATTTGCTATTATAACCATTAGTGTTATATTCTTAATATTAAGATAAAAAGTGAAAAGGAGGGAGTTTTATGTATGACTCACCTAGCAGTAGTGTACGTTTTGATGAAACCATAGGTGCTGTAATCTGCTTATGGAAAACAAATTGCGATGCCAAGAGTTACCAAACAGCGATGTTGGAAGGGATGAAGATATTACTTGAAACTCAGTGCAAGACATGGCTTGTCGATTTTAATGACGAAGTTGATGAATTACCGGAAGATGCAGATTGGTTTGTAAATACCTTTTTACCGATGACTATAAATGATTCCATAGAAAATATCTTTTTTATTATACGTCCCAATTGCAAGATAAAAAGAGAGATCATTGACAAACGTGTCGATCATTATAAAGATCTTTTCAATGTTGAAGTCTTTGAAAATCTGGAAGAGGTATATACCTATTTTTCAAAGTAAGAATATTAGGGAGTTTGGATGGTGGAGCATAGCGGGATCGAACCGCTGACCTCTTCGCTGCCAGCGAAGCGCTCTCCCAGCTGAGCTAATGCCCCACAGTGTTGGAAGGGTGGAATTATAAAAATATTTTCCTTAAAGTTTTGTCACACATGTTTACATGTAACCGGGATCAGACGAATTTTTCGGTGACGATCTCGGTTTTGTCCAGACATTCGAGGTAGATGTTATGCTCTTTCTTGGTTTTTGTCTGAAGTGCATCGAAAAGTTCCCGGGCGTGTTCGCCGTCAATCGGATAGCTGGCGGTCGCAGAGCGGATATAAATATTGAAGAACTCTTCAAACATGTTTTTTACGATCGTGGCGCCGTATTTGTCCGTGTAGGGGAGGACAAAAAAGTAGAGCTGGTCGTAATGGACAATGGAATCGGAAGCGCGCAGCACATTCTGGAGGCACTCTTTGATGGTGTCATTTTCGACGTCGGAAAAGTCGCAGAAGAGTACGGTGAAACTCTCAGCACGGTTCTCGTCCAGACGCTCGGCAATGCCGATGTTGAGTTCAATGAGACTGGGAAATTCCATAAAGGAAAAATGAATGCCTGCCATAATGCCTCCTTATGTGACGAACGACGTATCTGGTGTAAGTATACACCAGATCGCGTTTTAGACAAAATAACGTTCAAACCCTGCTTTCGATTCAAACGGCGAGAGCGTCATGCGGCTCTCTCCGATATTGATGCCGTAGCTCTGATCGGGCGCGGTTTTGCAGTAGGTCAGAATCAGCCTCCCGGCGAGTTCACGGTCTGCTTCGGAAGCGTTTTTCGAAAGCAGCGAATGGGGGCCGGGAAGGCCGTCCGTGTCTACATGCAAGTATTTGTCGTTGTCAATCGCCTTGATTTTTTCATTGTCTTCCAGATGGCGGCCGATGACCAGTTTGGCGCCATCTGGAAGACGCAGCTGCCTTCCGTATTTCACTACGGGAATGTCACGCACCTCGAAGGTGTCATGGGCGATGTAGTCGCGCATCTTGCGTGCGAAGTTCTCATCGGTAAGCAGGCAGCCGCCGCCGGGGCTCTCATAATCTTTCAGCCCGAACTGCTCGGCCAGTTCCATCTGGCGGTCGCGGGTGCGTCCGACTATCTCTTCAAGTTTGTCGCGGTCCACCCACCCCTGCTCTTCGGCAATGGTGGGGCGCAGGCGCTTGGCGCTCATGGGACGCAGCAGCAGCCCGTCAACGTCACCGTCGGCCAGTACCTTCTCAAGTGCTTCGCCGTTTTGGCTCATGGGGCGCTGACCGAGTACTTCGCCGCTGATAAGGAAACTCGCCCCTTCTGCCTCCATGATGCGTTTGGCAACGGCAAACATTTTTGCGTGGCAGTCAATGCAGGGGTTGAAATGCTTTCCGTATCCGTGTTTGGGAGAGAAGAGCACATCCTGAAGATATTCGCTCTGAATGTCGATGATGCGCAGCTCCGCGCCCACCTGGTCACACATGTTTTTCATGTGCTCGTAACGGTCTTTGGTAGCACCGAATCCGGTGTTGATGTTGCAGGCGACGACGTCGATTCCCTGATCGATGACAAGTTTCATGGCAAGCGTCGAATCGAGCCCGCCGCTAAAGAGTGCGATGGCTTTCACTGGCAGTCCTTTGGTGGGGCACAGGAGTCGTTACATGTAAGGCTTCAGCCTTCGAGTGCGACCAGTTCACCCCGTTTGAGTTTATTGATTTTTTCGCGGTAAGAGCGAATTTTGAATGTTTTGAGAGCGAATTCTAGCGTATTATCGCTCATGATCTTTTTGAGCTCGCGGTTATAGTAGTTGCCCAAAAAGGTGAGCAGTTCCGATTTCAGCGCCGCATCGCTCTCAAAAGCGTGAATCTGCGCGTCGATGCTGATGGCCATAAGGCGGGGATCGTCAAAGTGCCCTCCAAGTGCAAGCGCAAACTCTTCGCTGTGGTGCGAGAGCATGGAGGGGTCGACAAAGTCAAGAATCTGATCGGTAAAACGCGGCTGTTCGAGAATGGTTTTTATGAGCCCCAGTTCCCACATGTCGCGTGCCCCCATCCGCACCTGAGCGACGGGCGCATTGGCGGTGTTGCCGGTGAGTTTGAGCAGCGAGGGGCTGATGCCCAGACGCGACGCGACAAAACTGCGGTACTCCTCCTGCATGAGCGGCGAGAGGGTTTTGAGAAAACCGATGCACTCATGAAGCGCCTGCTCTTTTTGCGACGGGTCTTGCAGGTTGTAGGCGCCAAGCGTACGGGTGAGGACGAATTCGATGAAATTCTGGGGATGGCGGAAGAGATTCCCCAGTGCTTCGATATGGCCCGATTTGACCATATCGGCCGGGTCGAGTCCCCCTTCAAAGAGTACGACGCCCCCCTCGATGCGTTTGGAACTGAGCAGTTTGGCCGCCTTGAGCGCGGCATTTTGTCCCGCAGCGTCACCGTCGTAGGCGAGAATGATGCGGGGCTCCCCTTTTTGCAGCAGCGGTACGTGGTCGGGTGTGAGCGCGGTGCCGAGCGTTGCCACGGCCTGTGTGAATCCGGCCTGATGGAGCATGACGACGTCAAGATACCCTTCGGTGACGATCATCTCTTTTTTGCGGAAGATGGTGTCGCGTGCCATGTGATAGGCGTAAAGCAGCCGCGATTTGTGAAAGAGCCGCGTTTCGGGAGAATTGACATATTTGGCCTGATGCCCGGTGATGGTGCGGCCGCCAAACCCGACTAACGCACCGTTAGGCGTGTGAATGGGGAAGGTGATGCGCTCGATAAAGCGGGCAAACAGATTGTTCTCCCCCTGTCCGACAACCCCGAGGTCAATCGCTTCGGCAATGGTGAACATCTGCTGTCTGATAAAGCCGATACTCTGCTGCGATGCAGGCGCATAGCCGATGCCGAAGCGTTCGATGCTCGATTCATAAATACCGCGATCTTTCAGGTAGGCCAGTGCGATAGGGTGCTTTTCGAGCAGCCCTTCGTAGTAATCGTTGAGTTTTTCAAGCAGCTGGGAACGCTCTTTTTTCTGACCGGAGCCCTTTTCGTAATGAAGCGTGAAGTTATAGGTTTCGGCCAGTTTTTCAATGGCTTCGGGATAGCTGAGTTTTTCATACTCCATGACGAATTTGATGCTGTCGCCGCCAGCGCCGCATCCGAAACAGTGATAAATCTGTTTTTGCGGACTGACGACGAAGCTGGGAGACTTCTCGTCATGAAAGGGGCAGGGTGCCTTGAAATTGGCACCGTTTTTTTTGAGTTCGATGTAGCTGCCTACAACGTCGACAATATCAAGACGCGCCTTGAGGGCTTCGATGGAATCGGATGCAATCATAACGGTATGGTAGCCTCTTTCGCATAAAGCAACAGCCACCTTTTTGAGGACTTGCCACGTTAACAGTAGCGTTTTACAATGCAAAAATGCCTTACGATGCCACGGCATCGAAGCGTAGTGACAATAAACAAAACAGTGTAGAGCCAAACCCGTTGCGAGACGGGGACGGAAAGCCATGGGTCTTACATGTAAGATCGCCAGGCTGCCATGGGATGTTGATGCTCCTGCGGTGCGCGTTGCGCTGTTTTCACTCAAAATGAAGCCTCAAAGGAGACACGATGCAACTGCAACAGAAATTCCATGTGCTCACGGCGGCACTGCTGATTGGCAGTACGCTGGGTGCGTATGATGAAATTATGGAAATCGGGAGTCTGGATCAGATTCTCTTCATTATAGACAATGATGAAAAGCTTGCCAAGCGTGCTCCGGAAGAAGTGCGCCAGGCTGCACAAGAGGCCGCAGAGACGATGAATGGCTATATTAGAGAAGCGGTGCGCGCCGAGGGGCTTGCCAATGACGGCGTGATCTCCATTGCGGATGCCCGTGAGGTCAATCGCTATCTCTACAAAAAATATGGTGGCAAATGGCTCCGGCTGCGTGGCAGCAAGAGCAACGCCAAAGCATACGGTGGTATTGAAGCGGTCTCGTCCGAGACGTTGGCACTCAACAACAATGCAGTACGTGTCTGGGGGAGTGTGTATGATTTGGGATTTGCTCCCGCAGACTGTGGACGCCTCAGCAATGCCGACGGCGACAAAGGCTACAGTTACACATCAGTCGGATATGCGCTGGGCGAGATGCTGCGAAACGAAGCGGCTTCGGGAGCGCTGGAGAATCCCGACTTTGCAGAAGTGAACGGCACGACCGGTACGGCGCTTGATGAGATGATCGAGGTTATTTTGCGCGATCCGGGTCTGCAGCGCAACATTGCCACCGGAGATCTGCGGCAGGGTGCCTTGTACGCCAATGCCATGAATGAACTGATCGTCGAAGCGATCCGAGAAGAGGGGCTTGCCAATGACGAAACCATCAGCCCTGCCGATGCGCGCACCATCAACCGCTATCTGGTGGAGCACTACGCCAAAAAATGGAAAACGCTCCACGGCGATGACGAGGAGGGCGAAGAGTACGGCTACCATCTGGTCCAAAATGACGGTGCCTACGAACGCATGTTTGCCGAGAATGTCATTAACACCGTGGCCGATGGCATTTACCATCTGGGTTTTTATACCGACAGTACCCATCGCCTGCTCAACGAAGACGGTAACGGCAATGCCAGTTTCGAAAAAGTGGCATGGTGGCTTGATACCCTGCTGCATGATGATATGGCTGCCGGAAGGCTGAACAATCCTGATTATGAAGAGGTTTACGGTACAACGGGAACGACGTTTGACCGGATCATCGACTATATTTACAGCGAACCCGCACTGCAGCTGAAGGTCTCTACCGATGATATCCGCGCCTCAGCGCGCAGTGCCGAAGGGATGAACCGCCTTATCGTCGAGGCAATCCGTGCGACGGGAGCGGCACAGGATCGCTGGATCACGGCAGACGAAGTGCGGGGTCTCAACGCATACCTGAGCAATTATCATCTGGGTGAATGGATCGTGCTGCATGGCGACGACGAGGATAACGAAGAGAGCGGATACCATCGTATTCAAAACGACGGAGCCATTGGTTATGCCTATAATGAAAATGTCATCAACACACTGGCAGACAGCGTTTACCATCTGGGCTTTCCGACACGCTTTACCGATAACCTCACCAACGAGGACGGAAACAGAAACGCCTCGTTCAAAAGTGTTGCTTACTGGCTCAACCGCGCTCTGGCGGAAGATATGGCAGCCGGGAAGTTTGATTAGGCATTGCCAACGGAGCGCGAATACGCTATAATGCGCGTCCACAAAATTTTAAAAGAAAGCAGGTGATGTGAATGCCAGGAATTATCCTCCGACACGATGATAATTTTGACGCCGCGTACCGTCGTTTCAAAAAGCAGACTGACCGTAATCTTATCGTTACAGAAGCTCGTGCTCGCCGTTTCCACGAAACAGAGACCGAGAAGCGTAAAAAAGAGAAGATCAGTGCGCGTAAAAAGATGCTCAAGCGTCTTTATATGATGCGTCGTTACGAATCACGCCTCTAAGCAGAAGCCTTCGGGCTTTTGTTTTACTCCATTCATTTTTTAATAACTTCAGCAACTTTTTCACACAGTTTGATTATCATAAACATAACAGTTTCCGAACATCATATTTAATAAGGTTTTTTTATGTTTTTCAATGACACAAAAAAGTGCGCAGCCCTGACAGATCCGCTTCATGCGCGTATTGCCGAGTTGGAAACCCAACTCAAACGGTATGAAGAGATTTTTAACTTTTCTCATGAGGAACTTCGGGTCGTTGTCGATACATCGGGAACGATAACGATGAAAAACACGCTGGCTGACGCCACAATAGAAAACCCTTCCGCACTTGTCAAGGCACTTTCAAATGGAGGCTCCGAGCTTTCCCTTCAGGGGTGCAGCGGTGTTGTCAAGCATACGCAGCTCAGTGATGGCAGCATGCTCTACTCCATTATTAAAACCGATGTCCGCAATGCGAAAGATTCGGATATCCTGACGATGCATCAGGATGCCATACGTCATGCACTGGTTGATTCGCAGGGAACCTTTTCCAATATGCTGGGGCAGCTTGAAGTCATGAATAATGAATCGCAGCATATTGCCAATGAGTCACGCGAGGGGCTGAGCCTGGTGAAAAAGACTTCGGAAAATATGGATCGGCTCTATCAGGATATGCAGGTTACGATGGAAGGCACCCGTATGCTTAGCGAACGTTCAACCGAAATTTCCAATGTTGTCAATCTGATTGAAGACATTGCCGATCAGACCAACCTGCTGGCACTCAATGCCGCCATTGAAGCTGCACGGGCCGGTGAACACGGTCGCGGTTTTGCCGTTGTTGCCGATGAGGTGCGCAAGCTTGCAGAGAAAACCCAGAATGCAACCAAAGATATTGCCATTGTCGTCCGCGCGATGCAGCAGGAAGCATCATCGGCTCAGGAGCAGACGGAGATCGCCGGAACCGTGGTACACGAGAGCAAGGATCAGATCGATGCTTTGTATGATAAAATCGTTTCGTTTGAAAAAAATGCGTCACGTTCGGTATATGAGGTAAAATATATCAGTGACAAAATCTTTGCTTCACTGGCGAAGATTGACCATGTTATTTACAAACACAATGTTTATGCCCTGCTCTTTGGAGAGAAGAACGATTTCAAAGAGAGTAACCATCACAGCTGCCGTCTGGGCACCTGGTATGAACAGGGCAAGGGCAAGGCGGAGTTTTCCGGAACCGAAGCGTATGCAAGACTGGAACGTCCGCACGCTATTGTACATGAACAGGCAAACCGGCTGGCCAATGAGTGCAGCGGTAAAAAGGCAATCTGCTCGAAGGAGAGCATCGAAAAAATGGTGCATGAGATAGAGCGGGCCAGCAAAGAGGTTTTTGTGATTTTGGACGAGATGGTCGAACAGAAGTCCAAGCAGGTCATGAAAGAAGCGGTTGTTAACCTGTTTAATTCCTGATAGAGGAGCCAAACGATGAAAAAGACGATTTCCGTCGCCATCATTGATGATGAAAAAGAGATTCTTACGATGCTGGAGCGTTATTTCGCAAAACAGCCTGATTTTAAAGTGGTCTGTTATCAAAATCCGGTGTCTGCCCTGGCATCTTTGAGCCCGCAGACAGATATCGTATTGCTCGATATTATGATGCCGCAGATGAGCGGGCTGGAATTGCTGCCAAAACTTCAGGAACGCTATGCGGGTATCAAGGTCATTATGATGACCGCCTATTCGACACTGGACAAGGTTTTAGATGCCCATCGTAACGGTGCGGTACATTATGTGATGAAACCGTTTGAGTCGCTTTCAAAACTTGAGAAGAAGGTTGTCGAGGTGGCAAACGAAGCCTGATATGCATCGCGGACTGACTTATACTCAGGCAGTTTTGCTGATATTGGGGCTTTTTCTACTGCTGTTTGGATATCACAGTTTTTTTCAGCAGCATGTGATGTCGCTTTACTCCGGGAATGAAAACCGGGAAACATTTCAGACGGCGCTCAATCATCTTTTTGGTACATCGATGGCACTTGGGCTGCTGGTATTGCTTGTTTTCAGTGTGCTCCTTTTTCGTTTTGTGCAGAGTCATGAAAGAGAACGCTATTCCCATGAAAAAATTGCGGCACTCTACAAAGAGAATCGACTCTATTTTGAAAATGCTGCGGTAGGCTTTCTGGTGGTGGATGCGCAGCGGCAGATTCTTCAGGTTAATCCAATGCTTTGCGAGATATTCGGATATGATGAAGAATCATTGATAGGCGGCAGTACCGAGATCTTTCACATTGATGCAGAACATTTTCATCGATGGGGAAAGGAAGTTTTCGACAAAGCTCAGAAAGATGTACCGGTACGCGAGCGATTCGAGATGAAGAAAAAAGGGGGCGAGCGGATCTGGATAGAGGTCTCCGGCGCCCCGATTCGCAAATATGATGGCGTGCTTTCCGGCGGCGTGATCTGGACGATAGTGGACGTAACCGAGGAGATGCGCTCTAAAAATATGGTTAATGCGCTCAACAGTGATCTTCAGGAGAGCATTACCTTTTTGCGCGGTATGATCAATATTGCGCCCATACCGATCTATCTTAAAGATGAACACCTGCGTTACCGCGAGTGCAATGCCGCTTTTTTGAAACTCATTAATAAGCAAAAAAAAGATGTCATCGGCATGCGTGCGGACGAGATTTATTCCAAGGCGATTGGACGCGTCATTAATCAGGCCGATGATCTGCTCCGGCATAATCCTTTTCAGCACTACACGGAAGCGTTCAAGCATGAAGGGGAGAATTATATTCTTGAGTTTCACAAAGTTGCTATCACACATGAAAAGCGTTTTAAAGGGTTGGTAGGCGTCATTGTGGATATGACGGAACAGGAAAATCAGAAAGCCGATCTCGACCGCCGTATCCGTGAGGCGGTTGCGCAGAATATTGAACAGGAACGGCGCCATCTTGAAGAACGCATGGCGGATGTGAAATTTGCCGCATTGGGAAAACTGGCCGCGGGGATTACGCATGAAATCAATACGCCGCTGACTTTCATCAAGGGCAATAGCGAAATGCTGGGCTATGAAATCGACGATATCGAAAACCCCCAGACCAAAGAGGCCGTCGCCTACTGTCATCGTCATATACTTGAGGGAGTAGTGCGTATTGAAAGCATTGTAGCGTCGATGCGTGAAATGTCTCAGCAGAGCGGCGAGTCGATGGAGCGGATGAATATTTTTGATACCTTGCATACGGTTCTGACAATGGCACATAACCGCTCCAAGCATATCGTGGCAGTCAACTTTCAGGGGAACCCTTTTGTTTTAAACATGGAACGGCCCGCAGGCTCTTGTGAATGTGTGGCGCAGCGTCAGCGTCTTGAACAGGTCTGGATCATCATCATTAACAATGCCCTTGACCAGCTAGAGCAGCATGGCAGTTTTGAGAATAACCACCTGGATATTTTCTGTGAATGCGATGCTAAAGAGGTGAAGGTACGCTTTAAAGACAACGGCGGCGGTATTGATGCCAATCTGCTGGCTACGCTCTTCGAGGCATTTGTTTCGAGCAAACTGCACGGAGGCATCGGCATCGGGCTGAATATCGCCAAAAAAATTGTTGAAGACCAGAAGGGGAGCATTCGTGCCTATAACGAAGGTGACGGAGCGGTTTTTGAAGTGACGCTTCCCGCAGTGCAGGCTTAAAGGCTCAAATGCTACAATAACGGACTCACTTTTCAAGGCTGATACCATGCAATTTACCGCTCCGTTACAGGAAAACTCCACCAAAATCATGCTGCTCGGTTCGGGCGAACTTGGCAAAGAGGTCGCTATCGAGGCTCAGAGGCTCGGCATTGAGGTTGTGGCGGTTGACCGCTATGAAAATGCCCCCGCACAGCAGGTGGCACACCGTGCCTACACCATTAACATGCAGGATGAAACGGCAGTTTTAGAACTGATCCGCAAAGAGAAGCCGACCTACATCCTCCCCGAAATCGAAGCCATCAGCATTGCCGCACTCTTCAAAGCCGAAGCTGAGGGCTTTCATGTGATTCCCAACGCCGAAGCGGTCAACAAGACGATGAATCGCAAAAACATCCGAAAATTTGCGGCTGAAGAGTTGGGGCTCAAAACCGGGCCGTATGAATTTGTCAAAACTTTTGAGGAACTCGAAGCGGCCGCAGGACGTATGGGGTATCCCTGTGTGGTCAAACCGGTGATGAGTTCATCGGGCCACGGTCAGAGCGTTATGAAGTCGCCTGATGACCTCACACGCTCGTGGGAGATGGCCAAAGAGGCGCGCGGTGATGCCAGCGAACTCATTGTCGAAGCCTTCATCGATTTTGATTACGAGATTACCATGCTCACGGCCCGCAATGAAAAAGAGACGGTTTTCTGCGAGCCGATCGGTCACATTCAGCGTGACGGCGACTATGTCTTCAGCTGGCAGCCGATGGCAATGACTCCGGTGGCGCTCGAGAATGCCCAGGAGATCGCCAAACGCATTACCGACGGTCTGGGCGGGCGCGGTATCTTTGGCGTGGAGCTTTTCGTCAAGGGTGACACCGTCTATTTCAGTGAAGTCTCCCCGCGTCCGCACGACACCGGAATGGTCACGCTCATCACCCAGAGCCAGAGCGAATTCGCTTTACATGTAAGAGCAGTTCTGGGATTACCGCTGGCCTTTACATTTTACGGAGAAGGGGCAAGTGCGGCCTACAAGGCGAGCGGCGATTCGCACACGCCTGTGGTCGATGTAGATGAGAGCCTTTTCAGCGCCAACAGCTTTGTACGTGTTTTCGGCAAGCCCGAATCGCATCCGGGTCGCCGTCTCGCAGTAGCGCTGGTACTTGACAGGGTCGATGCCGCGATGGAGAAAGCCCGCGTGCTTATCACGAAGATCAGCGACCGCTAAATTCACTCCGGCACTGCCGGAACAGATTCCTTAAACCTACCACATTCTCAAAGGAGCAGTTTTGAAGATTGTTATTCTTGATGCCCTTACATTCGGCGAGACATCGCTTGCAGGTTTTGATGCACTCGGCGATGTTACCGTCTATCAGACGACGACAGCCGATGAGACGCCGGAGCGGATTGCTAACGCCGAAGTGATTATCACTAACAAGGTCGTGATTACGCGTGAGCATCTGCTTCAATGCCCTAAAATCAGGCTTATCTGTGTGGCAGCTACAGGGATGAACAACGTCGATCTCGAAGCGGCGAAAGAACGTGGTGTGAGTGTAAAAAACGTTGCGGGTTATTCGACCGATTCGGTCGTACAGCACACCTTTGCCATGCTTTTTTATCTGATTGAGCATTCGCATTATTACGACGATTACGTCAAAAGCGGAGCCTGGCAGCGGAGCCCGGTATTTGCGCATGTGGGACGTCCCTTTTTCGAGCTGCGCGGCAAAAAATGGGGCATTATCGGTCTGGGCGAGATTGGCCGTTGTGTTGCCCGTGTTGCCGAGGCGTTTGGAGCCGCAGTCTGCTATTACTCGACTTCGGGCACCAACTGCAACGGTGATTACGAGCGCCTGAGTCTCGGTGAGCTTCTCGAGTCGTGTGACATCATTTCGATTCACGCGCCGCTTAATGCGGCCACGCAAAATCTTCTGGGGTATGAGCAGCTGCTTACATGTAAAGAGGGTGCGGTGATTTTGAACCTTGGACGCGGCGGCATCGTTGATGAAGCGGCGGTGGCGCGCATTGTCGATGAAAGAAACCTCTGTTTCGGTCTTGACGTGCTCGAAAAAGAACCCATGCGCGCAGGGCATCCGCTTTTACATGTAAAGCATTCCGAGCGGCTCCATCTCACGCCGCATATTGCCTGGACGTCCGTTGAAGCCCGCGAGCGGCTTATCGCGGCGACGATTGAAAACATCAAATCTTTCAAAGGAGCGTAAATGGCTTTTTTCGACGATCATCTGGCAAAACTGCTGCTACGGCTGATGGTGGGCGGCATGATGCTGTTTCATGGTTTCAACAAGGTGATTCACGGTATTTTGCCCATTCGCAATATGGTTCAGGGTGCCGGATGGCCGGAGTTTATGGCATACGGGGTGTATGCCGGAGAGCTGATTGCACCGCTTTTCGTGCTTCTGGGGCTTTACAGCCGCAGTGCGGCGGGTGTGATGGCGGTTAATATGCTTATTGCGATTTATCTGGCTTACGGCAATGCGCTGTTGTCACTGGGCAAGCATGGCGCCCCCGCTATAGAGCTGCCGCTTTTTTATCTGATCGGTGCCCTTGTCATTCTGATTATGGGACCCGGACGTTACGGTATTAATGCCAAGTAATAAATTAACATTGCATTTATACTGATGTGATAGATTGATGCCACTCACTTTTAGACAGGAAATGGCATTATGGATTATCAGCTCGTTTATGAATACACGCGTGAACTCAATGTTCTGTACGTCGAGGATGACATGCAGATGCGTACGAGCACGGCGGAACTGCTCGAGAGTTATTTTAAAACCGTGGAAACGGCTGCGGACGGTGTTTTGGGAGCTTCGCGCTATCTGGAGTATTTTGAGCGTTTCGGTACATGTTTTGATCTGGTCGTAGCCGATCTGAATATGCCGCGAAAAAGCGGTATCGAAATGATCCAGCAAATCCGGAAGCTGTGTGAAACGCAACCTATCATTGTCATTTCTGCCCATACCGAACCGCACTATCTGCTTGATGCTATTGATGTCGGGGTGATATCCTACGTCGTCAAACCGCTCAATATCGAAAATTTTATTCCTGTTCTGTATAAAACCGCCAAAGGCATTATTGAGCGAAATGCGCTGGAACGTTACTGCAAGAGCGCAGAACGCGACACTATCGAATTGTGTGCTGACAATCGAACGCTTCGCGAACGTGTCGCGGCGCTTGAGACCCGCCTTTCCGAGATGAATACCGCGGCGTCGAAAGAGGGAATAAAGCGGGTTGATACCATAGAAGAACCGATGCATTTTTCGAAACAGATACAGTATCTGATTGCCGATGATCTGCGTGAGCTTATGGACCTTCTTCAGGAGATGGAAAGCTATCTGGAACAGTATTGTGAAGGCGTTATTCCCCGCAGCGATCTGTTCGAAATTCTCGGACACCTGCTTCAGCATTATGGCGCGACACTGGCGTATTACACCTATTTCGACAATCTGAGCGAGCATATCAGCGAGTTTGCTCAGACACTGTTGTACGAAACCTTTCCCGGTAGTGTGGAGGATGAAGAAAATCTGATGGTGCTCTTTGACGGCTTTGTGCGGATGATGCAGCGATGGCAGACACATCTTCCCAATGCGGACGAAGCGCAGCTTAATGAGTTTGATGCATCGATCATCAGCGACATATCCATGATTTTGATGTTATGGCATCCGGAAGAGGCTAATCATAATAGCGCTGTCGAGTTTTTTTGATGGCATGTTCATCCTGTTTTGAAACGATGTTTTTCGAGCTGAAAGACGGCGCACTTTTAGTCGAATCAGGAAAGATCACGGCAGCCAATCCTGCTGCTGCGGCGCTTTTCGGTTTTCGCAGCAGTGGTGAGCTCTACGGTTTCATGCTAACGGAACTGCTTTTGGGGGCATGTGCACTTGAGGCGGAAGAAAAGCAGAGCGAATCGCAGCTGCTGCAACTCCTGCATGACGGTTTGCAGGAGCGGTTTGAATGGCAGTACCGGACGCATGTGGGAACGATACTGTGGCTGGAATGTTTGCCGGTTCATTTTGACGGATCTGCTGATATGTATGTTTTAATGAGGGATATTTCAGGGCGCAAAAAGCTGGAGCATAAACTGGAGCGGCAGGAACGGCAGATAGTGATGCAGAGCCGTATGGCGCAGATGGGGGAGATGCTCTCCATGATTGCGCATCAGTGGCGTCAGCCGCTGGGTGCCATGGCGTCAACAATCGTAACGCTCCAGACAAAACTTTTCAGCGGCGAACTGACCTACCGGTATCCCCGTGATCCCGACGGTACCTATCTGCATAAACGTTTGGCGCGCATTGGAACTTATGTGGATCATCTGGCTTCCACAATTGATGAGTTTCGGGAGTTTTTCAAACCCGATCGCGGGAAGACATCGTTTTTGCTCAGCGATGCCGCTGAGAAAGCGATCTACCTGCTCTCGGGAAGTTTGGAGCATTTCCATATCGGTGTTGAGCGTATTTACAAGGACAAGGGTGCGATTGAAAGTCATGAAAAAGAGATGATTCAGGTCCTGATGAGTCTTCTTGGCAACGCCAAGGAGGCGCTTTTGGAGCGGGAAGTGTCGGCACCGACGATCCGTATTGAACTCGACCGCGTGAAGAATCTGTACATCCTTTCCATCAGTGATAATGCGGGAGGGGTTGACGAAGCAATAATGGAGCGGATCTTTGAACCCTACTTCTCAACCAAAGCCAACAGCGGTTCGGGTCTGGGGCTTTACATGTCAAAAATTATTATTGAAGAGCACTGCCGGGGCAATCTTCTGGTGCAGAACACCCCTTCCGGGGCAAAGTTCAGCATGATCCTTCCGGCACATTAGGGTGTTGCCACGGTGCAGGCCTCACTAATACCGTAACGTTTCAGCAACCCGGTTTCATTGTCGCGTGCACTTTGCATGTCTATGACGACCTGATATCCGTCATCATCCTTGAGCGTGACAAAACGTTCGGATGTACTGCGCATCAGCTGGATGAAGTCTTCAAATGAGCGTACGGGAGTGTCGTTCATGGTCTCGATGGGCCAGTAGAGAATACCGTGGTTGCCGCGATTGGTTTCATCGGCGAGTACTTTGACCATGACAACGATGTCCTGCTTCTCGGCCGTGGGCCAGATACGCGAATATTTTTGCAGACGCAGCGGCATATTGTTCTTCTCGCTCAGCAGATCCTGCGTCAGGGGTGCAAACAGATAACCGCCGAAAATGCAGTATTCGGGGCGGCTGTCGTATTGCAGAATCTTGACCAGAAGAAGATCGTTGATGGTGCGTTCGAGTTTGAGCGGTATCTGCATCTGCCTGCCCTCTCGAATGACCTCAAAATTGGCAATTTCTCCCATCTGATGCAGGTCAAGATAGTATTTCAGATCGGTGAAGTCTTCATTGCGAAAGTTGACGCTGCCGTCATTTTCAATACGATGGCCGTCGATGGCGGTGACGATATCGCCGATCTGAAATCCTTTCTGATTGTAGGTGACGTAGGTGATAAGCTGTCCGGTCTGATTCTCATCGAGCGCGTAACGCGCACGAAGTGCGGGATTTTCAAGATTTTCCATAACCACACCCAGTGCGGTAAAGCCCTCGACATTACCGTCAGCCGCATCGTCAAGAAAGTGGCGAATCATCGGTGTGGGAACGAGATAGCCGATGTTCTGGGCCCGAGGGATGTTCTGCATCACCACACCGACAATCTTGCCGTCGCTGATGGCGGGACCCCCGCTGTTTCCGGGATTGATGGCGGCATCGACCTGAATGGCCAGAAACGGCTCGCCGCTGTGTTTGTAACGGTAGTGTTCGATACGCGAAACAATCCCGTCGCTGATGCTCAGGCTGGTGCCGCCGGAAGGGAAACCGTAAATCGAAATTTTCTGGCGCATCTGCGGCAGGGAATCGAGTTCGAGTGGCGTGATACCTTCAAAAAAATCCTCCTCCTCGACTCCAAGAAGCGCCAGGTCAACCTGATGTGACACGGCGATAACCCGTGCTTTATAGCGGCGTGACTCTGCCGGATGCTTCACTTCGATAAATGTGGAGTTTGCTACGACATGGGCATTGGTCAGAATCCGGTGGCCGGAGATGATGGTACCCGATCCGTTGGCGCGGTGGGTCGAGACATTCCATGGTTCGAGATAGTCAAACTTTTTCGAAACGGTATAGATCTTGACAATGGCGGATTTGATCTGCTCTTCGTGTGCATCCGAGGCACACGAAAAAGAGACGATAAGAAAAAGGGAAAGAAGGTAACGCATGAACCGCTCCGGATTTGGCATGCTTTATTGTAGCCAAATCGGCGCTCACGCATTATTTGACGGAGATGCTTTTCGTGTTGGTCTTGTCGGCCAATTTTGGAATGACGACTTCGAGGACGCCGTTGTCGCAGCTGGCATCGATATTTTCAATATCGGCATTCTCCGGCAGACTGAAGCTGCGTGTGAACTTGCCGAAGCTGGTTTCGACTTTGTAGTAGTCCTCTTCCTTGACCTCCTCTTTGAGGTTGCGCTCACCCGAGACGGTCAGTTTGCCGTCTTTGACATCGACTTTAATCTCCTCTTTTTTGACTCCGGGAAGATCGACATCGACATGATAGGCGAATTCGCCCTCGCGGATGTTGACGCTCGGGGTAAAGCCGGCGATGCCGCCCTCTTTTTCGGAAGTGGCGTATTGACGCATATAGCGGTTTTCCAGTTCGCGCAGTTCGCGGAAAGGATCGAAGCGTGTGATTAACATGATGAACTCCTTTTGAAAACGTCTTTTTTGTTTTTCAGGAAGTATTGTTACATGTAAGAAAAAATCTGTCTGCCACTTAAGTGGCACTTCATATCAGTTGCGGCGGCTTGCGTCTGGTGACAAAACAGGAGCGGTCGCGTCCGTCGGCCTTGGCTTCATAAAGAGCCGTATCGGTGAGTTTTATGAGATGGGAGAAGGTCTCGACATTGGAAGCAAAAGGGTGAACGCCGAGTGATATGGTGACATGATACGACGCTCCGTCAATGACGATGGGCGTATCGCCGATACCGCGGCGCAGGCGTTCTGCAAAATCATGACACATAGTCTCGCTCAGACCCGTGGCATAAATAAGGAACTCTTCTCCGCCGAAACGGATCAGGATATCTTCGGGACGAATCAGGTTTTTGAGCCTGCTGCTGATAGCCTTGAGGACTTCGTCGCCGACAGTATGGCCATAGGTATCGTTGATCTTTTTGAAGTAATCGACATCCAGAAGTATCAGCTGATACTTCCAGTTGAGTCGTTTGAGAAGATTGTCATAGAGATATTTCCGGTTATAGACCTGGGTGAGAGGGTCAAGATACCCTTCATGGTATTTTTCGCGGAAATAGAGCACGAGAACATACATCAGCAAAAACCAGCTTAACCCGATGGCGGTGATCCAGAGAAAAAGCTCTCCGAAAAGGGCAAGCTGATGCGTCATGGTCTCGTCCACAACATGCGAAATATCGGCTCCGAGAAGGGCAACCGTCCGGTTGGCATCACGAATGGGGATGACGACGCTTATCCAGAGCATACCGTCCGAATGTCTGTAGATCTGAACTTCGCCGCTCGTGAAGGCTTTGTCCCAGATGCCACTTAACGGTTCAAAGGGTTCACCCAGCTGGGCACGTGTTTTGGTGTCGCTTTCGCTATCGAGCAAAAAGGCAAAGGAGGTGTCGGTGTCATGAAAGATGACAAACAGATTCTCTACCGCTGAAGAGCGTACAAGCCGCAAGTGCGTTTCGATGGCATCTCTCTGACGGGCGTCGGAGAGCAGCTCTTCGAGAAGATATCCCGGAATCTGCGCCGTGGTCGTTTGCGCAACTTTTTTGAAAAGTTCCATATGATAATCGATCACCTTTTCGCTCAACTCCGTTTTGGTCCGTTCAAGAACATGCTCGTAGCGGCTGTAGGAAAAGATGGTGACTAACACAACGATAACAATGAAAATGATCAGACGGAAGAGATGCAGCTTCCGTGACGCTTTAGTATCTGTTTGAGACAAACTTTGACATCTCCCCGTTAATGTTCAGGCCGAACTTCTCAAGACGCTTTTGCGAAAACCGGATCGTGGGCCGTCCTTTTTGCCAGTAAAAAACGCCGACGGCATCATTCATGGCAATAAAATCACTGTAGGAAAATACGATGGCGGGTTTCCCGCACTGCTCCTGCGATGCGGAGCCGCGCAAAACGATATTGGCATGGCTACATTTCGACTGCAGTGCCACAGCCCGTGAGTCTGTGAGAGATTCAATCAGTTCGTGCTCCTGAGTGTAGAGTTTTACGGGGGTTTCAGGAATTACGGCTGTCACGATTTTTTCAAGGATCAGGCGATTCCAGCTGGTATCGTTAGCCTGAGCGAGGAACAACAGTGCCAAGAAAAGTATTCCCGAAAGCGATTTCAAAACCGATACTCCAATCCTGCCGTAATAAGTTGATCGACCGGGGCGTAATAGAGTGATCCGAGCGAGGGAATGAATCCCTGCGTATTGACGTAGAGATAGTCGCTTTTCGCTGCCGAATCGAAAATATTGCTTCCTTTGAGTGAAAACGTGAGATCGGGCGTCGCGTGGTAACGTACGGCCGCGCTGTAGTCAAAACCCTGGGTCTGGCTCTCAAGCAGTTCATAGTAGAGCAGTTCATTGAAAAGATCCCAGGCGCCCCAGGTATCAAGAAGGCGGGCGAAACCGCCGATGCTGCGCAAATCGTCCCCGAAAACGGGATTCGTGACGTTATAGGTGTAAAACATCGATTCGAAAGCGTTGAACGCGTCGAAACGGTAGTCGTATTCAAGCGCGCCGCCGATTGAGGTGAAATCCTTGGCGATATCATCATTGAGCGGACTCATGTTCCCGTTGAGCTCGGTAATGGTATATTGCCCGAAAATACCGATACGATGCGCGCCAAACTCATGTGAATACTCCCCGGTGAGGCTCTGAACGTCAAGCACGGTGACGTTGGAACCTCTTGAAAATGCCAGAGTGTACTGTTCAGTCGGTATCTGCATGTAGGAGAAAAAGCTTTTGAACATGACCGTATCATTGGTATAGATGTAGCCAAGACGCCCCTGATAGGTTCTGAAACACTCATCATAGCGATTAGATTCATTTTCGTAGTGGCTGATTTTGCCCGAAGCGGTAAGCATGTGCCGGTCGGTCAGTAAATAGTCGTCCTGAAGGTAGAACGAGAAGATTTTCGCATTGAGAAATTCCGGATTGGGCTCGCGTTCGCCGTTGTTATGAACCGCAACGTTATGAAGCTGTTTGTTCCGGTACTGTATGCCGCCCATCAGCATCTGGTCGTTCAGCATGAAACGCTTCTCCAGTTTGGCATCGAAAACGTCATCATACGCCGTTGTCTGCAGGCGATCGGAGGCTTTGCTAAAATCTGCAACATTTGCGCTCCATCTTGTGCCGTCCATGTTGAGATCGACATCCTCATCCATGCGTGAAAAAGAGGTTGAGAGTTTGAGCGAATCATCCTCCAAAAAGGTGATATCCAGTGCGGCACGTCCCATCAGGGACTTGAGTTCTCCCTCATTGGGCGTAGCGAACATGCTGTATCCCAGAAACGGATCCTGATGGTGCTGAAGCACCTCCGCGCTCAGGGCGATGTTGTTATATGAGAGGGTCAGCAGGGCGTGCAGCTCCTCATAGTTTCGGGAGATGGTGTGTCCGTCGTGGCTATACTCTTGCCTGTTCCCGTCGGTGCGGCTTGCGTACATATAAGCCTGAAGCGCTTCATCCGAAAATGCATAGGATGTATTGACATGGTTGGTGCCACGCGAACCGGCATAGCCCTGCAGCATCCCTCCGGCTTCACGCGAAGGATCTCTGGTATAGAGCTTGATTGTCAATGCAGAAGGTTCGGTGCTAACAAGAGAAGAGCTGACACCGGTATAAATATCGACATGATCGACGAAACCCAGATCAATATTTCCGTAGAGGACAAGACCGCTTCCCGCGAAGGAGGAGGTGAATTCATGGTCGTTGATATAGATTTTGATGAGGTCGCTCATATAGGGAATCGGGTCGATATGAAGGTAGTCCGGAAGGCCGAGAAGGTTCTCGTCATAACGGAAAAAACGCAATGATTTAATAAGATCACCCAGACGGTACGCCTGCATCCGTTCAAGATCATCGCGGGTATAGACGCTCACATGTCCCAGTGCCTCATTTTTTGTTTTATTCGAGAGGTCACTCTCTTTACGGTAAATTTCCAGCATCTCATCAATGTTGTAGGCGTTAGCGGAACTCACCAGCATGATGAAAAAAAGCAGAGTTATACGCATTATTTATCTTTATTATTGATTCATTAACAATCTAGCACATGATATTTGTATATCTACTGAAAAAGGAATAAAGTGAAACGATAGGGCAGGACTAGAGTTTATCCAGAAGTTTTTTGAGGTTTTTCAGCTGCAGCTGTTTGCGGGAGAGTTCGATGACGCCTTCGTCTTTGAGACGCTGCAGGGCACGGTTGACGACCTTCCGAACCGAGCCGACCATGGAGGCGAGCTCTTCATGGCTGAGATGGTTGATAAGCCGCAGACGCGGCGTGCCGTCGCTGTTCTCGACAAAACGTGCAAAGAGCCGTACGATGCGTCCGTAAACATCATAAAGAGAGAGATCGACGGCAAGGTTCTCCATGGTACGCAGCTGCTGCGCCACGTAGGGGAGAAAAAAGCGGCGGAACTCGGAGTCGCTCTCGAGCAGCGCACGTACCTGCGCAATGCTCACCTCCACCACTTCGGTGCGTTCCATAACCTCGGCGACATACTCGTGGCTTCCGCTATCAAGCAGGGTGACAACATCGAACATATCCCCGCGGGAAAGCAGATAAAGGGTCTGTTCCCTGCCATTTTCCGGATTGATCTGCGAAATCTTGATGCTGCCGTCCATGATGAAATAAAACTGTTCGGCCGTGTCAAAACTGTCAAAAGGCTGCGCCCCTTTTTCAAAGACAAGATGGCGTTTTTTGAGTACGGCGGGCGCGGATGCCACCTTGTCAAGTTCGTGGAGAATAAGCTGATTGGAAAGCGGTGTGTCCGGCATGGTAATTTACCCGAAAAGACGCGCAAAAAACCCTTTGCCCTGCGCTTTTTCCACCATGGTAATATAGCGATCGACGGAGGCGGCACCGAGTTCGTAGTCTTTGACCATTTTGTCTTTGCCGATACTTACGCAAAACGGTACGCTTCGAATTTCGTATTTTTGTGAGAGTTTCGGATTCATGGCCACGTTGACCTTGCAGATGAGCGCTTCGCCTTCGAAATGGGCGTCGATGCGATCAAGCAGCGGCAAAATCATCTGGCACGGCCCGCAGGTGGGGGAGTAGAAGTCAATAAAAATGGGTGTGTCGTTTTCGCTGATGGTTTGGGTGTAGTTGGCGTCGGTGAGTTCAATGACCATAAATTTCCTTTACATGTAAGTGATAATGCGGATGCCGCCGAAAATCAATATAAGAAAGAGCAGGGACGTTATGAGGACGAGTGCCGTCACGTCGCGCGGACGGCACTCGTAGAGACTGGCCAGATTCACGTTGGCAACAGCCAGCGGCATCATCAGCTCCAGAAAAAGAATCCCCTTGACCATGGCATCCATAGGCACAAATTGTAGCACGCCAAAGCTCAGTAACGGCAGTAGCAGAAATTTGACGCCGTTTACCCAGCCCATCAGCAGCCGGTTCATCTCCTGTAGTTTCACGTCATAGAGATAGATTCCGAAAAGCAGCAGCTGCATGGTCATGGACGCATAGGCACCCATCATCAGTGTTTTGTCGACCGTAGGGGAGGGCTGGTACCCTGCGAGGTTGAGACCGATGGCCGCAAACGCCGCCCAGATGGCGGGGAGCTTGAAGATGTTGAACAGTGACGTGCGCGCGTCAAAACTACCGCGCGAGTAGTAGTAAACACCAAACGTATAGACGAAAAAGACGTTGACAAGGTTGATGACGGTCGTGTAGGGGATGCTCGCTTCGCCGAAGATGGCGATTCCCAAAGGGATGCCCAGATTCCCCGTGTTGCCGATAAGCGCGGCGACGGTGGCGATGGAACGCTCTTTGGGGTCGCTGAAAAGACGGCGCACGATGGGCAGCGTGAGCAGCAGTGTGAGCGCCACAACCGCCAGATAGAGCGCGGGTGCCACGACCAGCGAGGTGTCGAACGGCCGCTTGAGCAGTCCCCAGAAGGTGAGAAAAAGCTGCAGAAAATAGACCGAAAGCAGCGTCACCGTTCGCTCGTCAATTTTCTCTTTGAAGGTGCGTTTGGCGGTGTAACCCACGGCGATGAAGACATAGATGCCGAGAACGGAAATAAAAACATCCAACATGGACGGCATCTTTACATGTAAGGGCTTAATAATGCAATATTCCGTTGCGCTTCCCCTTCATATTGCTACAATAGCGCATGATGTGACATCGAGGTTGGAGGAGAACATGACGCATACAAACGCTTTTGAAAGAGACAGTCGAGGCGAATATGCCGAACTTTTTCTGGAGGTACGGGACTTTATCAAGATATGTATCGGTAATGACGCCAGAGAGAAATACAGTGAAAACATTACGACGCTCTATTCGAAGGAGGGCGGATTCTGTTACATCAAGGTCAAAGAGGGTTATGTGCATGTCGGCTGGTTCCGGGGACGCCATATCAACGACGACTATCGGCTGCTTTTCGGAAAAGGCAAGAGCATCCGGGGGCAAAAGGTGTTTCATCTCGACAAACAGACGCGGGATGCCATAAGGCACTATGTCACAGAGACGTTGATGTTTCTTTTTGAGCATAATGCGTTGATGCATCTGAAGCGTCAGTGAGACGTGAAAAAGGGTTTT
This sequence comes from Sulfurimonadaceae bacterium, assembly GCA_050305515.1. GTDB lineage: Bacteria > Campylobacterota > Campylobacteria > Campylobacterales > Sulfurimonadaceae > JAFGUB01. Next base: position 191,048 of record JBNLFL010000024.1, read on the forward strand.
GCGTTACATGTAAAACCTTAGCTCCCTCTAACTCCCCCTGAAGTACAATCCCCGCCTTTGGAACAGACCTTGCAAATGTTACATGTAAAGGAGCCGTATGGTTGATGTATTGGTAATCGGTGCCGGAGGTGCAGGATTGACGGCGGCGCTGCATGCCGCCAAAGCGGGCGCGCGGGTGCAGGTGCTGTGCAAATCCTATCCGACGCGCGCGCAGACCTGTATGGCGCAGGGTGGCATCAATGCGGCGCTGGCGCACGTGGATGTCGATTCGCCGCAGATCCACATCGAAGACACGCTTAAATCCGCTCAGGGGCTCGCACGACGCGATGCGGTCGAGACGCTCTGCCGCGAAGGGGTGACGATGGTCGAGTGGCTCGATACCATCGGCGTACCTTTCAGCCGTACGGACGAGAACTACATCTCCCAGCGCCGTCTGGGCGGTGCCACGCACGCACGCGCCTGTTACGCACAGGATTATACGGGGCTGAAGATTCTGCACACGCTCTACGATCAGTGCAACCGCGCGGGCATCGAATTTGCCGTCGAGCGTTTCCTGCTCAACATCATCGTCGAGGAAGGCGGTCATGTCAGCGGCGTGACGGTGCTCAACATCCGCACCGGCGAGGTGGAGCAGTTTGCGGCCAAAAGCGTGATTCTCGCTACCGGCGGTTACAGCCGCATCTATGGCAAACACTCCACGAACGCCAAGGGTACGACAGGCGACGGCATCGCGGCCGCGGTGCGCGCCGGCGCAAAACTCAGCGATATGGAGTTTGTGCAGTTTCACCCCACGGCGCTGAAAAACTCCGCCATTCTTATCAGCGAGAGCGCGCGCGGTGCCGGCGGATACCTGCTTAATAAAAACGGCGAACGCTTCACCGATGAGCGGGCGACGCGCGATGTCGTCGCCCGTGCCATCCGCGACGAAATCGAGCACGGGGGCGGCGAGGTCTATCTTGACATCCGCCATCTCGGCGAGGCGTTTATTGACGAGGAGCTGCCGCAGGAGCGCAAGCTGGCCCGGCTGTACGAGAATGTCGATCCGGTGCATGAGTGCATTCCCATCAAGCCTGTCGCCCACTACTCCATGGGCGGCATCGCCGTGAACAACCGCAGCGAAAGCAGCGTCAAAGGGCTTTTTGCCTGCGGCGAGTGCGCCAACCATAATGTCCACGGCGCCAACCGTCTTGGCGGAAACTCGCTGCTTGAACTGCTGGTGTTTGGCAGACAGGCGGGTGAAAACGCCGCTTCCGACGCGCTTAAAAGCGGCGTTACATGTAACAATGCCAGACAGCTTCAGAGTGATCAGAACTTTATCAGCGGCGTGAAATATTTCACCAATCAGATCGACTTTATCCAGAAACGCGAAATGATGGGCAACATTTTTTACAACAACGCAGGCATCGTACGCAGCGATATGGGCCTTAAGGCGGTACTCGGCGCGGTGCGGCAGATGCAAAAAGAGCTGCCGTTCATGGGACCGCGCGACAAGTCCAAAGCCTATAACACCAATCTGGTCGAATTCATCGAGTTTGGCAACATGGTGGAGCTTGCCGAGATTGTGCTGGTGAGCGCCATCAGCCGCAACGAGAGCCGCGGGGCGCACTACCGCGAGGACATTCCGCAGCGCAACGACGAAGTGTACGGCGCGCATACCATTACCTGGAAAGAGGAGGGCGTACTATGTGCCGATTTTATGGCATGAGCGATGCCGAGGAAGATGACGACATCAGTTACATCATCGGCGAGGATGACGGCTGGGACGACTGCAGCTGCGAAGATTCTTATGATGACGAAAACGAACGGGAGTGGTGTGACTGATGCTGTTACATGTAAAACGTTATGGGAGTGAGCGCGAACCGCTCGAGACGACGCAGAGCTATGAGGTCGTCGAGAGTGACGCCACGCTGCTTGAATATCTGATTGCCATCAAGAACACACAGGATGCGACACTCGCTTTTTCGCATGAGTGCCGTTCTTCGGTCTGCGGCAGCTGCGCGGTGCGCGTCAACGGCCGCGAAGAGCTTGCCTGCGCCTACAAGCCAAAAGAGGGCGATCTCATCGAGCCGCTGCGCAATATGCCCCTGCTGCGCGATCTGGTGGTCGATATGGAGCGCGCGCTTACATGTAACGCCCGTGCCAAGGCCTACGGCGTCGAGAGCGGTGCGTTTGTACCCGTAACGCCCGCTAACGTTAAAAATAACGCCCTTCAGAGCGACTGCATTCTGTGCGGCAGCTGTTACAGCGCCTGCCCCGTTTACAGCGTCAATGCGGAATTTCTGGGTCCGTTTGCGCTCACGCGGGTATGGCGTTATGTGAGTGATGTGCGTGAAGGTGACGTTAAAGGCAAGATCGAAGCGGTCCAGAGCAGCGGCGTATGGGACTGTACGCTTTGCAACGAGTGCGTACCGGTCTGTCCTTCAGGGATCGCCCCCAAGCAGGACATCGTCATGCTGCGCAACAAAAGCGGCATGATGGGGTTTATGGACCCGAATATGTTCGGTGGCGGCGGTTTCGGTTTTGGCGGCGCCCCCGATTTCGGAGCACCCTCGTTTTAGCGGAGCATCCGTATCAGTGTGTCGATATAGGTGGTATTGAGCTGAGCGGACATCTCCAGCTTCATAAGCCGCAGCGCTTCGAACGAACTGTAGCGTTCCCTGAAGCTTCTGTCCGTCGTCAATGCGTCGAAAATATCGCAGACCGCAAGAATCTGCGCAAACTGCGGAATGGCAGCGGCGCTGATCCCCTCGGGGTATCCCGAACCGTCAAGCTTTTCATGATGGTAAAGAATCGCGGAGAGAATCGCGGTACTTCGAATGCCAAATCGTTTGGCGATCTCCACACTGAAGCGTGCGTGTTCCTGAACGGCTGTGTATTCATACCATGAGAGCTGGGAGTTTTTTTCGAGTATCGCCCGGTCAATCATGGTTTTGCCGCAATCGTGGAGGATTCCCGCCGTTCCGAGGTCATGAAGCTGACGGCGGCTCATATTAAGCGTCCTCCCGAGCATGATGGCAAGGATGGCGACATTGATGTTATGTGATGCGTCGTCATAGCTTTTGGGAAGCAGGTCAAGAAAGTCTGACAGGTGCGACGAAGGAGCCGTGAGCAGCGTCACGAGCTTGTCGGCAATTTCAAGAACATCCGAAAGCAGCAGATGATGTTCGGCACTTTCGAAATAGGACTGCATGATATGGCGCGCTTCTTCGTAGAGATGCTGAAACGGCCCTTTTGAAACGCGTCTGAGTGCATTGGCGACACGATGTGTCAGCATGTTGGCATCGACAGGTTTGATAATGTAGTCGGAGCCGCCTATCGACATAGCCTCATTGAGCGTATGCTGATGGCTGTCAGCCGTAAGGAATATGATAGCCGAATGGTCAAGATGTTCCATCTTCCGTATGCTACGGGCGAGTGTCAAACCGTCAATTTCCGGCATGATGATATCCACAATCATCAGATCGGGAGACTGCTGCTCCAGCAGTTTCAGGGCAGAGGCTCCGCTCGTAGCGACCAGAAGGCGGTAGTGATCGCGAAGCATTCCGGCCAGCGTGCGAATATTAACCGGCTCGTCATCGACAATCAAAATCAGGGATCGCTGCATGGGCTCACTTCTATATGATAACGGATTGCGTGTGCAATCGTTCTTGTTTTTTATTATAACCTATCTTGTGGCAGTAACGGCTGCGAGCTCGTGAAACGAGGGTTTAAGGCTTTAAGTAACCCTCTGTTATACTTGTTTGTAAAGATAACAGGAAGGTTACTGTATGGCTGCAAAAGAGCATGCGTTTGACATCACTGCGAAGATCAATCTTCAAGACTTTAAAGATGCCCTCAATCAGGTAGAGAAAGAGGTCGCCAACCGTTATGACTTCAAGGGAACACCTTATGAAGTCAATTATCGTGAAAAAGAGAAAGCGCTGGTGCTTGTGGCTTCAAGTGACAACAAGCTCGAAGCGCTTTTCGATATTCTCGTGGGAAAACTTCTCAAACGCGGGCTCTCCTCCAAAGTCCTCGAACACACGAAAACCGAGGATGCCAGTGGCATGACCCGTAAGGCAACCTATAAGGTGGTTGACTACATCGAGTCGAAAGAGGCCAAAAAAATTGTGGCCGAAATCAAAACACTCGGCACCAAGGCGAGCGCGCAGATCGAGGGTGATGCTATACGTGTCAAATCCAAACAGATCGATGACCTTCAGAAAATAATCAAACATATCCGTGCACAGGAGTGGGATGCCCCGCTCGTGTTCGAAAACATGCGTTAGGTCGATCATGGGAAAAATGACCATAGCGGAAGCCGCCGCCCACTTCAATGTTTCAAAAGAGGCGATACACAACCGCATCCGGCGCGGAAGTCTCGATTGTATCATCGAAAACGGGGTTAAGTTTGTGGCGGTGGCGCAGAACAGTACCGCGGCATCTTCGCATACCGATCAGCGTTATTACGATTACATCGAAGAGGAAAACAAGCGCCTGCGCGAGCGTGTGGGCAAACTTGAAAACGAAAACAGCTCGCTTCGCGATCAGCGCGAAGCGATGCTGATTGCCGAACGCGAGAAGATCGAACAGATATACAAAGAGCGTGATGAACAGCTTCGCAATGTCCTTCAGGTGGTAGCGACCAAATTTCTCTCCGCCCATAACGTGGAGCAGGTGATTGATGATGCCATTTCGGGAACGGATGAGAGTCAGGATGCCGAAGTGATAGAGGCGCGCAGCATCGATGACGCGCCGCGTGACGATCTGATCTCGTTGAAAAAGTTTCTCAAGCGGCACGATTATGACAAAAAGACACGACAGCGTATTGTCGAGACATTTGAAAAACGTCTGAAGAAAGATGACCGTATTTTTGACATAGAAGGGAAGCTCTACATTCGCCCCCTAAGCTTTGATTACAGTGATTTACTGTCGAAGTAAAGAGATGAATTTGTAAATGAAAACACACCGATCGGCATACAGCGGTTATATCGGGGACATGCTATGAAAACAAAAACGGCTTTTCCAAATCTCCTTAAAACGTTTTTTGTCATCCTCTTTTTTGTCGGATTTGTCGATTTTTTTGCTTCCATGCAGTTTCTATTCATGTTGCAGATATCGCTTGAGGGGCGTTTTTTTATTATTCCGACGCTGCTCGGAGCCATTTTGGGCGTACTCTTCATATCAACCCGGCACTATTATCGTGTAGCGCAGGAGCGTCTGATCTATGAAGAGCTGGCCAAAGTCGATACGCTTACCGGTGCCATGACACGCTATCGCTGTGAAGTGGTCTTCGATATCGAAATGAAACGGCTGCAGCGCTCAAAACAGCCGTTATCGGTTATTATGATCGATATCGACGATTTCAAGCAGATCAACGACCGTTTCGGACACCTTACCGGCGATCGGATACTTCGTGCGGTGTATGGGCGCATGACAGGGGTGTTGCGCGAAATTGACAGTGTCTGCCGATGGGGTGGCGAAGAGTTTCTGCTTCTGTTGCCCGAGACAGACAGGGAATCGCTGGGCATCATTGCAGAGAAACTGCGTAAGAGTGTAGCTTCGCATGATTTCGGTCTGGATACGCCGATCACGATCAGTTTGGGCGGAATAACGGTTTATGATGCCGGTGATGGCATGCAATGTATGATCAAGAAGGCCGACGATGCCCTATATCGTGCCAAAGCGGAAGGAAAAAATCGTTTCGCCGAAGCGTTATGACTCTTTTTTCCGGTACGGCGGTTTGGGTGCGGGCGTGCGGTGGAGTCTGCGAAAACAGCTCTGGCAGATCGCAAACTCGGAATTGTAGGGGAGCGGTTTGGAGCATTCGCGGCAACGCGGCACAAAATGGCTCTGCTTAAGCGAATTTTCAATAAAACGGTTCAGCAGTGTCCGCGTACTTCTTGCGTGTTCGACATCAATAAAGCTTTCGCTGAAACGGTAACTCAGCCATAGATAAAGCGAAATTTCCTTGACCCGATCCTCCGCCTCGAGAAGCTCTTCCATCGTTGTGGCATACTCCTGAATGTTCCGCGGCGGTATGTAAGGAATGCTCTCTTTGGCTTCGAGCAGCCGGACATAACGTTCATACACCTGCATCAGATAGGGCGAGGAGGTTGTCAGCGGCGCCGTGGCGAGCTGGAACTTGGTGGCGAGATCCAGCTCGTAGCGGTCGACGATGGCTGCCGCTTCGAGCATCCCCTCAAGATTGGTGGCGCGGAAAGGGCCGTCAAACTTCATGTTTTTGACAAAGAATTCCAGAATGACAGCGAGCGAGCGCTCCTCAAGAATGCCGCCGACGAGACGGATGTGATCGAGGTTGGCCATAACCCGAAAAGGCACGCTGATGTGGTGATCCTCTTTGGGGTAGAGGCGAACGATGGTTCTGAGCACATCAGGCTTGAGTGCCCCGACATAGCCCGCTTCGCTCATGCCGTAACGCCCGGCGCGGCCAGATATCTGGTGGACTTCCGAAGGCGTGAGATCGCGCTGGTTCTCGCCATCAAACTTGTCGGCTTTGCTGAAATAAAGCGTTTGAATGGGCAGGTTGAGGCCCATGGCGATGGCATCGGTTGCGACCAGTACGTCCGTTTCGCCCTCACGGAAGCGCCGCGCCTCTTCGCGCCGTACTTCCGGCGAGAGGTTGCCATAGACGACGCTGACGCTGTGATAGCGCGCGAGCTGCTGTTTGAGACGCAGCACGTCACGGCGGCTGAAAGCAATCACCGCACTGCCGCGCGGCACTTCGGCCAGAGGCGTGGCGTGTTTGAGCAGATGCAGCGGATTTTTGCGTTCGAATTCGATGATTTCAAGCGGCTCGTTCAGGTATTCCGCCAGCGCTACAACCGCCTCTCTGGCATTGGAAGAGCCTGTCATGATAACGGTTTTGGCAGGGGCACCGATGATGGCATTGGCCCAGGCCCAGCCGCGGTCACGGTCATCGATCATCTGCACTTCGTCAATGACGCAGACGTCCACATCGACATCGAAGTTGAGCATTTCGATGGTGGAACTGATGTGGGAGGCCTCGTCATCGAGAATCTGCTCCTCCCCGGTGATGAGGGATGCGGCGATACCGCTCTCAAGCAGCTCCTCATACCCTTCGAGTGCCAGCAGCCGCAGGGGTGCGAGGTAGTACCCCGTGTCGGCTTTTTTGAGACGCTCCATCGCCGTGTAGGTTTTACCGCTGTTGGTGGGACCGATATGCAGAATCAGTTTGCGGCGCAGCTCTCTGGCGAAAGGGAAAAGGTTTTTAAAATCGCGGATCGTGCGTGCGAGCAGTTCCGAACGCTGGCGTTTGAAGAGCATCTGCTGAATGTTCTTTCCAAAAGCATAGACGACTTTGCGTACCATCTTCGGCGTAATGTCAAGGTGGCGCCCCATGAGCGGCAGCAGCTCATCGTAGATAAATCCGTAAAGGGTGGCATCGTCAAGCTGCAGCAGGCGGGAGTGCTCTTTACATGTAAAGACCAGTTCCGAGAGAGATGCTTCAAAATGTTCGCGGCTGAGCCGCTCGGCATCTTCGAGCGCAGCGGCGATGTCCAGAGGCTGCTCAAGCCAGATGCTTTCAAGCAGCGGGGCCTTCTCAAGCGTAAGGGCGAGTTCGTAGGGAAGCAGGAGCTGCGTGAAAGGAAGGGTGAGGGTACGTTCGAGTGTTACAAGGACATCATGCGGTGTCTGGGAGACCTGAATTCCGGAATGCAACGTTGCAATGACCTGCTGCAGGAGGGCATCGGGAAGCTCCGGATACCCGCCTTCCCACACCGGAGGCATCCGTTTGAGGGACGAGAGTATGGCCGCGGCATCAAGATAGCGGTGTTTTGGATGGGCGCATCGTTCCAGAAAGGTATTGATCTGTTCCTGTTTTATTTTTGAGAGTTCCGCTTTTTGCGCCTCGACTGCTTCGATGATAACTGCTTCGCTCTCATTTTGGAGCATGTCGTAATCGAAACGCCGGGTCTTGAGCGTGTGGATCTTTTTAAAAGCGTCTCCCAAAACGCGGTATTCGAACGAGGCGTTGAATTCGAAGCGGTCATCAAGATCAAAAACGCCGCCGAGCGCTTTTTCCAGGTCACTTCTCTTCTTTTCAAATCGCAGATGGCGCAGGGTCGATTCCATCTTTTCGAGCGTGATTTTTTTACTGCGTACATCAATGTAGGCGCTATGCAGCAGTTTCGCTTCTTCGGGGGTGACATCGAGTTCGGCAATCAGTTCTGAGATCTTTTCGGAGCGTTCGAGTGTCGGAACGGCATTCGCAGGGGAGGGATAGATACGGTTTTCGGCCTTGAAAAAGGCGACGATATGGTTGCGCAGATCAAGGTCGCCCTCGCTCCAGATACGCCGGAAGAGTTTGACGAGCTGCGGTTTTTCAAAGGAGTCCGGGATCATGCCAAGCGATTGGCTCAGCTCGATCAGTGTTGCCGTGGAGACCCGTTCGATCCCATCGTCGAAACCGTCTCCGTCGAAGTAGTGGCGGATCCGCTGGTTGAGTTTTGAATGCTTCTTTTTAGCCATGTGCAATGGTAGCAGATTTTCCCTCTGAGTGAAGCGAAGGCTATGTAGCATCCCATCAAGCATCTGACCCTTACCATTGTGTAGATTCCACATTACATGTAAGGCTTGAAACATCGAGTTAACCCTCAGGTATAAGGCTTCGGCAATGCAAAGGGCGCTATAGTATCTCCAAAAAAAGAGAGGGATGCTTCATGGACGAAACGTTTGCGGACGAATGGACGCAGGAGGAGTACCTTCGCGAAAAAGCGCGACTCGAACATGAAGGCGTGGCGGTTGTACTCGTCGATACCATCCTCTCTCCCATTGAAAAATCGGGAAGCATCACCTACAACCCTTATGAACTTTCAAAATACCCGGAGGGTTCCGTATTTGTCTTTTACTGCGATACCGGCAAGGGAACAAAAGAACGGCTGGGCGAATTTCGAAAAAAATTTCCGAAGTATCACTGCATTTCGCTCTATGGCGGTCGTGGCTACTGGCGCAAAAACATGACGCTTGAGAGTACAAAATGATCGATACCGGCACGTTGATACCTGCGATGAACACCTTTATGAAGGCACTTGAAGAGGAGCGCTTTTATGAAGCGCATGAATATCTCGAGGCACTCTGGTTTCCGCGGCGCCAAACCGATCATGACGAGATCTGGCTGCTGAAGGGATTCATCAACGCGGCGGTCAGTTTTGAGCTTATCAAGCGCGGACGCCCCGAAGCGTCGCAGCGAGTCTGGAAAAACTTTGAAAAGTACCTTCCGGCACTCTCCCGGGTCAGCCGACCAAACCGTCAGCATTATGAGGCGGGATATCATAAAATCAGAGCCATCAGGAGCCGCTATGTCTAATTTTTCCGATGCAATGGCGTTTCGTCACGCCTGCAAACGTTTCGATCCCGATCGAAAACTTCCACCGGAAGCGTTGGAGGCGCTGTTGGAAACGCTGCGCCTCTCTCCCTCTTCCTTCGGCATGGAGCCCTGGCGGGTTATTGTCGTACAAGGCAGTGAACTCAAAGCCGCGCTGAAACCGCTTTGCTGGAATCAGGCCCAGATTGAGAGTTGCAGCGAACTGCTGATCTTTACGACGGATAACGCCAGTGTGCGCAGCGACAGCGACTATGTCCGGAACATGTTCATGCGGCGGGGACTCACACCGGAGGCATGTGAAGCTTACATTGCCCGTTACGGCAGTTATCTTGAACCGATAGAAAATGATCCGCTGCTGCTTGAGAACTGGACGGCGAAACAGTGCTACATTGCTGCCGCCAACGTTATGACCCATGCCGCCGCTCTCGGTATTGACAGCTGTCCGATTGAAGGATTTGAGAAAAAGGGCGTTGAAGCACTTCTTGAACTCCAGAGTGAGCAGAAACTGGCGCTGATGGTCGCACTCGGATACCGCGTGGATGCCCAAAGCGAGCGAAAACGGCTTCCTCTAGAGGCGTTGGTCACGTTTCGGTAACGCCTCTCTAAGGGCGCTGATGCTACACTTTCACGACTAAATCTTCCCAAAGACAGGCACTATGGAACAGGAACTTTCACATTACACGCAGCAGCTCATACAGTATGGCACCGAGTACGGCATGAAGATCGTTTCGGCACTGCTGATCTTTTTTATCGGACGGATGATAGCAAAAGGTCTGAGTCGTATCACCCATAAGATGATGGTGCGCTACAGCGTTGACGAGACGCTACGGAAGTTTGCGGAAAACGGAGTTTATGTCGGTTTGATGGTCGTCATCATCATGGCGACAATCAGTGAACTTGGAGTCGATACCACCTCGTTTATGGCAATTCTCGGCGCGGCAGGCCTTGCGATCGGTCTGGCACTCAAAGATACTCTTTCCAATGTCGGTGCCGCAGTCGTCATTCTGATCTTCCGCCCGTTTAAGGTAGGCGATTTTATCGAGGCGGGCGGTGCGTCGGGGACGGTTGATAACATTGGACTCTTTACTACCACCATCAGCCCTCCGGACAACCGCATCATCATTGTGCCCAACTCGGCCATTACGGGGAGTAATATCATTAACTATTCCAACAAACCGGTACGTCGGGTCGATCATATCATCGGCATCAGCTACAACGATGATATCCGTCTGGCGAAAGAGACGCTTTATGAGGTTATCAGGGCCGATTCAAGAACGCTCAGCGATCCCGAACCGTTGGTTGCCGTAGCATCTCTGGGTGAGAGCAGTGTCAACTTTACCATGCGCGCGTGGGTCAGTTCGGATGAATACTGGCCTGCCTATTTTGATCTGATTGAAAATGCCAAACTCGCACTTGATGCCAAAGGCATTACGATTCCATTCCCGCAGATGGATGTCCATCTGAGTTCCAACCCATCACAACAAGGAGCACTATGAAAAAAGTATTATCCCTCGCATTGGCAGCATCTGCACTGTTACTGGCAGACGGCAGTGATGCCGATGCACTTAAAACCCATACGGAACTGAGCTACGTGCAGACGCAGGGGAATACCGATACGAATGCGTTCTCGGTAGATTTCTCCGCAAACAAAAATTGGGGTGCCCATAAAGCCAAATTCGATATTGATATGCTCTACGGTTCCGAGAATCAGGTTGAGAGCAAGAATAAGGTGATCGCCGAATTCAACTACGACTATCAGTTTGCGGAGCAATTTGCAATCAACTATCTGGCAGGTTACAAACGTGACCGTTTCTCCGGTTTCGAGTATCAGTTCTATACGGGTCCGGGTATTAAATATATTGTATTGAGCAGTGACGCACACAAACTCGATTTTCAGGCAAACGTGCTTTACAGTGCGGATGAAGGCATGGATAAATACTATGATGGCGTCAGTGGCGACGAGATTAAATATCCCTATCCCGACGGAACGTCCGGTGCTACAAAAGAAGATGGCAAGAGTGATGATTATACCGGCTATGTGGCCAAGGCAAACTACAGCTGGCAGATCATGGAAAATCTGAAGTTTTTGCAAGAAGCCAGCTACCGCGGTGATTTTGAAGAGAGCGAACGCTATTTCGTCAACTCCAAAACTGCGTTTGAAAGCAAAATCAGCGATTTCTTTTCAATGGGAATCAGCTATAAGGTTGACTATACGAATCTGCCGCCAGAGGGTAAAGAGTATTCTGACCGCACCTTCATGACGTCACTGATTATTGATTACTGATCGGCAAGCCGTACTCTGGCAGCGGTAAATGCCAGAGTGGTCGCAACAGCGACCAGTGCCGCTGCGGCAAAGAGCTGCTCCGGCCAGAATTCATAAATATACCCCGAGGCCAGCGCGCCGATAAATCCTCCCAGACCGTACGCAATCCCGAAGAAGAACTGCTGTGCGAGTTTTCGCTCTTTGTAGAGTGTAAAAAGCGTACTGATGGCAGCCGTATGAAACAGTGCAAAGCTGAGTGCATGCAGACTCTGCGAGAGAAAGAGCAGCGCCAGATTTTCAGGTGCGCCATAGACCAGAGACCATCTTAAAACGGTGGCTGCGGCGCAAAACTGCAAGAGGGTGATAAGACGCCTTCGCAGCAGCGGCCCCTGAAAATAGAACATGGCGATCTCTATGATGACACCGAAACTCCAGAGGTAGATCGTCGTATCCATTGAAATACCGTGATCGGTGACGTAAATTGTGAAAAAGTTATAAAAAGGGCCGAAACTCACCTGCATCAGCAGCATCCCACTCCAGAGCCAGGGATGGCGCAGTAGATTGATACCTTCCGAGGCAGAAGGCTGCATTGGCGTGATGCTGTTGTGATGATCCAGCGCGGCGATACGGTAACCAAAGAGTGCCGTAATGATAACCATCGCCAGAAGGTATCCCAGCGCCACATTGGGAGTACTGAGTGTTTTTACCAGAACCAGTGCCACGAGAATAAAACCGACGGAACCGAAAAGACGAATACGTCCGTAGCGCTCTTTCCCGATCTGTTCAAGCGCGATGACTTCGATATAGGGAAGAATCAGGCTCAGTCCGATGCCCAGAGCGATATTGGCAAAGAGCAGTGCCCAGAAGTGATGCAGCGCGGGAAAAAAAGCCGCCGCACTGATCACAAGCAGCAAAATTGCTGCATTAAAGACACTCCGATCGAGCCGCAGTCTTTTCAGAAACGCAAAAGGTATGATGAAACGTACCAGCGGCGCACTGGCGTAGATGATACCAATCTCCGAAGGCGTGTACCCGGTCATATTGAGCACTTTGGGCATAAAAATGATATGCACCGCGATGATGGCGAAATAGAAAAAGTAGAACGAGCCGACGAGAAGCGGCATTCAGTTTCGTGTGTCGCGGATTACCGCAGTACGGCTGATGAGGTCATGCAGGGTACGTTTGTCACGGCGGAACAGGCCGGTGAAAAATCCCAGAAACAACGGAATTGCCGAGATCAGGTATCCAAAAAAACGTACAACCAGCTGAAGCGTGGAAGCACGTTCAAGCGTTTTGGCATCGACAACAAGAGTTCGCGCCATCTTTTTTCCCGGTGTTTGCATACTGATGCGCCAGAAAGCGACATAAATAACCATGGATAGCAGCAGCTGGGCCAGCGAGATTAGCGGATCCGGAGCATTCTGCATCGCTTCCTGCTGGTTGACCAGCAGATCGATAGCCCCGGATTTTTTCATTGCTTCACGACCGAAAAGCGTCATGAAAATGAGACTGACAGGGACGCCGATCATAAAAAGGTCGGTGACAAATCCCATGGCACGGGACCAGAAACCGGCGTAGGGTACTTTGGGAGTCTGAGAAGTTTTTGGAGGAGATTTTTTACGAATGGTTCGCCAACGCATATGGTTTAAGCCTTATTAAAGAAGAGTTTACTACCGATTTACCCGACTATTTTATACTGTCATCAATTATCAGTTAAAGAGCCATTAATTGATAGTTATGATTCATACACTCCTTAAGATTTGAAGCCCGTCCGAGCCTGCCTCTCGTGACGCGGTTGAAGCTTTTTTCCCAATAAAATTCAGAGTTACATGTAACAGATTTTTCAGCAAGAAGGCTGAGGTATTATTTTCCTGCGGCAGTTTTCGCATGACGGCGACGTTCGGTCGGGTCAAGGTAGCGTTTACGAATACGGATGCTGATCGGTGTGATCTCGAGCAGTTCGTCATCTTCAATCCACTCAAGCGCTTTCTCCAGGTTCATATCCCGTGGCGGAACGAGTTTGATAGCTTCATCCGCGCCGCTCGAGCGGACGTTGGACTGTTGCTTTCCTTTGATCGGGTTGACGTCGAGGTCGTTGGAACGTGAATGCTCCCCGATGATCATACCGGCGTAAACCTTGGTCTGCGGCCCGATAAAGATGGAACCACGGTCTTGCAGGTTAAAGAGCGAGTATGCCAGCGCCACACCCGTTTCCATCGAGACCAGCGCGCCGTACGGACGTGATTCAACCGTTCCGGAATAAGGGCGGAATTCCAGAAACGAGTGGTTCATAACCCCTTCGCCTTTGGTATCAGTCAGAAACTGTCCGCGAAAACCGATGAGTCCGCGTGCCGGAATTTCGAATTCGATACGCTGAAAACCTTCTCCCATAGGTACCATAGAGGTCATTTCCGCTTTGCGTCTTCCCAGACGCTCGATGACGGTACCGCCGAACTCTTCAGGTACGTCGATAACCAGGTGCTCAAACGGTTCGCATTTGACGCCTTCGATCTCTTTGACGATAACTTCAGGGCGTCCGATACCAAACTCAAAGCCCTCACGGCGCATGTTCTCTGCCAGAATCGTGATCTGGAGCTCACCGCGTCCGGAGACTTTGAATTTTCCTTCCCCAACCGTTTCGTAGCGCATGGCGACGTTGGTTTTCATTTCGGCATCAAGACGGTCTTTGAGTTTGTTGGAAGTGACGTGTTTACCCTCGGTCCCGGCCAGCGGAGAGTCATTGACAGAGAAGACGACCGTCAATGTCGGCTCTTCAATGTGCATCGGGTCAAGCGGCATCGGATTGGACGGATCGACAATGGAGTCACCCACATCGACGGTTTCAAGACCGGCAATCGCTACGATATCTCCGGCTTCAGCCGTATCGATCTCCATGCGGTTGAGTCCAAGAAAGCCGATCAGTTTGCTGACGCGCCCTCTGACCTGCTCACCGTCCGCTTTGGCAAGCAAAATGGTGTCACCTTTGGAGATGGTACCGTTAAAAATACGTGAAATCCCGATTTTACCGACATAGTTGTCGTAGTCGAGTGTGAAGACCTGCGCCTGAGTAGGATTTTCCTTGTCGCCTTCGGGCTCGGGGATCTGGCTCAGAATGGTTTCGAAAATACATTTGAAATCACCATCCTCATCGGCCATATCGAGCTTGGCCATACCATTACGCGCTGCTGCGTAGATGATGGGGAAATCAAGTTGATCTTCTGTCGCGTCCATGGCAACGAAGAGGTCAAACACTTCATCGACAACGCGCTCGGGATCTGCGGAAGGCTTGTCAATTTTGTTAATGACTACGATAGGTTTTTTCCCCAGTCCGAGCATCTTTTTGACAACAAATTTTGTCTGTGGCATAACCCCTTCATAAGCGTCTACAAGAAGCAGAACGCCGTCAACCATCTTGAGGACACGCTCGACCTCTCCACCGAAGTCGGCGTGGCCCGGAGTGTCAATAATGTTGATCTTGTGGTCCTGATAGCGGATTGCCGTGTTTTTGGAGAGGATGGTGATACCGCGTTCTTTTTCAAGGGCATTGGAGTCCATGGCACGCTCATCAACATGCTCGTGAGAGCCAAATGTTCCCGATTGTTTGAGCAGACCATCGACAAGTGTCGTTTTACCATGGTCAACGTGTGCGATAACTGCGATGTTTCGTATCTTTTGCAAAGGAGTTTCCTGTTTTGGGTTCTCTGCAACTGCGGCAGAGAAAAATTTTCGCGATTTTATCCAAAATTTATTGAATTTGAGGTTGTCGTGTTCTGACATACCTGATAAAAGCAGGAAAAACAGATATGGAATAGTGTTTGCTTTCTAATCAATAATTATTACGTTTGAAGGAGGCCGTTATGATCGTTATTAATGCGAATGAGGCCAAAAAACCTTCGGGTCTGGCACAACTGCTTCTTGGCAACACGACTGCGGATCCGGGCAAATTTGCCAGGTTTCTTGAAGCATTTGAGGTGCAAAACAATCAAAAAACCGGTGAATCCAAAAGTGATTTCACATTTCTGGTAGAGGATGGTAATGAACCGTCTACACCGCTTTTAAAAGAAAAAAGCGGAAAAAATTCAATGCGCACTGTGGACCAGATGCTGATTCAGACAGAGAAAAAAAGTCTCTCCCGTGAAATGACGGATGTCAAAGAGGGAAAACAGACACGTCAGGGAAGTACACTTATCCAACTGCTTCAGGGGGATCAACGTGCTTCGGAAGTACCTGGTGACACGGAGGTCGCGCTGCGTGACGACCTGAAGATGCTTGATCCGAAACTTCACGCATCCATGACACCTGAAGCCCTGAAAGAAGTTGTGGTTGCAGCCAAAACCTACCTGAAAGAACAGATCACTACCATTATCACATCGCAGCAGATCGATCTCAAATCCATGCCGCAGAGTCTTAAGGGCTTGAGCGAGCTGGCAGATAAACTGGGCCTGAAGCTTGAAAAAATCACACTTGAGACCCTGAGTGTCAAATCTGCCGATACGACACTTTTGAAAGAGCCTCTTCCGGTACTAAATCTCAAACAGCTCGCCAAACCGCACTATGCCGCAAACACGCGTGTAGCAACGACGACAGAACGTGCCGAAACCAGTGTCCCGCAACCGTTGAGTGAGGTTTTGCGCGAGGTGAAACGTTCGGAACATGTTCTGACGACGACACGCGAAGGCAGTACGGCAAAAGTGGTTGAAACGCAGGTGACACAAAATACGGAAGTCATCAAGAGTGCTTCTACAGTACCGCAGAAAGAGACGAAAACCACACGACGGGAAACGGTGGTGACAACCGCCGCGACGCGTCAGGATAGTTCTTCGCCGATAGCGCCAAAACCGGATGAGGCCCAAAGCACTCCGTCTGAAAAAAGTCCGACGGCGAACAGTGTCGCCAGGCGTTCTACAGAGACGCAGTTGACGTCATTGCTAAACGGTATACAGCCTGATGAACCTTCTGAAAGTGTTCAGGAAAAACCGACGGTTACGGAGAGCCGTATCACCAGTGTTGCTCCAAAAAGTGCCGACGCTCTGGAAGTCAAAGTTAAAGAGGCGCAGCAGACTGTTCGCCATTTTGCAGCAGACCTTAAAGAAGCGGTAGAAAATTACAAGCCTCCGTTTACGCGTCTGAAAATGACACTCAATCCGGCAAAACTGGGTGAGGTGGAAGTCACTATGGTACAGCGTGGTAATAATGTTCATATTAATGTCAGTTCCAATAATGCCGCGCTTAATCTGTTGGCGCAGAATGTCACGGAATTAAAAACACAGCTGGCGAATAACGGCGTCGTCAATACTTCCATGCAATTTAGCACGTCCCATGGCGAACATCAGCAGCAAGAGGGGCGTCATCAACAGGCTAATCAGGGTTATCGCAGTATCGAAGAGTTCAGTGACGAAGAGATGGAGCTGATTACTTCGATGGAAATTACACTTCCTCAATACGTATAAAGGATCTATTATGGCAATCGACGCTTATGGCAATTATGCAACCACCTATACAGACCCAACGGCAGCAAGTAGTGCAACTACAGAAAATAAAACCGTCCTCGGAAAAGACGATTTTCTCAAACTTCTGTTGGTAGAGCTTCAGTATCAGGATCCTACCGAGCCTATGGACAGTGAAAAAATCCTGAGCCAGACTTCCCAGCTGGCAACACTCGAATCGACTGAAAATACCAATACGGCTTTGGAAAATCTGACTGCGGCGCTTTCAGCCAGTCGCGACTTCTCAACGATTTCCGCAATCGGAAAGATGGCGGATACCGGCAGTAATGCCATTGTATTTGAAGAGGGATCGGATTCTACGTTTGAACTCTTTTTTGCCGATACAGTGAAAAGTGGCACGGTTTCGATCCTTGATGTTGACGGTAATGAAATCGCAACAATGGAGATACCTGAAGACAGCGAAGGCATTGCTTCGTTTGACTGGGACGGTAAAGACAAAGGCGGACATACGGTTGATGACGGCATCTATTATGTTACTGCCAGCTATACGGATGCAAGCGGAGTTTCAAAAGATACCCGCGTAGGCCTCTACCCCATTGAAGCGGTACGTTTTGAAGAGGGACAGACTCTGGTGAAACTGGGGTCGTCGTATGTTCCGTTTGATTCGATTCAAGAAGTGACAGAGGGGTAAGCCATGAATCAGGCATTTTTAACCGGAATCAATGGTGTCCAGCTGCACGAGTTCGCTATTGATAATATCGGTAACAATCTGGCTAACATCAGCACAGCGGGATACCGCGGATATACGGTTGAGTTTGCTTCGCTGTTTGAAAAAGCGATGTATCAGTCAGAGACTAAAGCACCCAATGAAAACGGTGTTGGAACCGGAGGGCGGATTCAGGCCAATGTGATGGATACGCACATGGGAGATCTGATGCTTAGTGACAGCGCTACAGATTTGGCTATTGACGGGGACGGATGGTTCGGTGTCATGCATAAAAGCGGTGACATCCTCTATACCCGAGCCGGTGATTTCACCTTTGACGCGAACCGCTCGCTTGTTGCCCGTGACGGTATGTATGTTCTGGGAACAATTGGCAATAATATCCAGAATGGGGTATTGAGTGCGGAACTTCAGGAGGTTCCGCTTGGCAATGTCACCAGCCAGCAGATTCTGAACTTTCCGAAAGATCTGACATACCCAACAGTTCCGACCACTGCAGTGGATTTTTCCGGAAACCTCGGAATGAACGAGGATCCGATAGGTATGAATGCCAGCATCATTTCCGATGAGACGGATTATTCGCACAAAGATTTACGTCTGCTTTTTCAAAAAAGCGAAGTTCAGCCCGAAGAGGGTATCGCATGGGATATTACGGCAGAATTGAGGAGCAATGACGGCAGTATCGTGTTTGATACGCAAACCGGAAATGCCATATTCAACGCCTCCGGCGCATTGATCAGCTATAACATTCCTGCAATTGATAATGCCGGAACGCCGTTGACAGTCAATCTGGGCGAAGCCTATGACGGA
>JBNLFL010000025.1:0-224185 GCA_050305515.1 Sulfurimonadaceae bacterium
GTCCCAAGGGTATGGCTGTTCGCCATTTAAAGCGGTACGCGAGCTGGGTTCAGAACGTCGTGAGACAGTTCGGTCCCTATCTTCCGTGGGCGTAGGAACGTTGAGGAGAGCTGACCCTAGTACGAGAGGACCGGGTTGGACGTGCCACTGGTGCACCAGTTGTTCTGCCAAGAGCATCGCTGGGTAGCTACGCACGGATGTGATAACCGCTGAAAGCATCTAAGCGGGAAGCCAACTCCAAGATGAACGTTCCCTGAAGGACGCATGAAGACTACATGCTTGA
Source organism: Sulfurimonadaceae bacterium (assembly GCA_050305515.1). GTDB lineage: Bacteria > Campylobacterota > Campylobacteria > Campylobacterales > Sulfurimonadaceae > JAFGUB01. The sequence continues at coordinate 284 of JBNLFL010000025.1, forward strand.
TAGGCTGGGTGTGTACGCATAGTAATATGTTTAGCTGACCAGTACTAATAGTCCGTTCGTCTTTTTTCAACCAATATTCGCGTGTTACTGCCTTACTTAACATATCGGTAAGCAATCATTGAAAGTTGTAAACGTTGACATTAACAATCAATCTCCCCCATTGCTATACAATTGGGTTAAGCACTTCTTGAAGTCTTTAACCCAATTGTCTATGTGGCTATAGAGAGAGGGAAACGCCTGGCCCCATTCCGAACCCAGAAGCTAAGCCTCCCTTCGCTGATAATACTGCATCTTTCAGGTGTGGAAACGTAGGCCGCCGCATAGCAACTGGATTTACTTCTCCCTCTAATTTTCCTAACACTTTTTCTACTTATAATTCGTTCTTTATCTTGAATGTATGTTTGTGCTTATAAAAAATCCATTAAGGGATATACACTTTGTCAAGTAATTCCTTATATTCATCTTCAGCGTTACTGTCAAGAGTTATTCCGCCTCCGCTTTTATAGATCAGCTTTCCATTGGCATTTTCAATGAATCGTATCATCACTGCCGTTTCAAGTTTTTTTCCATCATAATAGCCGCAAATCCCACTGAAGAATCCGCGTTCGTACCCCTCTATTGTTTTCAGTATTTCAACAGTGCGCTTTTTGGGTGTACCGCTAATACTACCGGCAGGCAGAAGTTCTCTAATGATATTTCCGAGATCTTTTTCCCAATTATTGGGCAACGTACCGGAGATTTTTGAGCTTACATGTAAGAGTTTCTTTTCTCCCGCCTCGATTACTTTTGTATATCGAAATGCATCAACGCGTACATTCGTAGCGACGATACTTAAATCATTTCTGAGAAGATCTACTATCATAGTGTGTTCGGCCATCTCTTTTTGATTGGAGAGTATCATGGCTTGAGCATTAGGCGTATCTGCATCGATTGTACCTTTCATCGGAAACGTACTGATCGTATTGCCTTCCATAATGATGAATGGTTCGGGCGAAAAACAGACAAATTGATCTTTTACATGTAAGCGATACGGTGCCTGTGCCTGAGTATAAATCTCCTGTAGCGTCAGCGGTGTCTCAAGTTGTGTTGGTTGCGTAATATTGCCGAGATAGGTATTGCCCTGTTTAATCTCCTGAATGAACAGAGAAAATCTTTCCTGATAGTTTTGAAACGAAACGGGAAACTTTTTCAGACTCTTTCGCAATGGCAATCCGGACCCGTGAAAACTAAAAGCGATGCCATGCGCTTCAAGATTTTCAAGAGGGTATGCAAAGGCTTTGCTTCCAAGATAATCCGTATAGAAGAAAAAAGCGGTATGTGCCGCGGCATAGCGGCTTATTTCATCAAACATCGCCGATGAGTTTTTTCAGTACCGCCATGCGTATAGAGACGCCGTTTTTTACCTGTTCGAGTACTTTTGATCGTGGATCTGCCAGCAGGGCATCATCAATATCGATGTTTCGATGTACGGGTCCGGGATGCATGACAATCAGATTACGATCCCCCACGAGTTGTTTGGTAATGCAAAAATCACTGGCATAGTCTTTGAGTGATGCATAGACGGGATAGGAGTGGCGTTCCGTCTGGGTTCTCAGGCTCATGATAACATCGACATTGTCAATCACTTCCCGGAGATTGTCGCTGGTTTTAAGAGAAGTTTGCGGTATGAATTGGGGCGGACCTACCAAAATAACATCCAGTCCGTAGCGTGTTAACAGCTCGATATTACTGTTGGCGACACGGGAATTTTTGACATCTCCCACGATGGCTACCCGTTTTCCACTCAAAGAGCCAAAATGCTGTTTCATCGTAAAGAGGTCAAGCAGTGCCTGGGTGGGATGCGCATGAGCACCGTCTCCGGCGTTGATGATAGCGGCTTTGGTGTGATTCGAGAGAATTTTCGGAACCCCGGCATTGGCATGGCGGACAATGATGGCATGTGGCCCCATGGCATCAAGATTGGTGGCGGTATCGACGAGCGTTTCGCCTTTTTTGGTCGAGCTTTTGGCGACATCGAGATGGACAACATCGGCTCCGAGTCGGCGCGCTGCTATTTCAAACGAGCTGCGCGTTCGCGTGGAGTTTTCGAAAAAGAGGGTAATGATAATACGGTCTTGGAGCAGACGTTCAAATCTACCGTCGCTAAAACGGGCGGCATCTTCAAAAAGAGCATCGATTTCTTCAATACTCAGGTCATCGGTTCGAATCAAATGGCGCATGCGGACTCCACGATTTTATTGAAAAAAGTATAGCTTATTGCAACTTAGTTTATGAGTGCTTTGCAGAGTGTGTCAATATCGTTGTCAAGGCGAAAAAAGGGAGTGAATTTATCTTGAAAATAGGGGAGGGATACCGTTGCGAACGACGTATCTTCTTCCCGGCAGTTCAGCACCCATTCATGGGCAATGCGCCGCTGCTTGAGAAGGGCGAGATTGAGCAGGGTGTCATTAATGCACCCGAGTTTGCAGTGTGACACGAGAAGCGCTTTGGCGTCGAAACCTTCTATCAGATCAATCATCATGGTCGTGGCGTCTAACGGTACCAGCAATCCACCGGCGCCCTCTATGAAAACAATGTCGCAACAGGCTTCGATTTTGGTGAGTGCGTCCATACTTTTTTTGAGGCTAAAGGGTACTCCGCCACTTGCAACGAACGGGGCTGCCGGCAAACGATAGCGGGTAGGTACGACATCATCGACGCTTAAGTGGCGCGTATCGGGATTGCATTCATGCATTTTGGCACAGAGTCTGCTGCCATCAAGCGGCAGGTCGATCACACCGGTTTCAATGGGTTTGAAGGCTCCGACGCGGTATCCCAGACGACTGTAGTGTTCCATGAGTCTGATCGTTGTATGGGTTTTACCGACATCGGTATTGGTAGCCGTGATGAAAATGCGTTTAGCCAAACCTCTGCCTTCGTTGGGTATAATCGCAGCATTTTATATCAGGTATTCTAATGAACCGCTTTGAATCGTTTAATACACAGTTTGTACAGGCACTGGGAAAAAAAGAGGGTGCCGTCTCTCCGGCCATTGCCAATTCGGCATCGTTTGGATATGGCGATGCCGAGACGGCGGAAGGTATTTTTGACGGCAGTGTCAAAAAACCGCTTTATGCGCGTGTCGGAAATCCGACGACGGCGCAGCTCGAAGGGGTACTGGCACAGATGGACGGCGGTATCGGTGCGGTAGCCACGAGTACAGGGATGGCGGCGACGACACTGGCAACCATGTCGCTGCTGGGTGCCGGTGATCATGTGATCAGCATTGGCGGTCTCTTTGGTGGTACCTACTCTTTTTTCAACGAAACGCTGCGCCGTTTCGGTATCAACACCACATTTTTTGATGTGGATGAGCTTGAAGCGATTGAAGCTTCTATTACGGCACAGACCAAGATTGTTTTTATTGAAAGCGTCGGGAATCCGAACATGCGTCTGCCGGATATCGCTGCTATTGCTGCCATCGCGAACCGGCACGGGATTGTCCTGATTGTTGACAATACGACAACCCCGTTAGCGGTTCAGCCGTTGGCGCTTGGAGCAGACATCGTCATCTATTCAACAACAAAAATCATCACCGGCAACGCCTCGGCACTAGGCGGTGTAGCCGTATTCCGGGCTATTCGTGAAGGCGATGACAAATTCAAAACCGAACGCTATTGCGATGTGCATAAATTTATCAAAAAAATGGGTGCTATGGCCCTGATAGCCAATGCGAAAAAACGGGCCATGCGCGATTTTGGGATGAGCCCCAATGCGTTTGGAAGCTATCTGACCATGCTTGGGCTTGAAACGCTTCCGCTGCGATTGAACCGTGTGGTTGAAAGTGTCGAACAGATCGCGCGTTCACTTGATGCGGCGGGCTTACATGTAAACCACCCGGTGCTACCGCAGCATCCGCACCATGAACGGTACAAGAGAGCGTTTTCAAAAGGGTGCGGATCATTGCTGACCATTGATATGGGCACGAAAGAGGCGGCATACCGTTTTATTAATGCGTCCAAACTCGCAACGGTCACGGCCAATATTGGAGATAACCGCACCCTCGTGCTGCATATGGCATCGACCATTTACAGTGATTTTGATGAAGCAACACGAAGCTTTCTGGGAATAACCGAGGGGCTGATCCGTGTTTCCATTGGTCTGGAGTCGCCGGAGGACATTATCAGAGACTTTTTAGAAGCAGCGCAGTAGAATGCGTCCATGAACCGACGCGACCTGCTTAAACTCTCTCTTGCCGCCGCATCGCTCCTGCTAGTCGGCTGCACCCAGACGGTTCCCGAACCGATTGTACAGATTATTGAAGTGGAACCAGATATCGGCATGCTGATGCCAAAGAGCGGCAATGAACGTGTCGTCGTTGTCGGCGGCGGCTGGGCCGGACTTTCAATGGCCAAACACATGAAACGCAATGCCCCGCAGATGGATGTCATCTTGCTGGAGCAGCGCTCGCATTTCTTTTCGCTGCCAATCAGTAATCTCTGGCTTGTCGGTGCAATTGATATGGAGTATCTGATCCATGATTATCTTCAGGCAGCGCGTGAAAACGATTACATTTATATCAATACGACCGTTGTTGACGTCGATAAAACGTTACAGCAGGTCATAACGACACACGGCGCGCTCGATTATGACTATCTTGTGTTGTGTCCGGGAATCGAGTACGATTATGCGCAATGGACGCTTGACAGTCGTTATCAGCGCGCCCTGCAGACACTTTTTCCCGCAGGTTTTCTCTCCAGCTCCGAACTGCTGACGATACGCAATAAAATCTTTGATTTTCAAAAAGGACGCTTTGTCATCAGCGTGCCTTCCGGAAATTATCGTGCCTGGGCCGCACCGTATGAACGGGCGGCACTGATGGCGGATTTTTTCCTGCGTGAAGGGCGCGCTGTGCAGATTGTTATCCTGGATGAAAATCCGCAGATTCGCGAACATCAGAAAGTTTTTGACAAGCTTTTTGGTTCAGAGTATGCCGCGGTTATCGATTATCGCCCGAATGTGGCGATTCGGTCGGTGGATATCGAAAATAAACGGCTCTATCTCTCAGGTGACGAGATTCTCGAATTTGATGATGCCATATTGTATCCCCGGGTTAAAAATACGCATCTGCTCGAAAAGATTGGAATACTTGATGCATCGGGACGGGTAATGATGGATCCGCTGAGTAATGCGGTACATGATTATGAGAACATTTTTGTCATTGGCGATGCAAGAGCGATGCCGTTTAATCCGCTCGGATCGACAGCCATGTCGGAAGCGAAATTGCTGGCACGCCGGATTCTTTACCGCTCCATGGGAGAGAAGCTGCTCTGGAGCTCTCCGCAGAGTGAGAGTTTCTGTGCCGTCGGTATTGAACCGCTGGAGGTCGTGTCGCTCCAGGGTGAATACAGGTATACGCTTCTGGAGAAGCGTTTTCATTTTATCCAGACCAAAGCTTTTGACAACCTTGGCAGTGGCGGTGATGACAAAAGCCTGTTCGAGTGGGCCAGCGGCGCCTTTGAAGAGCTCTTTAAAGCTTAGAGTTTCAGACGGATTTAACGTTTAAGAAAAACAATATCCAAGCCCTGATATAGTTCAAAAAACTTACATGTAAGGACACCTTTGAGTACGAAAAAAGCGTTTGAACTTGAGTCCGAGCTCTCATTGGCTGAACCAAAAATGTATAAAGTGGTCATGCTCAACGATGATTACACATCGATGGATTTCGTTATTGACATTCTTATGAGTATTTTCCACAAAAGCTATCAGGAGGCTGAAGCCATTATGCTGGACATTCACAAAAAAGATCGCGGCGTCTGCGGGGTGTACACCTACGAAGTAGCCGAAACAAAAATCTCTCAGGTAAGCCGTTTGGCACGGGAACAGGGCTTCCCGCTCAAAGCCGTTATGGAGGATGCGTAAATGATCAGTGCAGAACTTAATGCCGTCTTTCAAAAAGCGCTCAGTTTCGCAAAAGACCAGCGTCATGAATATCTGACGATCGAACATGTCTTCTTCGCGCTCATGGGCTCGAAAGAAGGTATCAGCATCATCAAGGAGTGCGGTGGCGATCCCGCACAGCTTCGCGAACTGATCGGACACTACATTCAGGAACACATGCAGCCGCTGCCCGAGGGAATCAAACAGGAACCTTTTGAAACCGTGGCACTCTCCCGGCTGATCGATCAGATGGTACGTCATATTCAAAGCGCCCAGAAACAGCAGGCCGATGTTGGTGATCTGATAGCGGCCATTTATGAAGAGAGCCATAGCTATGCGGCTATTTTGCTTAATGAGTTCGACATCAAACGGGTGGATGTGCTTGAGGTGATTTCACATCGTGACATCGAGGCGGCGCCTAACAGCGATGAGGAGAGTTTTCTTTCCAAATATACCATCGAACTCGTAGCAACGGCGAAAGCCGGAAAGATTGACCCCGTCATAGGACGTGAGGATGAGGTAGAACGCGTTATTCAAACCCTCTGCCGCCGTAAAAAGAACAATCCGCTTCTTGTGGGTGAACCGGGAGTGGGCAAGACGGCGATTGCCGAAGGATTGGCCCTTCGCATCGCGGATGATCAGGTTCCGGAGCTTCTGCACAATGCACCGATCTACGCGCTTGATCTGGGTGCGATGCTAGCAGGGACCAAATACCGCGGAGATTTCGAAAAACGTCTCAAAGGCGTTATCGATGAACTCAAGATGGAGAAAAATGCCATCATGTTCATTGACGAAATTCACACCATTGTCGGTGCGGGTTCGGTGAGCGGAGGCAGTATGGATGCTTCCAATCAGCTCAAACCGGCACTGGCTTCAGGCGAGCTCAAGTGCATGGGCGCCACCACGTTCAGCGAGTTTCGCAATGTTTTTGAGAAAGACCGTGCGCTCAGTCGCCGTTTTGCAAAAATCGATGTGGATGAACCCAGCCCCGAAGAGAGTTACCTGATTCTCAAGGGGCTCCGTACCAAATATGAAAAACATCATGGGCTCAAATACACAGACAAGTCGCTGCGCGCTGCGGTTGACCTTTCCAAAAAATACATCACCGAACGCTTTCTACCCGATGTTGCCATTGATCTGATGGATGAAGCCGGAGCGTCGTTTCATCTGAAAAAGCATAAACGCACTACCGTGACACCGCATGATATCGAGATGATTATCTCCAAAATTACGGGGGTTCCGACATCGCGTATCGGTGAAGATGACATTACGGCGCTGCAAAACCTTGAAGGGGAGCTCAAAGCACGCGTTATCGGGCAGGATCGGGCCGTCGAACACGTGGCACTTGCCATTAAACGTTCCCGCGCCGGACTCAATGCCGACAACCGGCCCATCGCATCGTTTCTGTTCTCCGGTCCTACCGGTGTGGGTAAAACCGAGCTTGCGCGTGCGCTTGCAGATATTACCGGTGTCCATTTCGAGCGTTTTGACATGAGTGAATATATGGAAAAACATGCCGTCAGCCGTCTTGTGGGTTCACCTCCGGGCTATGTCGGGTTTGAACAGGGCGGACTTCTGACCGAAGCGATACGCAAGCATCCCTATACGGTTTTGCTGCTTGACGAGATCGAAAAAGCGCATCCGGATCTGGTGAATATATTGCTTCAGGTCATGGACAGTGCGACCTTGACGGATAACAACGGATACAAGGCGAACTTTAAAAACGTCATCATTATCATGACTTCCAATGTCGGTGCCAATGAGGCCAAGGTCATGGGCTTCAACGCCGATCAGTCGCTCTCTCGCGAGAGTGCGCTCAAGGCATTCTTTACACCGGAATTTCGCAACCGTCTCGATGCGGTAGTCGAGTTCGCTCCGCTTTCCATGGAGATTGTCGAGAACATTGTCCGAAAATTCATTGCCGAACTCAACACGGACCTGAAAAAGAAGAAAGTCCAGATTACGCTTTCCGACAAGGCGATCGGCTATATTGCCCGGATGGGGTACGATCCGCTGATGGGTGCACGCCCGCTTGCCCGCGTCATTCAGGAACGGATTAAGGACCGTTTGACCGAAGAGTTGCTCTTTGGTTCACTGAAAAACGGCGGTAATGTCGGGATCGATTATGTCAAATCGGCATTGAAGTTTGACATTTCGCAGTGATTCCGCAGATCCGCTACGAGTTCGTTTTTCCCGATCCGCGCAGTGCGTCTCTCGAGGGGATTGTTGCCTGGGGCGGTGATCTTTCGCCCAATCGGCTTTTGCTCGCCTATCGCAGCGGTATTTTCCCCTGGTACTCAAAACATGACCCCATCCTCTGGTGGTCACCCGATCCGCGCTTAATCCTCAACCCCGAAGATTTCAAATTGCGCCGTTCCCTGCAAAAGAGGCTGAAGCATTTTGAAATCCGCTTCGACACGGCATTTTCCGAAGTCATACGCTACTGCGGCAGCGTACCGCGGGAGGGACAAAAAGGGAGCTGGATCATTCCTGAGATGATCGAAGCCTATGAAACGCTTCATGACATGGGACATGCCCACAGTATCGAGGCTTTTTTGGAAGGTCGTCTTGTCGGCGGCTTGTATGGCGTTCAGATAGGCCGCTGCTTTTGCGGTGAATCCATGTTCGCATTGCAGCCGGATGCTTCCAAGGCCGCACTTTTTTGGCTCTGTGATGCCATGCGGTCGTATCCGGGTGCTTTTATTGATTGTCAGGTGCCTACGGAACATCTGAAAAGTCTCGGAGCTGTTGAAATATCGCGCGAAAAGTTTCTAGAACGTCTCTCTCAAAATGTGACAGCGACGATGGATATATTTTCCTCAAAAGATAGGTAAAATCCATGCTTAATTGTTATGTTGCTTTAAGTTTAGTCCCCATATAATGGCTTATTCCAACACGAAGGGTATCTATGAAAAAAATTCTTGTTAGCGCACTGGCCGCAGCAGCATTGAGTACAATGGCATTCGCATCGATTCAGGATCAGACAGGTTGTGGTCTGGGCTCCCAGATTATTAAAGATGACAGTTCAGCAGTGCTTCTGGCACTCCAGGCGACAACCAACGGAACATCAGGAAATCAGACTTTCGGTATCACTTCCGGTACTTCCGGTTGTAAAAAAGTCAAATTTGTCATGAACGATGCGGCTCAGGAATTTGTAGCGGGCAACATGGATCAGCTGGCTAAAGAGATTGCTATGGGTCAGGGCGAGTCCGTTGATACACTGGCAGAACTTCTTAAAGTCGAAGACAAAGCAGCTTTCGCAGCAGCACTTCAGTACAACTATAACAGCATCTACACCAGCACACAGGTTGAAATGTCAGATGTTGTCAGCAATATTTCCAACGTCGCTATCTAAACTTTTTTGACGGGCGATGCCCCGTCAAATACTTCATTTTTCGTGATTTTTCATCTTATTGGCATCCTATTGTTGACAACGGCTCTTGCCGCAGAGATTCTCAGCTACCATCAGCAGATTGATGATCAGATGCTCTATAAGAGTCGTGAATGGCAACTGCTTTTACATGTAAACGGTTCCCAGAGCGAAATCGACGATCCGAATTTCTTTATTGCTCCCGGCGGAAAGTCAGACCCTGCGGCGGAACTGCATGCAACGCTTGACGCATTGTATGACGACACCGTTCATGACGATAATGCCACAGCCTGCCGTTTTCCCGCACGCACGGCATGGATGAGATCGCAGCTGCATCTTGAAGGCTTGCCGGACGTTACATGTAACGGCTATGATACGCTGGTTAAAAAGATTGACCCGCGCTCGGTCACACTGGTTTTTGCCGATGCCCACATCAACTCTCCGGCATCGATGTTCGGTCATACCTTCTTGCGTATCGACTCCTCATACGAATCTAAGCTGCTTTCGCATGCCATCAATTATGCGGCTAATGCCGACGAAAAAACGGAAAATGGAGTTACCTTCGCCATCAAGGGGCTCTTTGGCGGCTATCCGGGAATCTATTCACTGCTTCCCTACTACGAAAAACTCTCAGAGTATAAAAATACGGAGCAGCGTGATATCTGGGAATACGAACTCAATTTGAATGAAGCTGAAGTCCGTCGCATGGTCGCCCATATCTGGGAGTTGCATCGCAGCTACTCCTGGTACTATTTTTTTGATGAGAACTGCTCGTATCACATGCTTTGGCTGCTGGAGGTGGCACGTCCGAGCGTGCATCTGAGAGAGCATTTTTGGTATCAGGTGATTCCGCCCGAAACCGTTATGGCGGTAGAAGCCGAAGGTTTGCTCCAAAAACGCACTTTCCGTCCCTCCAAACGTTCATTGCTGCTTGCTTACGAAGGCATCTTGAGTGCGCATGAACGCGATCTGGCGAAACAGCTTGCGATGGGAGTGACAGCACCGTCGGCACTGAGTGAAAACGGGACGTCAGATACGATACGGCATCAGCGGATTTTGGAAGCGGCAGCCGAATTGTGTGAATACTACTACATTGAAAACCGTTTGCCCCGATCGGAATATCTGAGTACATTTCAGGCTCTTCTCAAGGCCCGCGCCGCACTCGGACACTCAGAGCCCATGGTGGTTACACCGCCTGTGAATCCGGATCAGGCACACGGATCGGCACGTCTTCGCTATCAACTTGGCGTGCGTGATGGCGATATCAGCCATTATCTGGGCATACGTGCTTCCTATCATGCACTCGGAGAGAGTGACAACGGATTACTGCGGGGAACCCAGATTGAATTTTTCAATCTGCTGCTACGCTACTCGGATACGCCGTATCATGGAGAACTTGACACAACAACAGTTGAACTTGAAACGCTGGATATCATCACATTGGGGTCATACGCCGAGCAGAGCAGCTTTTTTCAACCTTTTTCATGGCGCATGCGCTTGGGCTGGAACCGCGAATCGCCCGATGCCTATGCACGGTTTGGGGCAACGATCGGCGCCGGGGCCACATGGGGCGGCGCTTTAGGCTATTTTTATCTTATGGCAGACCCTTTTGCGTATTATGACGATGCCGAAGCGCTTTTTGGAATTGCTCCTGCTCTTGGCGGCATGCTGTATGAAGGGCGGATGCTGCAGACGCATTTTGAGTATCGATACCGGTTCTATCATGACGGAAGCCGTCAGCATATCGGGCAGATAAAAGAGTTGTGGCAGCCGCTTCAAAATCTCGGTATCAGCCTTGAGTACGAATATATCGGACGCAGCGGAAATGATGAAAAGCGTTTTAAAGCAGGGATTGATTATTATTTCTAGCGTACACTCTCAAAAAAGGCAGCGCATATGTACCTTCGTGACATTCGGTTTTCTCTCTGGGCCGATTTTATTGAACGTGATTTTCTGGAAACCGGTTTTAAAGAGCTTATCGCTTCGGGCGTTATTAACGGCGCAACGTCGAATCCGGCTATTTTCAAAAGTGCCATTTTAAGTTCCAAGGCATACGCTGCCCAGCTCGAATCCCTTCGCGGACATGAGCCCAAAGCGCGTTATGAAGCACTGGCTATTACGGATATTCAAAAGGCTGCGGACATACTGCGTCCGTTGTATGATGCAAAAGATGACGGCTATGTCAGTATTGAAGTCGATCCCTATCTGTGTCATGACGCGGAAGCGACAATTGCCGAAGGAAAGCGGTTGCATGCCCAGATCGGACGCCCCAATGTCATGATCAAGGTTCCGGCAACATCTGCGGGCTACAAGGCGATGAGCGCACTGGTCGCAGAGGGCATCGCCGTGAATGCGACCCTGGTCTTTTCAAAAGAACAGGCAGCTTCGTGTGCGCGTGCATTTGAAAAAGGGTTACTTACATGTAATGAACCGGTTGACACGGTGATCAGCGTTTTTGTCAGCCGACTTGACCGTGCTATTGATGCGACACTCGAACGCGAGGGTGTTCCTGTTGCACTGAGCGGTATCTACAACGCGGCTGCGATCTATGACGTGATCACATCAATGCAGATTCCCGGATGCCGTACGCTTTTTGCCAGTACCGGAGTCAAAGGCGATGGTTTGCGCGCTTCGTACTATGTGGATGAGCTGCTCGCACCCAACAGTGTCAACACGGCACCCATCGCAACGATTGACGCTTTTGTCAAAGCACAGCAGCGCCACGCCAAACTGCCTCTGGATCCTGAAGTGATTGAAGCGCATTTTGCGGATGTCGCTGCCGCCGGCATCGATCTTGAATCGGTGATGGCACAATTGATGGAAGAGGGCCTTGACGCCTTTAAAGTTGCATTCGGCGAAATCCTCGATGCCCTAAAGGAGAACGTATGAATCCGGATTTTCATGTTGACGTCGAATCGCTGACGTTCGAGACGCTTAAAAAAGTTCGCGGATATCTGCAGCGCATGGTACAAAGCGGTGGCAGTGACCTGCATATCAAAGCCAATTCAGTCGTCCGCGCCCGGGTCAATGGCGAGATCGTTCCGATTTCAGGTGAGATCTTCTCCAAAGAGGATGCCATTACCTTTGCAAAAGAACTGCTGCGCCACCGCTTTGCAGAATTTGTTGAGAAAAAAGAGCTCGACCTTACCTATCCGTTTGATGAAAACACCCGTTTTCGTGTCAATATCTTTTTTCAGATGGAAGGGGTCTCGGCCGTATTCAGGGTGATTCCAATCAACATTCTTTCCATTGAGGAGTTGGGTCTTCCTTCGGTGGTTCACAAGTTTACTCAGGCTGAACGCGGACTGGTTCTGGTAACGGGTGTCACGGGAAGCGGTAAATCAACAACGCTTGCTGCACTGATCAACGAGATCAACTGGAAGCGCCGCCGCCATATTATTACAATCGAAGACCCAATTGAGTTTGTTCACAAAGACCGCAAATGTATTGTCAACCAGCGCAGTATCGGTCAGGACAGTCTGAGTTTCGGCAATGCGCTGCGTGCCTCGTTGCGTGAAGACCCGGATATCATCCTGGTCGGGGAGATGCGGGACCTTGAAACCATTGAAATTGCCTTGCATGCGGCAGACACGGGGCATCTGGTTTTCTCGACGCTGCATACGCTTGATGCCAAAGAGACCATCAACCGTATCATTTCTACCTTTCCCACGGCAGAGCAGAATCGTATCCGGATTACACTTGCCTCCGTACTTCAGGGGGTCATTTCCCAGCGCCTCATTCCGACAGTTGACAATAAACGTACCGCAGCTCTGGAAGTTCTTGTCAAAACGGCCCGGGTATCGCAGTTGATTATGGACAACCGTGACGTGGAGATTCGCGATGCAATCGAAGAGGGTAAAGAGATTTACGGTTCGCAAAGTTTCGATCAGGCTATATTGGATCTTTACAATGCAGGACGTATCTCGGAAGATAAAGCACTTGAATATGCAACGTCGGCGTCAGATCTTAAACTCCGTATGGAAGGGCTCAATACCCGTAACAAAAGTGCGAGACCGAGTGATGAGGATGAACGTGAAGTACGCCGTTTTTCTGATGAAGAGATCTTTACCTTAAAGAGAGATTAATATTAGTTTAGATACCATTTCGCTCATTTTTTGAAAAAGGACTTCTATGCTAGAAGGAATCGTTAGAGAGAGTACTGGCAAGCGTTCCGTCAAGGCGCTGCGCCGAGATGGTTATCTAATTGCAAACATTTACGGAAAAGGGCTTGAAAACCTTAATGCCGCATTCAAAATGAATGAGTATATCCGTACCGTTCGCAATAAATCGACCTTGGCATTCCCTGTCAAAGTGGGCGATCAGGAGCTGAACGTTGTTGTTCAGGCGTATGAAACCCACCCGGTATCAGGAAACCTGCTTCACGTTGACCTGATGGTAGCCCAGCCAGGCCTCGTAACACATTACAATGTTCCGGTAGAGCCACACGGTTCACCACTCGGTCTGAAAAACAAAGGGATGCTTTATATTGCCAAAAAACGCCTTCGCGTGAAAGCGGCAATTGAAAACATTCCAACCTCTATCAAAGTTGATGTGGCACCGCTTGATCTGGGTGACTCCATTTTGGTACGTGACCTTGCCAATATTGCCAACGTCACATTTACTGACGCTGACCGCGTTTCTGTTCTCAGTATCATCAAAGCGAAATAATCGTGCTGGTCGTCGGTCTGGGCAATCCTGGAGCGACGTACGCCGCGACCCGGCACAATGTCGGGTTTATGGTTATTGACGAACTTCTTAAACGTCACAGTAATGAAGTAATTTCGAAGAGCTCCTTTGAAGGCGAGCTTTACAAAATCGCTTCCCATTTCTTTCTCAAGCCTTCCACATATATGAATCTTTCCGGACGTTCCATCGCTGCGGTAAAGAATTTTTACAAAATCGATGAGGTTGTTGTTGTCCATGATGATCTGGATCTGCCGTTTGGCGCACTGCGTTTCAAGCACGGCGGCGGCCACGGCGGGCACAACGGTCTCAAATCTGCCGACGCGATGATCAGTCAAGCGTACCTGCGCGTGCGTATGGGTATCGGCAAGCCGCAGCACAAGGGCGAAGTCGCTTCGTATGTCCTCAGTCCCTTCAATGCGGATGAGTCCAAATTACTTGATGCGTGGATCCAGCATACTGCAGATGCTATCGAAAGACTTCTCAATCGTCCCTGGGAAGAGGTGGCGTCTCAGTTCTCCATCAAAGCTTCTGCGATACAATAAGCCTTACATGTAATCTTGAGAAGGCATGCGATGCTCTTTTTCCGCTATATCGTCTGGCATTATCTCAAATATTTTTTCATCATTCTTTTCGCGCTGGTCTTTTTTATGGTGGGTTTCGATTTTATGCAGGTAGCCAAAGACCTCCCTGACTCGGCGAACCTCATTTTGATCTATGTAACCTTCAAATCGTTTTTTGCCATCGATATGATGCTGCCGCTTTCTCTTGTATTTGGCATGATTGCCACAAAAATTCATCTCATCCGCACTAATGCCCTGGTCGCATTTTATGCGCTAGGTTATTCAAAAACCGATGTTCTGAAACCTTTTGTTATCGTTTCGGGCGCAGTGATTGCCGTGTATATCGCACTCCACACGACCTCTTTCGCCCGTGCGGACGAATTTTCGAACAATATCCGTTCTTCATCGCAATTTCTTAAACCGACAAGCCAGCTCTTCTTTACCTACAAGGGTCAGTATATCTATTTCGGTCGTCTTGACCCGCTTCAGGAACGTGCTGAAGACATACGGATATTTACGGTATCCGGGCATGAACTAAAATCGGCAGTGATCGCAGATGAAGCGTTATATCGTGATGATTACTGGCAGATTGCACATGCGAAGAAGATAACACGGCCAGAGCATCTCTCCATTGACGGCGAAGGTATTCATATTACGCAGGAAAAAGATCTGAAATTACTTAAGGATTTCCGTCCGAAAATACTGGATCAGGTCTACGAGGGAAAAGTCAATTTCACTATTCTCGATGCCATTGATGCGATGGCACTGCTTCAGGATCAGAACGTCAATATCGATAAAATCAAAAGCGCACTCTACCGGATGTTCATTCATCCGTTTTTTGTTCCTGCACTCATTATCATCCTCTTCTTTTTTGTACCGATAAGTTCCCGTTTCCTGAATCTTTCGCTCTTTAGTTTCGGTGCGATTCTCGCCACACTGATGGTTTGGGCAATCCTTTTTATGCTGATGGAACTAGCCAATACAAAAACCATTTCAAGTGAAGCCGGCATTGTGTCTCCAGTCGTGCTGCTCTTTCTGTTCTCGGCGCTAATCTGGCATAAAAACCGTCAGCTCACACAGCGTGCCTGAGCGGTTACATCATAGAATAAGCGGCTTTTGGATAGAATAAGCGATTATCGAAACGAGGAGTGTGGGTGATCGATTTTCAGGCATTGGCAAAGGAGTATCAGACGCCGTTGTACGTCTATGATTTTGATTATATGAGTGCGCAGTTTGAAGCACTGAAAGAGGCTTTTCGAGGCCGTAAATCAATGTTGGCTTATGCCGTAAAAGCCAACTCCAATCTCAGCGTCGTGCGCCATTTTGCGCAGATGGGTTCTGGTGCGGATTGTGTCTCTATCGGAGAGGTGCGCCGCGCACTGATGTGCGGAGTTCCGAAATACCGCGTTATTTTCAGCGGAGTCGGAAAGCGTGATGAAGAGATCCGTGAAGCGTTGGAGTCGGATATCCTGTATATCAACGTTGAAAGCGATGCGGAACTCGGTCGCGTGGAACTGATTGCAGCCGAGTTGGGGCTTGCGGCGCGCATCAGCATCCGGGTCAACCCCAACATCGATCCTAAAACGCATCCTTACATCTCGACCGGTCTGCATGCCAATAAATTCGGGGTGGATCTTGATACCGCCAAACGGATGTACATCCGAGCCAAAAACTCGCAGCACCTTGATCCGATCGGCATTCATTTTCATATCGGCAGCCAGCTGACCGAGCTTGATCCGATCCGTGAGTCTGCCGAAATTGTTGCCGATCTGGTACGTTCGCTTGCCGCACTGAAAATCGAGTTGAAATTTTTTGATATCGGCGGCGGCTTGGGTATTCGCTACAAAAACGAAACGACCATCAAGCCGTATGATTACGCACAGGCCATACTCTCGACGCTCACGGGCATGGACATGACAGTCGTCTGTGAACCCGGACGTTTCCTGACTGCCAATGCCGGTTATTTTGTAACCCGCGTGTTGTACGAAAAACGTAATGGCAACAAACGTTTCGTGGTCGTTGACGGTGCCATGAACGACCTGATACGTCCGAGCCTTTACAATGCGTATCATCATGTTTCGGTTCCGGGCAAGTCAGGTGAAACCTCTCCGGCAGATATTGTCGGACCGGTATGCGAAAGCGGTGACTTCCTTGCCAAGGATTATCCGCTTCCGATGCTTGAACATAATGACATTCTTGTACTTGAAAGTGCCGGGGCCTACGGCTTCGGTATGGGAAGTAACTATAACAGTCGCGGACGTGCGGCAGAGGTGGCACTCAGCGGCGGGAAAATCCGTTTGATCCGCCGCCGTGAGAGTTTTGACGAGATTATCGCCAATGAAAAAGAGTATCTGGAGTCGTGATGAATACGCTTGAAGAGTGCCGTAATGCTATTGATGCAATCGATGATCAGATACTTGTATTGCTTAACGACCGGATGCGTATCGTTGAGCGTGTCGGTGAAATCAAGCATGCAACGGGCGGTGCCGTGTATCGTCCGGAACGTGAAAAAGCTATTATTGACCGTTTGAGTTCGCTGAGCCAGACAGGCCCGCTCAACCGGGCTGCCGTCGAAGCGATTTTTCTGGAGATATTTGCTGTTGCCAGAAATCTTGAATTGCCGGAACGGATTGCTTATCTGGGGCCCGAGGGCAGTTTTACCCATCAGGCGGCAGAGTCGCGTTTTGGTGCCATGAGCGATTACCTTTCACTCGGTTCGATCAGTGCGGTGTTTAAAACCATTGAGGCAGGCCGGGCGAAGTTTGGTGTGGTTCCGATTGAAAACAGTCGTGACGGCGTTGTCGGCGAAACTCTGGATCTGCTGGCAGATTCGTCAATGAAAATCGTTTCCGAACTCTATATGCCGATCCATATGTCTTTCACGACCAAGGCGCGCCGTCTGAGTGATATCAAGCGTATCTATTCAAAGGACAAAGGTTTCGGCCAGTGCCGGGAGTTTTTGAGTGAACATGGTCTGGATATCATTGAACATATACCTGTCGAGTCAACTGCGAAAGCGGCAATTATGGCCTCCGAAGACCCATCGGCCGCAGCCATCTGTTCGCATATTGCCGCAAAACTCTACGGGGTGCCAAGCCTTTTCGAGAATATAGAGGACATTCATAACAATCATACCCGTTTCGTCATTTTGAGTGATTTTGAAAATGTTCCGAGCGGCGATGACAAGACATCGATTCTGGTTCGTCTCAAGGACGCTCAGAAACCGGGTGCCCTGGCGCATTTTTTGCAGGATTTTGATGAAGGGAAAGTGAACCTGAGTAAGATAGAAAGCCGTCCTTCACGAGATGACAAGAGTTTTGGATATTGGTTTTTTATTGACTTTTACGGTCATATTGAAGATCATGCAGTACAGAACGTTCTGCGTAAACACACCGATGAAATCACATGGCTCGGAAGCTATGTAAAGGGAGAACATGCAATTTAATTCCACGCTGGAATCGATCAAAACCTATGAGGCTGGCAAGCCCATTGAACTGGTAGTGCGTGAGTATGGTATCGCTCCTGAAGCGATCGTTAAACTGGCGAGTAACGAGAATCCCAACGGATGTTCGTTACATGTAACAAAAGCGGTAACAGACATTATTTCAAAAATGGCCCGCTATCCGGATGATTCGATGTTCCGGCTCAAAGCAGGACTGGCCGGGCATTACGGCGTGAAAGAAAACTGTGTCATCATCGGTTCGGGAAGCGATCAGGTGATCGAATTCGCGGTGCATGCCAAAGCAAACCGCGAACGCCCTGTGCTGATGAACAGTATCACTTTTGCCATGTATGAGATTTATGCGCGTCATGTCGGGGCTCCGGTTATTCGAACGGCTTCTCAGGAACATGATCTGGATGAATTCTATCAGCTTTATCTCGAGCACAAGCCTTCCATCATCTTTATCTGTACGCCGAACAACCCTACAGGCGATGCGATTGATGCCGAAGCACTCTATGCGTTTCTGGAGAAGATCGATGCCGACACGCTCGTCATTGTCGACGGTGCCTATATGGAGTATTGCCGGTACAAAGCTGAAACGAAAGCTGTTGATCCGGCACTTTTGATTGGACGTTTTGAAAACGTAATTTATCTCGGAACATTTTCAAAAGCCTACGGATTGGGCGGAATGCGTGTCGGATACGGCATTGCCGATTCAAAAATTATTGAAGCACTTTATAAACTGCGTCCGCCTTTCAATATTACCACGCTGTCGCTCGAGGCAGCGACTGTCGCACTTGACGATCAGGTTTTCGTATCGGATTCCGTGGCAGAAAATTTTGAAGAGATGCAGCGCTATGAAACCTTTGCAAAAGATCAGGGCTTTGAATACATTGAGAGTTATACCAATTTTATTACGCTCTGCTTTGATGAACGGTATCAATCAACCCAGATTGCGCTGGATCTGCTTAAGCAGGGAATGATTGTCCGTGATCTTGCCGGATATGGTATGAATGCCATACGTGTTACGGTGGGAACGCCGCAAGAAAATGACCGATTTTTTGAACTTTGTAAACCTCTATTCTCATGACAGGTAACATCTGATGGATTTCAAGGCACTCGTCGCGCAACTCTCGGTACTGTTCAGCAAGCTTAACCGTAATCAGAGAATCATCGTCGGTGCCGCAGTTACCGGAATTGTCGGCTTTCTCATCTTTTTGGTGGTCTATACCTCTTCAGGCGCGATCAAAAGCGATTATCGCGTGCTTTTTGACAATCTGACGCCTGCAGATGCGGCCAAGGTCATTGAGCAACTGGAAAAAGAGAAAATCCCCTACCGGATACCGCGTGAGAATGTCATTGAAGTTCCTCAGGATGTTCTTTACAAGCAGCGTATCGCCATCGCGTCGCTAGGAATCGCGCAGGAAAACGGCATTGGTTTTGAGATCTTCAATCAGCAGGAATTCGGTGCCACCCGTTTTGATCAGGATGTCAAATTCCTGCGTGCGCTTGAAGGTGAATTGTCCCGCACCATCGATGCTCTGGCCCCGGTTGAACGCTCCAATGTAAATCTGGCCCTGCCGAAAGAGTCTCTGTTCGTCTCCAAGGCGGTACCGCCTACGGCTTCGGTGATGATCAAGCTCAAACCTGATCGCCGTCTCTCGCCGAAACAGATTCGCGGTATTAAAAATCTTGTGGCCTCGTCCGTTCCCAAGCTCACAACTGACAATGTGATTCTCGTCAACGACGAAGGCGAAGCACTGGGTGAAGTTGACGGGCTTGACGAGATGGGTGAACTCTCATCGATGCAGCAGCGTTTCAAACATAAAGAGGAGCAGAAAAAAGAGCAGAAAATCGTTTCGGTACTCTCCCCCTTTATCGGAGGCGATGAGCGTGTGCGGGCTACCGTGACCATTGAGTACGATTTCTCTCAGGAGAGCTATACCTCCGAGACGTTTGATCCCGAAAATGTGGTTCGCAGTGAGCAAAACAGTGAAGAAAAGCACGAAGGCAGCACTCCTAAAGAGGTGGGCGGCGTTCCCGGAGCGGTCAGCAACATTGGACCGGTTCAGGGATTGGCTTCGCAGCAAAGCGGCGAGAAAACCGAGAAGAGTACGACGACAACGAACTACGAAATTTCTAAAACCGTTTCGAGTTCCAAAGGCGAGTTCGCCAAGATCAAGCGCATCAGTGCCGCTGTGGTCGTAGATGGCAAATACCGCAGCAAAACTGATGCCGAGGGAAACCCTACGGATGAGATGGAATATATTGCTCTTGATGAAAGTCAGCTTCAGGCCATCACCTCACTGGTACGTCAATCTATTGGAATCGATGAGACTCGCGGTGACAAGGTCACGGTACACAACTTTCCTTTCGAAGAGACACGCAGCCGCATGACCGACGCGCCACCGGCAACAAAAGTTCAGGCAATGGTAGATACCTACCTGTCACCGTTTACAACACTGTTTAAATACCTTCTCGTCGTTATTGTTCTTTTTGTCGCATACAAAAAAGTCATCGCTCCGTTTGCCGAACGCATGCTGGAAATCAGCCGCGAAGAGGAAGAGCTTGAAAAACCGGTTCTTAACATTGAAGATGATGAAGAAGAGGATCTTGTTGAGAAAGTACAGCTGATGCGCAAAAAAGTTGAAGATCAGCTCGGTATGGGTGAAGGATTCAGTGAGGACGAGCTCAAACATGATGTATTGCTTGAGAAAATGCGTGCTATTGTTGAAGACCGACCGGATGAGATCGCATCGCTTCTTCAGGCTCTGATCGATGAAGAGGGCAGCGTGCTTGAAACCAGAGGAAGCAGGGACTAGGAATGAAACTTTCACAGACACAGCAGGCCCATTTTGATGAGATGACAATGCCGGAGAAGATTGCCGTCTTCCTGCTTCAGATGGGTGAGGACAATACAGCGACCATTTTCTCCAATCTCAGCGTCGAAGCGATTACGGAAATCTCCAAGCATATAGCCAATAACCGTTCAGTTGAGCGTGCCATAGCATTATCGGTACTTGAAGAGTTTTACGCCATTATCCAATCCAATCAGTATCTCAGCTCCGGGGGGCTGGAGTATGCCCGCGAGATTTTGTATAAAGCACTGGGACCGGAAGAGGCTAAAAAAGTACTTGACCGTCTGTCCAAAACGATGGCCAATACCCAGAACTTTTCCTATCTTTCCAAAATCAAGCCGCAACAACTGGCTGATTTTATCGTTAATGAGCATCCGCAGACCATTGCACTGATTCTGGCACATATGGATGCTACGGCAGCCGCTGAAACCATTGGGTATTTTTCCGATGACATGCGTGCGGAAATTGCCATGAGAATGGCGAAACTCGGAGATATTTCACCTTCGATCATTAAGCGCGTGAGCGCGGTACTCGAATCCAAACTCGAATCGCTTGCCAGCTACAAAGTCGAGGTGGGCGGACCGCGTGCCGTGGCCGATATCTTTAACCGTCTGGGTGCCAAGGCATCCAAGGGGACACTCTCGCAAATCGAGCAGGTGGATGAGAGCCTTGCCCTCTCCATTAAAGAGATGATGTTTACGTTTGAAGATATCACCGACATGGATAACAACGGTGTCCGGGAGATTCTCAAAGTGGCTGACAAACAAGACTTAATGCTGGCACTTAAAAGCGCCCCCGAAGAGTTGCGTGAGAAATTCTTTGCTAACATGTCCGAGCGTGCGAAAGACGCCTTCATCGAAGAGATGCAATTCATGGGTGCCGTCAAAGTCAAAGAGGTCGAAGGCGCACAGCGCAGAATCGTCGAGGCGGTCCAGCAGCTGGCGGAACAGGGTGTCTTGCAGATTGGCGAGACCGACGAAATGGTTGAATAACGATGCGCGTCATCATTACCAAGAACGAGACACAGGGCCATATTATCAACAAATACAAGTTCAAAGTTTTTTCGATGGGTGGCTCGGATGCGTCAGGTGACGATACACCGCCGGCTCAGGAAGCACGAACTGAGCCTGAACCTTCGCAACCGCTACAAAAAGCGGTAGAATCTCATGCCATCTCATCTGCATCCAAAGATGCCCTGGTTGAGTCACTTTTGAAAAAAACGGATGAAATGTCATCCAATTTCATCAAATTGCAGATGAAACTCGAAGAACAAGAAGAAAATTTTAAAACCGAACTCGAGGCCGCAAAAAAAGCGGCTTATGATCAGGGACAGAGTGATGCGCGCGGCATCTTTGAAAAAGAGCAGGAAACCGATGCCAAAAACCGTGTTGCGCAGTTTGCCAAATCGGTACAGCAGCTTGAGAAGAGTGCTTCCGAGTTTCACGAAGCGCTGGGCCGCATTGAAAATGAACTGCTGCATGCGGCGGTTGACATTGCAAGGGAAGTGGTTGCAATGGAGATTACCGAACGCTCGGGTTCCATTGCAGCGAAACTGGCTTCGAAACTTATCAGTGATCTGCAAACCAGCGCCAAGGTGACGTTAAAAGTCAATCCGGCTGACCACGGGGCAGTCTCCGAACAGGTCGGAAAACTCGAGTATGTCGACATTCTTTCTGACAGTGCTATCAGCCCCGGCGGCGTGATTGCCATCAGTGATTCGGGCAATATCGATTCCGAAATTATGAAACGTTACGAACGCGTCAAAAAAGCGGCGCTGGGTGGATAAGGAACCAATGGATATCAAACATTACAATACGACACAGCTTGAGAAACTCTGCGGTGAGATTCGTCACCGGATTTTGGAGGTTGTCAGTAAAAACGGCGGACATTTAAGTTCGACGTTGGGCGCGACCGAGCTGATTGTTGCCATGCATAAGGTCTTTGATGCAAATCATGATCCGTTTATTTTTGACGTGTCACATCAGGCGTATGCCCACAAACTGCTTACCGGACGCTGGGATACTTTTGATACCCTGCGTCAGTTTGAAGGGATCAGCGGATATACCAAGCCGTCTGAATCGGATCAGGACTATTTTGTTGCCGGGCACAGCTCGACATCGATTTCACTCGGTGTCGGTGCCGCCAAAGCGATAGCCCTCAAAGGCGAGCAGCAGCATCGTGTTCCGGTCGTGATGATCGGGGACGGTGCCATGAGTGCGGGAATGGCCTATGAAGCACTCAATGAGCTGGGGCATCGCAAGTACCCGATGGTAATTATTCTCAATGACAACGAAATGAGTATTGCCAAACCTATTGGGGCCATGAGCCGGATTCTCAGCTCTGCCATGGCCAGCCCTTTTTATCAGCGTATTCGCCGAAATGTTGAACAGTTGGTCGATCATCTTGGTGAAAGTGCCCACTATATGGCCAAGCGTTTCGAAGAGTCCTTTAAGCTGATTACACCCGGAATTTTGTTTGAAGAGCTTGGCATCGAATACATCGGTCCGGTGGATGGGCATAACATCAAGCTGCTGATTGAAACCTTCGAGATGGCCAAGGCTTTGAAAAAACCGGTCATCATTCATGCCCAGACCATTAAAGGCAAGGGGTATAAAATCGCGGAAGGCCATCATGAACAGTGGCATGGCGTCGGTCCGTTCGATCTTGAAAGCGGTGTCGCCAATAAAAAATCTACTGCAAAAAGCGCTACCCAGATTTATACGGAAGCACTGTTACATGTAGCAGAACAGGATGAGAAAGTCGTCGGTGTTACGGCGGCCATGCCGAGCGGTACGGGACTGAGTGCCCTGATGGAACGCTTTCCGGATCGTTTCTGGGACGTTGCCATTGCGGAGCAGCATGCGGTCACATCGATGGCGGCTCTGGCAAAAGAGGGCTTCAAACCTTTTTGTACAATCTACTCGACCTTTTTGCAGCGCGGCTATGATCAGGTTATTCATGATGTCTGTCTGATGGATCTGCCGGTAGTCTTTACGCTTGATAGGGCCGGAATCGTCGGGGAAGACGGAGAGACGCATCAGGGCGTCTTTGATATCAGTTTTTTGCGTACCATTCCTAACATGACGCTCTGCGCCCCACGGAACGAGCACTCCATGCATCAGGCAATCGGATTTGCGCACAAATTTGAGCGTCCCTGCGCCATTCGGTATCCTCGCGGCAGCTTCATCGAGGCAGAACTTCCGGAGTCGCTTCCTTTTGAATATGGTAAAGCGCAGCTGCTTCTATCAGCCCCGGAGAGCGATATCCTGTTTATCGGCTACGGCAACGGCGTCGGGCGCGCGGCGCAGACAATGGCTTTGGTGCAGGAATCCGTCTCATTGCTGGATCTTCGATTTGTCAAGCCGCTGGATACTGAATTGCTTTTACGTTTGGCGCAGGAACATAAACGCTGGTTTGTTTTCAGTGATTCGGCGAAAATGGGAGGGGTCGCGTCGGCATTGCTGGAGTTTCTTTCTGCAGCGAGGATTCTTGACGTACAGGTCGTCTCTTTTGAGTACGATGATCATTTTATCAAGCATGGCGCGACTACGAGTGTCGAAGCCTCCATGGAGCTGCTTCCCGAACAGTTGGCGCAGCGCGTGCGTGCGGCCCTCTAGAGCTTTTCTACAAATGAAGCGAGGATATCGCGCTTCGATCCTCCGAAATTGATGGAGAGTTTAAACTCTCTGCCCGCTTTACTGACACCTACAACCCGGCCGGCTCCGAAAATTTTGTGACGGACCAGATCCCCTTTTTTGAAGGCGGTATTCTTTTCGATCCGAAGCGAGCCTTCAGCCAGTCCCGCTTCATTGAAAAAACGGCTTTTTTGCAGTTCGGTACGGCGCCCCTTGTAATAACGGCTGTTGACATGGGAGAGGGTCAGGCTCTCTTTGGCTCGGGTAAAAGCGACATATCCGAGGCGCCGCTCCTCTTCGATATCGCTGCCGTCTCCGA
Source organism: Sulfurimonadaceae bacterium (assembly GCA_050305515.1). GTDB lineage: Bacteria > Campylobacterota > Campylobacteria > Campylobacterales > Sulfurimonadaceae > JAFGUB01. Next base: position 25,073 of record JBNLFL010000025.1, read on the forward strand.
CGAGCGGCAGAAAACCCTCTTCCAGACCGATTGTGAAAAGATGCGCGAATTCCAGACCCTTGGCTGCATGAATGCTCATAATGTAAATGCTTTCACCCTCGACTTCGTCCTGCTCGCTCTGCAGGGTTAGTTCATTTAAAAACTCATCCAGCGTCGCTTCGGGATTTTGGATAATGAAGTCACGAAAGAGGCCATAAAATTCGTCAATATTTGAAATGCGCTCGAAAGAATCCGGCAGGTTTTCGTAGATGCTTTTGAGATGGAACTGCTCTTCCAGGGCATCGATGAACTCGTAGGTGGCATTTTCAGCCAGCTCTTTAAGGGATTTGAGATCTTCAATAAAACTTTTGAGTGTGGCGGCATTTTTCTTTTTGACAAGCTCCTCAAGATCGGCCATGCTGATTGTATTGAGGAAGTCGTACATGGAGACCTCCTGCGTCATGGAGGAGAGCTCAATTTTTTCTATCGTTGCCTTGCCGAGCCCCCGTTTGGGTTTGTTGATAATGCGCTTGAGCGAAAAATTGTCATGAACATTGGTAATGACGCGCAGATAGCTGATGAGGTCCTTGACTTCCGCACGGTCATAAAAACGGAGGCCTCCGACAAGTTTATAGGCGATGCCGGCCCGGTTGAGCCCCTCCTCAAGCGAACGGGAGAGGGCATTGATGCGATAAAGGACCGCAATATCATTGGCGCAGACCCCTTTGGCAATCAGCTCTTTGATCTGGGACGCGATTTTTCGGGCTTCTTCGTTTTCATCTTCACTGCTGAGGGTGACGACATCTTTTCCGGAACCTTTTGTTGCAATCAGGGTTTTCCCATGGCGTCCGCGATTGTGTTCTATGAGTGCGTTGGCGACTTGAAGAATTTGTTCGGTCGAGCGGTAGTTGTGCTCAAGTTTGACGGTGCTGACTCCCGGAAAATCCTGATCAAACTCAAGAATGTTGCGAATGTGCGCACCGCGCCATCCGTAAATGCTCTGATCATCGTCGCCGACGACGCAGATGTTGTTATGCGTCTGACACAGCTTTTGCAGCAGCCGCAGCTGCAGCTCGTTGGTGTCCTGATACTCGTCAATCATGATGTAGCGGTACTTCTCACTGGTCTGCTCGGCCAGTTCGGGATAATCAACCAGCAGTTTGTAGGTGAGTGAGAGCAGATCGTCAAAATCGACAAGATTGTTCTCCAGAAGGTAGGCCTCATACTCTTCATAAATTTTGGCAATCTGTTTATAGTTTTTGAGTTCCGCCTGGGCGTAGGCTTCCTGCGGAGTCATCAGTGAGTTTTTGTAGCGGGATATCTCACTGGCAATAAGGGCAAGCGGCAGTTCGGAATTGATTTTTTTTATGATGCGCTTTTTATCGTCACTGTCGATGACGACGAAGTTGTTGGCACGTCCCAAACGGTGGATATGGAATTTCAAAAAGAGCAGCCCAAATTTATGAAAGGTGCACAAAAGCGGCGGATAGCTTGCGGCTGCGATCATGGAAAGTGCACGTTCGCGCATCTCTTTGGCGGCTTTATTGGTAAAGGTCAGCGTCAGTGTCTGCGACGGCGGGATACCGATGACGTCAATCAGATAGGCAAGCCGTGATGTAATTGTCGTTGTTTTTCCGCTGCCTGCGCCTGCCAGAATCAGTATCGGTCCGTCGACCTGTTGTACGGCTTCACGCTGTGCTTCGTTGAGAGCGCTAAGTATCTGTTCCATTATCCGCCAATGTGTAAACTTATTTCTATTATAACATAAAGGTGCGGAGGATGTAAAAATGAAACAGTATTTGTAAAAATCAGAATACGATATAATTACCACTTGAAATAAATATAATGATGAGTTATAATTTCAATATTACTTCTACTTATAGGAATGTTTATGCTGAAAGATTTTGCAAAGCTGCATACTTTTTTGACGGTGGTGAAAGAGAAAAGTTTCTCAAAAGCTTCCGCAAAACTGGGAATTTCCCAACCTGCGGTAACCCAGCAGATCAAGTTTATTGAAGACTATCTGGATACAAAAATCGTCGAACGGAAAAAGAACGGAATCAAACTGACAAAAGAGGGTGAAGACCTGCACCGCATTGCCATGCGACTTGACAAGGCGATCATCAGCAGTGAAAAAGAGCTGCTGAAAATCATTAACAAAGAGTTTACCTTCGTCATGGGTGCCTCTTATGCCATCGGTAACTATATTCTTCCGAAATATCTCGGAAAGATCAAAGAGATGATTAACAATGAAGTCTATGTGCGTATGGATGTCTCTTCCGTCGTTATCGATGATCTGGAAGATAAAAAGATTGATATCGCGCTGATCGAATCTCCCGTTTTCCGTGACGGTATCATCTATCGCGAATGGGTTGAAGACGAACTGGTGATTTTTTCGAACCAGCCCCTGCCCAAACAGCTCCGTGTTGAAGACTTTTACGATTTTGACTGGATCTGCCGTGATGAAAACTCGCATACGCGTAAACTGACTGCCGAAGTCTTTGAAGAGCTGGGTGTGGATTGTTCTACATTTAACATTATTGGTGTCGTCGCGTCACCGACAGCGATTAAAGAGTCGATCATGCGCTCACCAAAAACCGGACGCCCCGTCGTATCGGTCATTTCGCGCCATGTTATTTCGGATGAAGTCGAAGACGGCCGTATGTTCGAAGCCCGTATCAAAAACTATCGCCTGCACCGCAAGCTATACATCGCCTATTCAAAAGAGCGCAAACACGACGCATTCATCGATAACGTCGTCAACTTTCTCTCCACGATCCGCATCTGACAAAGCTTTAGCGCTTTGTCACTTCTTTTTCATAAACTTCTTATTTTCGGGATTTGAAAGCAGGGCCTGCATGGAGTTTTTGATGCCTTCACTCGAATCTTTGGCATTGGCGCTTTGACGCAGAACACGGGGTTGGGCCAGATTGACGAAAATGGGTGTTTCGTCAATAATAATCTGCATGATGCTCAGCAGCGGTACGGTAACGAAACTGCCAATGTTCTCGCTGCCGAATCCCGCCTCGAAAATAAGACTTTCCTGCTCGATCCGGGCACTTTCAAAAGTATATCCGGCCAGAAAAAAGAGCGTCATCGGCCGAAATTCGCCGCTGATCGATTTGGGAAGTTCCGGATCAAAACTCAGATATTCGATTTTACAGAGAATGCCGAAGTTCTGCTCCTGCTCGAACAGATAGATGAGCAGATCCTGTATATGCCTGCGCATCAGCTCGCCGTAACTGCTGCTGTTGACAATATCGATCAGCATGACTTCCCTTTATTTTTTAATCGCCATTATACCATTTTGGATCTCGACAAAGCCCGTCAGGGCATTCATAACCGCCATACCATCGTAGCGATGCAAATCTTCAGGGGTAATCCGTGTTACATGTAAGAAATTTTCTTCAATGAGCCGGCTTCGGGTCGTACCTTCAAGCAACGGGCTGTCCGGAGTATACCAGCGCCCTTTTTTCAAAAATGCGACATTGGCTATCGGGGTGTCGCTGATCATGCCTTTTTTGACAATGAGGACGGTATCGGCCTCTCCTTTTTGTGTCTCAAGCGCTTCGAGTGCATGGCGGTCGAAGTACTTGAAAGCATAATCGATGGTGTCGGACGCGACAAGCTTGAAAGAACGCGGCAGTCTCAGCAGATAGGGATGGTAGCTGACCTGCGGCAGATCGGAACCGTAAAGAACACGGCAGCGATAGATACCCTGAGACGGCGGGTTCACAAGAACGTCAAGTTCAAAAGAGGGGAAATCCTTACATGTAAGGCGGGTACGATCGACGCGCTGCTGATGGTAACGCAAATGCTGCACGACACCATCAACGGCTTTGATCGTTTCCAGAAACATCAGTTGTCAGTAAAAAGGGCGGTCGAGATGTAGCGCTCACCGGTATCGCACAAAATGGTAACGATGGTCTTGCCGCGATTCTCTTCGCGCGCGGCTATCTGCATGGCGGCGAAGACATTGGCACCGGCGGAAATTCCCACCAGAAGCCCCTCTTCGCGTGCCAGCATTTTGGCGGTGGCAATCGCATCATCGTTGCTGACGGTGATGACCTCGTTATAGAGTGCGGTGTCGAGAACACCCGGAATGAAACCTGCGCCGATGCCCTGGATTTTGTGTGGTCCCGGCACGCCTCCGGAGAGTACCGGAGAGTCTTGCGGTTCTACGGCATAGAGAGCAATCTCGGGCAGGGCCTCCCGCAGCGCCGATCCGGTACCTGTCAATGTCCCTCCCGTGCCTACTGCCGCTACGAAAATATCGAGTTTGCCTTCGGTGTCGCGCAGGATCTCTTTAGCCGTCGTTTCCCTGTGGATTTCCGGATTATGGGGATTGTTAAACTGTTGCAAGATGGTAGAATTGGGAAGCTCCCGCTGCAACTCTTCCGCACGTTCGATCGCTCCTTTCATACCTGATGCCGCCGGGGTGAGTACCAGCTCGGCTCCGAGTGCCTTGAGCAGGTTGCGCCGTTCCAGACTCATCGATTCGGGCATGGTCAGAATCAGTTTGAGCTTGAGTGCCGCACAGATCGAAGCCAGGGCAATACCGGTATTGCCGCTGGTCGGCTCAATAATGGTGCTCTGCTGGTTGATGATGCCCTCTTGCAGCGCCGAGCGAATCATATTAAAACCGATCCGGTCTTTGACGGAACTGGTCGGGTTCATAAATTCGCATTTGCCCAAAATCGTGGCACCGCTCTCTTTTGACGGCGTGTGAAGACGAACCAATGGCGTATTTCCTATTAATTCTGTGATGTTTTCAGCAATCCTCATGACATGACCTTAATGATGTGATAGGGCATAATACACTATTTTCACATGAGAGCGGCATAAAGCCGAGTATTATAGTACGGATTTGTGTGATTAGGGGCGAATGATTCCGGTTCCGGCAGCATTGGCAGCATGGAAGATAACGGTATGGTGCTTCCGGGCATAAAAACGCAGCAGCAGATGCTGGAGTGTCGGTTCGATGGAGGGCATGAACCATGCATTGTTGCTCGTAGCGATCATATAGCGCGGTTGAGCTGCATAGAGCTCGTCGCACGTCGCCTCATAGCAGACGGCATTGCGAAAGGGCGTTCCTGCGATGATAAAGTCCGTAGGGCTGTCGGCGCTGAGATAGTCCGATGCTCCGTCAAAAAAGGTCCGGTTCACATAGTCGCGCATGAATGCAGGCAGGGGAATGTATTCGCCGAAAGGGACAAGCACCATCTTTTTGGCAACATCCATCCGACCCGCTTCAAAATGGTAGGTGACGTTGTAATTATTTCCCGCCTCATAGAGCAGGGCACCCGTGACAATGGCGATTCGATGTGACTTCTCCCGCAGAATTTCGAGAAGATCGGGGCGCAGATTCAAAAAGAGCGGAAACGCCGATTCGGGAAGAATGACGAGCTCGTATCCTTCATCAATAGCGTGCTCAATGGCATCGAGGTTGGATTGCGTGATACGCGGCTCCAGTGCCGATTTCCATTTGAGCTCCTGCGACAGGTCCGTGGCAACGGTTTTGATTTTCAGCGGCGGCATCACCGGGTCGGAATGATGGGGAGTCCCGGCTGCAAAGAGTAAAAGCAGGAGCGCCCCGTAGCGCCACGGATGTTTACATGTAAGCACGAAAGTCAGTACGGCAAGCGTAATGCCCAAGTCCATTTTCGTCATGCCCAGGTAGCTATCAAGAAAGAGCAGCTCGGGAACCATCCAGTTAAAATCCATGGGCTCGACAAAGCTCAGACCAAAGAGCAGCAGCGCGCGCAGCCAGATACGATTCGTCAGGGCGAGCACGCCGAAAAAGAGCAGATACACAATTCCAAAACCGAAAGAGACAAGGGGAATCATGTAGGTGACGTTGTAATACTCGAAACTGAAGCCGATCCAGTAAAACCACAAGAGCCCTATGAAAAATCCCGCACCTAAAACGACACTGCGTTCGGCTTTTAAAAACCACCCCAGCGCCAGCAGGCCAAAAAGGGTGTTGCACACCTTACATGTAAAGCCGAAATGGGCGCTGTAGAGGAAAAAACTGAAGCTGGCGGCGAGAAGCAGTGCATGGAGGCCAAGGCGCGGAAGACGTGAGGTTTCAAGACGCAACATGGGGCGCATTATAGCTGCTTTTAGGCTTATTCAAGTATAATGCACCAATTTTTTCTCAAGGATTTTATGCCCATGGAAATGTTAGCTCAGCTTCTTCCTTTTATTTTTCTCATCGCCATCATGTATTTCATCATCATCCGCCCGCAGCAACAGCAGGCCAAGCGTCATCAGGAGATGCTTAACAACCTTCAGCGCGGTGACAAGATCGTTACAACCGGCGGTTTGATTGTGGAAATCAAAAAAGTGGAAGAGGCATTCTTCTCCGTAAAGATCAGCGACGATACCGTCGCCAAACTTGACAAACAGGCTGTAGCCAGAAAGTATGAGGATGAAGCTTAATTTTCGTCTCGTCATTTTTATTTTAGCCATTCTCTTTGGTCTGGGCTTTTCCGCTCCTTCCCTGCTTCAGCTCGACAAGGGCGCCAAGATCACGCTCGGACTTGACCTTCAGGGCGGTCTTCACATGCTGCTCGGCGTCAAAACTGAAGAGGCGCTCAAATCGCGCCTCAAAACGGTTGCTTCAAGCGTCAAGCACTTTTCCACGCGTGAAGAGGTGTTGATTGACGATCTTGGTGTCGATGGCGACTCTGTGCGTTTCGTTCTGCTTGACAGTGACGATGCGCCGGCCATGGAAGCGATGCTGCATGAAATCGAGGGGCTCAGTTTTGAAAAAAGCGGCGAGAGTTACCGCCTCGGTTTCGGAGAAGAGGCCGTCAAGGTCATTAAAAATCAGGCCATCGATCAGGCCATTGAAACCATCCGCAACCGTCTGGATCAGTTCGGTCTTGCCGAACCAACCGTAGCGCGTCAGGGCGAAGAGAAGATCCTCGTCGAACTGCCGGGTATCAAAACCGCCGAAGAGGAACAGCGGGCGCGCGAGCTGATTTCACGCGCTGCCAAGCTTGAACTGATGGCGGTCGATGAAGAGCGCGCCATGCGCGTGTATCAGATGAGTACCGCCGAAGCGGCGCAGTACGGCGATATCATCGTGGATGATGCGGAAAAGCCGGGTGTCAAGCATCTGGTACGCGAAATTCCGATTCTTGACGGTTCCATGCTGACCAATGCATCGGTCGGCTTCAACCAGAACAACCAGCCTATTATCAACTTTCGCCTCAATTCCGAAGGGGCGCAGATTTTCGGTGATTTCACCGGGAAAAATGTCGGTAAGCGACTGGCAATCGTACTGGATGGCAAGGTGATGTCCGATCCGGTCATCAATGAACGCATCGGCGGCGGTGCCGGGCAGATCAGCGGCAACTACACCGTAGCGAGCGCCAATGACCTTGCCATCGCCCTGCGCTCGGGCGCACTGCTCGCACCCATCTACCTGATGGAAAAACGCTCGGTCGGTCCGAGTCTGGGAGCCGACAGCATCCGTGCCAGCCTTGTAGCGCTGGTGGGCGGATTCGTTCTGGTCATGGCATTCATGATCGTCTATTACCGCAATGCCGGCGTTATCGCCAACATCGCACTGGTGGCGAACCTCTTTATCATCCTTGCAGTGATGGCGCTTTTTGGTGCAACGCTCACACTTCCGGGTATGGCGGGGATCGTCCTTACGGTCGGTATGGCGGTTGACGCCAATGTCATTATTTCCGAACGTATCCGCGAACTGCTTTATGAAGGTGTCTCCATCCACAAAGCGATTGAGGAGGGGTACTCCAACGCCATGCGCGCGATTCTCGATGCGAATATCACGACACTGATCGCGGCTATCGTGCTCTACGCCTACGGCAGCGGTGCGGTCAAGGGATTTGCGATTACGATCAGTATCGGGATTCTGGCATCCATGCTGACGGCCATTCTCGGTACGCACGGTATTTATGAGTCTCTGGAGAGCAAAATCCAGAAAAGCAAAAATCTCGCCTTCTGGTTTGGCGTAAGCAAGGGGGCGTAAATGGAATTTTTCAAACAGACTGCTACCATCGATTTTATGGGCAAGTCAAAAATTGCCATCATTTTTTCCATTCTGATGGTGCTGGGGTCGTATGCGATGCTCTTTACCAACGGACTCAACTACGGTGTTGACTTCGCGGGCGGAACCATCGTGCAGGTCAAGTATGACGCTCCGGCACCAATTGATGCGATGCGTTCACAGCTCTCTGGCAACGCTCTTTTTGAAGATGCGGTCATTACGGAGTTCGGCTCGCCTGAAGAGGTGATCATCCGTCTTAAAAGCAGTTCTCAGAATGTTGAAAGCGATGTCGGTGATGAGACGATGAGTGCGCTTAAGGGCACCGGAAACTATGAGATCCGCCGTGTTGACATGGTAGGACCCAAAGTGGGCGGCGAACTGCGCGAGAAAGGGATGATGGCGCTGCTTCTGGCAACATTGGGGATCTTGATCTATGTGGCGTTTCGATTTGAATGGCGCTTCGGTGTCGCTTCTATCGTGGCGCTGGTGCATGACATTTCCATCGCCATTGGCGCGCTGGCACTGTTTCAGATTCCCGTCAATCTTGACGTGCTTGCGGCATTGCTGACCATTTTGGGATATTCGCTCAATGACACCATCATTGTTTTCGACCGGATCCGCGAAGGGATCACCCAGTCCAAGACTACGATTCTCGGAGAGGTGATCAACGAGTCGGTTACCCGTACGCTCTCACGTACGACACTCACTTCACTGACTACGTTCTTCGTGGTACTGACCCTCTACCTTTTTGGCGGAGAGATTATCAATGCGTTTGCATTTACCCTTTTGGTAGGTATTATCGTGGGAACCTACAGTTCGATCTTCGTGGCGTCTCCGATTTTGATGTTCTTTGGTTTCGATATCAAGGGATATCGTGCCAAACTGGCGGAAAAAGCGCGGGCCGAGGCGGAAAAAGAGCGCATGCGTGCGCAGTTTGAACAGGGAACGGTATAAGTTCCCGACTTTGAAACAGGAGTGAGTTATGGATTGGGGTAAAGTCATTTATGTCTTCTTCACGTTGATGTCGCTGACATCGACGGCAGGCTTTTTGTATGAACACAGTGCCATTGCACTTTTTGTAGCGGCCAGTCTCAATCTGGTTTCGACCATTTTGAAAATCGGCGTACGCAACCTGCTCTCAGCCGAGCTTTTTGCCAGTTCGCTGGTAGCCGACCTGCATCTGATCCCGGCGTTTATCTACCTTGAAATCGCCGGAAATATGACCTGGGCCGTGGCACTCGCCATCGGCGCGCTCATCGCCAATCTCTTTTCGATCGTTCTGGTCTTTATTGAAAGCGCCCGCGTTCGCGAAGAGTATTGATTTTTAGGGGCGCTGGCCCCATAACGCCAATCCGCATGGTCCTCATGCCTTTACATGTAATTACTTTAGGAGTTTGACGTGGAGTACCATCCATCCGACATTGAGAAAAAATGGCAGTATCACTGGAGTGAACATCGCAGTTTCGAACCCTCCGATGATCATGCACTTCCCAAAAAATATATTCTGAGTATGTTCCCGTTTCCCAGCGGCCGGCTGCATATGGGGCACGTGCGCAACTACAGCATCGGCGACGCTTTCGCGCGCTACTACCGTCAGCAGGGCTTTAATGTGCTTCATCCCATCGGCTGGGACAGTTTCGGTATGCCTGCGGAAAACGCCGCCATCAAAAACGGCGCGCACCCGAAAAGCTGGACTTATGACAACATCGATTACATGCGTCACGAACTTTCGACTCTGGGGCTTTCATTTTCCAAAGAGCGCGAATTTGCCACGTCAGATTCGATCTATACGAAGTTCGAGCAGGGCTTTATCATCGACATGTTTGAAAAGGGACTGCTTTATCGCAAGAAGGGCCACCTCAACTGGTGTCCGCACGATCAGACCGTTCTGGCCAACGAGCAGGTTATCGACGGACACTGCTGGCGCTGCGACACCGAAGTGGTGCAAAAAGAGATGTATCAGTACTACCTGAAAATTTCGGCCTATGCCGATGAACTCCTTGAAGATCTCAAAAAGCTTGAAAACGGGTGGCCAAAACAGGTGCTCACCATGCAGGAGAACTGGATCGGAAAATCGAGCGGTCTGGAGTTCGACCTTCGGCTTGATGCGGCGTCACAAGAAAAGCTCTCTGGCGCGTTTGATGCCTACAGCGTCTTTACGACGCGCCCCGATACCATCTACGGTGTCACCTACACGGCGCTGGCTCCGGAGCATCCGATTGTGGGTTATATGATTGCAAACGGTCTGCTCGATGAGGCGACGGTTTCTGCGATTACGGCGATGAAAAACGCCAATGCGATCGATCGTCAGAAAGAGAAAGCCGGGGTGGCGCTGGGCTTACATGTAACGCATCCGCTTACCGGAAAAAGCGTTCCGGTCTGGGTTGCCAACTTCGTTTTGATGGATTACGGCAGCGGTGCGGTTATGGCGGTGCCCGCCCATGATGAGCGCGACTATGAATTTGCGACCAAGTACGGGCTGGAGATTGTTCCGGTTATCAGACCTTTCGAAGGCGACGCCCCGAAAGATGCCGCGTTTACGGACGTGGGAGCACTCTTCAATTCGGAACGTTTCGACGGTATGCGCAGTGACGATGCTAAAGGGGCTGTGATTGCGCATTTCGAGGAGCAGGGGATTGGCAAAAAGGTGATCAACTTCCGCCTCAAGGACTGGGGCGTTTCGCGTCAGCGTTACTGGGGCGCGCCGATGCCGTTTGTGCATTGTGAAAGCTGCGGTATCGTTCCCGAGAAGAAAGAGAACCTTCCGGTCGCACTTCCCGATGATATCACCATCACCGGCGAAGGCAATCCGCTGGATCACCATCCGACGTGGAAGCACTGCAGCTGCCCCAAATGCGGCAAACCCGCCCTGCGCGAGAGCGATACGATGGATACGTTCGTGCAGTCGTCATGGTATTTCCTGCGCTACACGGCGTCGCTTGAAACGCAGCAGGAAAAAGGGTTTGACACGAAAGAGCTCGATTACTGGATGAACGTCGATCACTACATCGGCGGTATCGAACATGCCATCTTGCACCTGCTCTATGCGCGTTTTTTCACCAAGGTACTGCGTGATCTCGGGTATGTGAGTATGGATGAACCGTTCGAGCGTCTGCTCACGCAGGGGATGGTGCTCAAAGACGGTGCGAAGATGAGCAAGTCCAAGGGCAATACGGTCGATCCGGATGCGCTTATCGAGAAGTACGGCGCCGACACGGCGCGTCTGTTCATTCTCTTTGCCGCACCGCCGACGCAGGAGCTTGAGTGGAACGACAGCGCCGTGGAAGGGGCATACCGCTTCCTGAAGCGTTTTGCCGACCGCGCCGACAACGTCACGGCCTGCGACGCAATGCCCCGCATCGATCATGCGGCGCTCTCCAAAGAGGAGAAAACGGCGCGCCGAAAAGTCTATGAAGCGCTCAAACGCGCGCATGAAGTCTATACGGAACGCTACACCTTCAACACCATGATCGCCGGAGTCATGGAGGCGATGAATGCGCTCGCCGAGCAGAAAAACCCCGATGTCTGGACGGAAGGGTACTGGGTGCTGCTGCATATCATGGAGCCGATCATACCGCATCTGGCATGGGAACTGAGCGAGCGCCTCTTTACATGTAAGAATCTTGCCCCGGTCGCCTTGTGCGAAGAGGTCTTTGTGGTTGAGAGCATCAAAATGGGTGTCTCCATCAACGGTAAAAACCGTACGGAGATCGAAGTGGGTGCGGGTGATGATAACGCCGCGATCCTTGCTGCGGCAAAAGTTGCAGCGGCCAAATGGCTTGAGGGCGCGACCATCGTTAAAGAGATCGTGGTTCCCAAAAAACTCGTCAATATCGTTATTAAGGGCTAAAGCTGATGCGTCTGCTCCTGCCGCTGCTTCTGATGGTGCTACTTGCAGGATGCGGATACCGCCCGAGCTCCCAGTACGCCCGCAGCGTTGTCGGAGAGAAGGTAAGTACGCAGGTGCTTATCTCGATGCAGGACCCTGAAAACACCGTTTTGATTAAAGATGCGCTCAACCGCGCGGTCGTGGAGCGTTTTCGCGCTTCGCTGGTGGATCGCGCCTACTCCGATACCCATCTGAAAATCGCCATTACTTCCATAAAATTCTCTCCGTTACAGTATAATCAGGAAGGTTATATCGTCACCTACCGCACCCATATTACGTTGCAGATTCTTCGGCTTCACGGTGATGAAGCCCAGACCTACATCGTCAAAGGGGTGTATGACTTTGCCATCGAGCCCAATGCCATTATTTCAGACCAGGCGCGTTTTGAGGCGATTTCGCAAAGTGCCAAAAAAGCGCTGGACAGCTTTATTGCTCAGGTAGCGTCCCAGGGTGCGATGACCCATTAAGGAGATTTCATGACGGTGCATCAGATTATTAAAAATGCCGTAGAGCGGATTCGCAATGAAGGCAAACTGCTCACGCCCGATGCCTACGCGGAAATTTTCTGTCTGGAAGCGAAAAAAGCGGGCATTGTTGTCGAAGACTGCTCTCAGGTCGATCGCTACCTCAATCTGATGGACAAGAATTTCCAGCAGGAGATCAAGCAGTACCGCGTTAAAACGACACAGGAGCTGGTCCGTTTTCTGATCTCCAAACTCAACCGGATGCAGCCGACGCAGTGTACCGAGATTCTTGAGGCGCTGCGTGCGCTTTCCAAACGGGTGCTGCAGTCCGTTGATGTCCTGCATAATGCCGAAGCGAGCGAACTGGCCCGAAAAAGCATTGCGCTGATCGATCGCGGCGGCAGCGCGGCAGAACTCGATCAGGTGCGTCAGGCGTGGATCAACTTTCTGACGGTTTATGATGACACCTTCTTGTACAAACTGGCCAAAATGGGGAAGGTTTACTCCAGCGATCTGAAAAAAACCATCGACCTGCTTGAAATCGGCAGCGGTAAAACGGGCGATGTCGGCAAATCGGAGCTTGAACGGGTCGCAACACTGCTGATTGCCTCGTTCGTTCCCTCCATCGCCTCAAGTGTCAACGACCGCATTGCTGACCTGAGCCAGAGCCTTCGCAACGATCCGAAACTGCTGAAAATGCCCAGTATCGAGCAGGATATCAAGGAGATTATCAAGCTGCGCATTGCGCTTGATAAATCGAGCGTCAGGGAAATGGTTGTCGCACTCGATACGATTCTGGACAAACTCTCCATGCAGCTCATCGATTTGATCGAGCGCAGCGATGCCTCTACCGGAGAGATACAGGATATCAAACGCGATCTTCAGAAACTCGAAAACGATAAAGAGGCCGATTTTAAAACGGCACATAAGAAGCTTTTCACCATCGCTTTGGCACTCGAAGAGCGTACCGAATCGCTCAGTCATGATTTGAAGCTGCACAACAACAAGGTGGGCAAGCTCAGTGCCAAGGTGGCGCATCTCGAAGCGCAGCTTCAAAAGGCACAGCAAGCTTCGCGCGAAGACTTCCTGACCAAACTCTTTAACAAGCGTGCACTGGATGAGTATATGGGCATCAAAGAGGGGGAATATACCCGCTACGGACGCAACTACTCCATTGTCTTTTTCGATCTTGACAACTTTAAAAACGTGAATGACACCTTCGGTCATGAAGCCGGTGATGCGGTGCTTTCGGGTTTTGGAAAGATTTTGAAAAAGGAGTGCCGCAACGTTGACATTATCGGGCGTTTCGGAGGCGAAGAGTTTGTCGCGCTTCTGAGTGATACGGACCTCGGCGGTGCGATTATTTTTGCCAACAAGGTACGCGAAACGGTAGCCAGAACCCGTTTCATGTTCCGTGGCGAACGCATTGAAGTGACGGTGAGTGGCGGGGTCGCACAGCGCAGTACCCACACCTCGCTCAAAGCGGTTGTCAACTCTGCCGACGAGCAGCTCTATAGTGCGAAGCACAACGGACGCAACCGTGTCGAACCGCAAGCATAACCTATGACGCTTTCTGAGTATCTGAACCAAAAGCCCCTCTATTACACTGAAATCGATGTCACCCGCATGCCGCGGGTCTACGGCACGATAGCGACGCATTTTACCTTGCCGAAAATCATTCATATGGTCGGAACCAACGGCAAGGGATCGACCGGACGCTACATCGCCCATGCCTTACATGTAAAGGGGTATGAGACCGGCCATTACACGTCACCACATATCCGGCGTTTCAATGAACGGATCTGGCGTACGGGCGAAGCGATCTCCGATGCGCAGCTTGAAGCGGCACATCGGTGGCTTCAGGAACGGCTCAATGCCGAAGATGCCGCCGCGCTGAGCTATTTCGAATACACCACGCTGCTGGCCATGCGCTGTTTTGAGGGATGCGAGTATGTGGTGCTCGAAGCGGGGCTGGGCGGCGAATTCGATGCGACGAACGTGTTTGAAAAAGTGCTTTCCGTTTTTACACCGATCGATCTGGACCACCAGAGTTTTCTGGGTAACACCATTATGGAGATTGCGGCAACAAAACTGCGTTCCATGGGCGATAAAGTACTACTCTCGGAACAGCCCTACGAAGAGGTGGAAGATCTGGCCTACGAGATCGCCCGCGAACGCGCTGCCTCCATCTGCAACAGCGGTGCCATGCTTGATGCCCGCGATTTTGCCATTGCCTCGCAGGTGGCGCAGCGAGATGCACTGCCGATCTATCTGCAGCGCAATCTGCTCAGCGCCATGGCGGCACTGAAGTGTTTACATGTAACGTATGATGCGGCCTCGTTTGCAGGGGCGCGGCTCTTTGGACGGCTTTCTCCCATTGCTCCGAATATTACGCTCGATGTCGGTCATAACGTCCTCGCCGCTCAGGCGATTGCGGATCATTACGGCAAGACTCAGGTGGTACTGGTCTATAACAGTTACGGTGACAAGGACTATCACACCATCCTCAAAACACTGCGTCCCGTCATCAAACGGGTAGAACTGATCACCGTGGCATCCGTGCGCATCGCCGAAACGGAGCGTCTGCATCGGGTTCTGGAAGATCTGGAAATTCCTTATTGCGATTTTGAAGCATGCCGCTTTGATGAAACGTATCTGGTATTCGGGTCTTTCAGTGTTGCGGAGGCTTTCTTGGAGCGTCATGGCGCCTGAGAAGCGTACAGATTTGGAAACGCTTCACGAATTTTCCCTCGAAGGCGATCTGAAACGAAAGCTCTACATGGCACTGCTCTCCCTGTTTGCCGTACTCTGTCTCGGGCTTTTCGCAGTGCTTTATCTCAGTGACGCTCTGGAAGAGAGTCGGGAAGAGGAAGCTTTTTCCCGAAATCAATATTCCAAAATCAAGCATTCTCATGACATGCTTTACGCTACGATGCTTCAGGCCCAGCAGGATCTTTTCGACAAGGAAGAGGCACTTGGGCTCGCACATCAGCGTATGATGCAGATCGAAGAGCGTATCGGTCTCGCGGCTACGGCTGACGCATCCATCGAAACACGCATCGAAAAGGCGGAACTGACTTCGGAGGTGATGGCACGGCTGCTCAGCAGTATTCCCAACGGCTCTCCGGTCATTTATGAGGGTATTACCAGCAAATACGGAAGCCGGATGCATCCGAAACTCAAAAAACCGGAGTTTCACCGGGGTGTTGATCTTAAAGCGGCGATGCATACCCCGGTGTATGCCACTGCTGAGGGGGTGGTCGAGTATGCGGGTTTTCACAAAGCGAGCGGATACGGTACGATGGTCATCGTGGATCATAACTATGGCTTTCGCACCTTTTTTGGCCATTTAGACACGACGACGGTTTTAGCGGGTGACTTTATTACGAAAGGGACCCTGATCGGCTACAGCGGGAACAGCGGACTTTCAAGCGGACCGCATTTGCATTATGAAATCCGTTTTCTGCAACACACCCTTAATCCCGACAGGTTCATTAAATGGGACCTGCAGCACTATGATGCGCTGTTCGAAAAAGAGAAGGGCGTTCCGTGGAAATCGCTTATTGCGACAGTGGCGCGTGAAAAAGTGCCTCAATCGCAGCATGGGGCACTGGTTGGTGGTAGTAATACGCACTGAAACCGATGCGTTTGATCATATTGTTGTTCGGAATTAATTTTCAGTGTACAAAGAAGAGCCCGATCTCGACCGCAATAAGAATGATAATAATCCACTCCAGCATATTTGAATGCAGATGTTTCTGCTCATCGGCGAGCATGTCAAGCAGCTCCTGAATCACTTCAAGTTTCTGATTGAGCGCTTCTATGCGCTGACGTACTTCGAGGTAGCGCACGAGCGCAAGGTAATAACTCTCCAGTTCGGGATATTCCCAGAAAAATTCGGGCGTATCGAGCAGGCCGTGCTGGAGGTGAACATTGGCCTTGGTCAAAAAGAGTTTGCCGCGCTCTTTGGAGAGCTCTTTTTTGCGCAGGGGGACCGTGCCGTTTTTTGCCAGTGCTTCGGGAATATAGCGGGTGGTTTCAATAATGCGCTGCACCGAACTTTCAAACTCTTCAAGCTTCACGGACTGCGCGAGGGCATGGGAGAGGGCGAGACGCTCGAGATCATTAATGGAAGGCAGCATGATCTGGTCATTTTTGATCTGGATGGAGAGTGATTCCGTTTCAATGCGCAGCTGGAGCTCATCTTCGATCATGGACTCCAGCGGTGCCGTAGCGGCACTCAGAATCACATCGATCAGACGCTGCTCGTCATCATAACGCATGCCCCAGAAAACGACGGCACCGTAGTCAAAGACAAAAGCGCAGGAATTTTCCTGCTCGATAATGATGGCATCCTTGATCATCGTCGCCTTGGAACGCTCCGCAAGCATTTCATAGAGTGCGGTATGGTCGAATTTTTTAGCCAGACTGCAGGCCCGGATTCTGGTAGGATCTTGATGACGCATTGGAGAAACTCCCGGATAAGATACTTCGGTTAAAACACGATTATAGCGCAGTTTCATTGCCCTGCTAAGCCTCAGTGCGTTACAATGGCGCCAAAAAACGGGAGTGCCTGTGATTCAGAGCCGTTTTTACGACTATCTTACGCGTAAGAAAAAGACGCATGACATCGTGATCTGCGAGGATGCCAAAGAGGCTGGTGCACTTCGGGATGTCGCAGCATTCTTTGAGCGCGACAGCATAGTGCTTCCCGATTTTCGGGCGGCCTATCTTGACGATCTGCGCTCCTATGTCGAAGAGCTGCACCAGCTTTTCGATGCCTTGCGCCGCTATGAGGCATCGGGAGGAGCGGCACTTGTCATCGCTCCGTATAAAACCCTGCTGTTTCCTTTCCCCAAACCCGAAATCCTTCAGGCGCAGCTGCTCGAATTCGGTGCGACGATCAAACTCGGAGCCTTCAAAGATCAGATGCTGCACTGGGGTTACACCTTCGTCGATATCGTACAGGTGGAAGGGGAGATCTCTTTCCGTGGCGACATTCTGGATATTTTCGTTCCTTCGCAACCGCATCCGTGGCGGATTTCGCTATTTGATGAGGAGATCGAGGAAATCAAGGCGTTCGAAACCGAGACCCAGCGCACCAGCGGCGAGGAGGTCGATGCCATTAGCGTGACGCCCGCTTTTTACGCGCTCGATGCGCAGCAGTATGATGCCGTGATGGCGCAGGTGGAATCGAGCAGGAGCGACAGTTTCGTCAAGGATATCGCCTCTTTGGGGTACTGGTATCTGGGCGATATGGCCGTGGCGTTTTTGCAGGGGCGCAGTGCTGCGAGTATCAAGCCGATGGAAGCGCTGATTGATGAAGCCTTCATTCTCAATAGCCCGCAGGTGGATCGCAGTCTGTTTGAGGGCTTACATGTAATACCCGAGAGTGAACGCTACAAAGAGCTTGCCGTCACCGATGTGCCCACACTGCTCAAGGTGCATGAAAAGAAAAAAATTACCCTCATTGCCTCAAGCGACGCGCAGATCAAGGGCGCGGGTGTTTATGATACTTCGGCTTTACATGTAAAGCATTCGGGCATTATTCTCAGCCTCATCAGCGACGATGAGGTGATCATTTCGCTCAATAAACCGGTCAAGAAAAAGCGCCGCCGCAAGACTTCCATTATTCTCGATGACCTCAAACCGGGCGATTATGTCGTCCATGAAGAGTACGGCGTGGGGATCTTCGAAACGATTGAACAGGCGCAAATTCTCGGCGGCGTGAAGGATTTTGTCAAAATCCGCTATCAGGGTGACGACAAGGTGCTGCTGCCGGTGGAGAACCTTGACAGCATAGACCGCTATCTCGCCAGCGGCGGTGTTCCGGCACTGGACCGTCTGGGCAAGGGCGGCTTTACCAAGCTCAAGGAGAGCGTCAGAAAACGCCTCTTCGAGATCGCGGGTGAAATCATCAACACCGCTGCGGCGCGTGCGCTGATTCAGGCACCCGTCATCGAGACCAACCGCCGTGATCTTGAAGCGTTTCAGAAACTCGCGGGCTTCGAATACACGCCCGATCAGAGCGAGGCCATCAACGACATTGTCACCGATCTGGGCTCGGGACATATCATGGACAGGCTGCTCAGCGGCGATGTGGGATTCGGCAAAACCGAAGTGGCGATGAACGCCATTTTCGCCACCGTTCGCGCGGGATATCAGGCCGCCTTGATCGTACCGACCACGCTCCTCTCAAGCCAGCATTTTCACTCCATCGAGCAGCGCTTTGCCGACAGCGGCATCGGCATTGCCAAACTTGACCGTTTCGTGACACCGAAATACAAAAAGGCGGTGCTCTCCGCACTCTCATCCGGTGACGTGCAGATCGTCGTGGGGACGCACGCGCTGTTCGGGACAAAATTTCAAAAACTCGGACTTGTCATCATTGACGAAGAGCACAAGTTCGGTGTCAAACAAAAAGAGAAGCTCAAGCAGCTTTATGAGAAAGTGCACCTGCTTTCCATGTCGGCCACGCCGATTCCAAGAAGCCTCAATCAGGCGCTCAGCTCCATCAAGACCATGAGCCAGCTTTTGACCCCTCCAAGCGAACGTCAGGGCGTGCGCACCTTTGTCAAGGCGTATGACGAAAAGCTTGTCAAAGAGGTCATCCTGCGCGAACTGCGTCGCGGCGGGCAGGTTTTTTATGTGCATAACTCCATTGACCATATGCCCATCAAGGCGGGCGAACTCAAAAAAATTCTGCCCAATCTGCGAATTTTGATGCTGCACTCCAAAGTCAGCGCGACCGAGACCGAAGAGGAGCTGCTCAAATTTGAAGCCGGAGAGTATGATCTGATGCTCGCCACCTCCATCATCGAATCGGGCATCCACATGCCGCGCGTCAATACGATGGTCATCGACGGGGCCGACCGCTTCGGCATCGCCGATCTGCATCAGCTCCGCGGACGGGTAGGGCGCGGCAATCAGGAAGGGTTCGCCTATTTCATTGTCGAAGACCGCGAAACCCTGACGGATGAGGCCAAAAAGCGGCTGGTGGCGCTGGAGAGCAACAGTTTCCTCGGAAGCGGTTCGGTACTGGCCTATCATGACCTTGAGATCCGCGGCGGCGGGAATCTTGTAGGCGATGCTCAGAGCGGACATATCAAGAACATCGGTTACTCGCTGTATCTGAAGATGCTTGAAGACGCCATCAAGGAGCTGAGCAATACCCGCGAAACGGTTAAAATGAAGGTGGACATCAAGCTTGCGATCTCGGCGTACCTTTCTGATGAGATCATCACGACCGACAGACTGCGTCTGGAACTTTACCGGCGTCTCAGCCAGTGTGAAGACCCGACCGAAATCTATGAGGTCGAGGAAGAAACCATCGACCGTTTCGGCAAGCTCGATACACCGACGAAGCAGTTCTTTGAACTGATGGTCATCAAGCTTCTGGCCCTCCAGAAAAAGATCAGGCTCATCAGCTCCTACGGACAGAACATCACCATCGAGTATCAAAACGGCGCTAAAGAGCTCATTAAAAGCGACAGCAAAGATGATGACGACATCATCAAAGCGGTGCTGTATTACCTCAGGAACGTCAAACCTCCGAAACTTTAACGCGTATATACGAGACGTATGTACCCGTTGCATCGCCACGACTGTGTAAATCCGTAACGTGGCTACTTATTTTCTTTTTTCTTTTTTCAGGCACTTTTTGGAGCAAAAATAAAATATTTATTGTGATAGAAAGACGTAAAAAATAAGACTTATATCCGATTAAGAGCGCCAAATTAGGCACAAAAACTGCTATGGCAGTAAAAATACTATAAAAAACGTGATATAAAATAGTCAAATATCACGTAAAAATATGTGATATATTCGTTAGGTTAATAATAATAATAATACAAGATTAATTTAATTTTTACGCCGATACCATTGCTTTCAAATAATTTTAAAAATCAAGGAATACCCGATGAAAAAAATTCTTCTTGCCGCAATGGTCGGTACGGCACTGCTTTCAACATCTGCAATGGCGGATGCGGACAAAGGTAAAAAGCTTTATCAGAAAAAACTCAAAGAGGTTTGCGGTTTTACCGGAGCGGTCTTTGCAGCCAAGCACACTCAGGCGGAGTGGGACAAAGCATACCAAAGCGGCACGCTGAAAAAAGAGTTTCTTGAAATCTGCCCTGCCGGAGCAGAGTTTTTCAACAGCGACAAATACAACAAACTCGAGAGTCACTTCTACGATTTCGTACATGATTTTGCAAGCGACAGCGGCAATATCCCTTCATGTTAAGCACTGCAGGGCACATCGCCCTGTAATCCATCCTTTTTGATCATCTTCCGATCAACCCAAATATGCTTAAGGACAATGAATGAAAAAGACGACCGTTTCAGCGCTGGTTTCATTGACGCTGTGTAGTTTCATTAATGCGGACTGTCTTCAGGTCAAGGCTGATGATACAGCACTTGAAGAGCAGATCCGTGTGCTCAACACAAAAATAGACGAACTGGCTCAGGCTCAAAATGACGCGGCCAAAGCGCAGGCCGCGCTTAAAGAAGAGCAGAAGTATCAGGCAGGAATGCTCTCTAGGGTGAATGCCCAGAGTGCCAACGACAATATCAAGTGGGACCTCGATTTTCGCTCCGCATATCACAACCTTAATTATAAGGATGTAGCCGGAGAGACCTATTCAAACCCTTCGCTGCTGACCAACCGTGTCTGGCTCGGACTGGGTTCGAAAGTGAATGACCGCCTCTTTTTCAACGGTCAGATTGCGGCGTATTACAACTGGGGTGCCGACACCAATGCCGCCGAGGATAAACTCTGGCAGCAGAACTCCCGTCCCAACGACACGACGATCCGCCTGCGTCAGGCCTACTTTGTTTACAAACTGCTCCAGGGCGATCTGCCGGTCAATATCAGTGTCGGGCGCCGGGCGGCGGTTGACGGCTTTTTGGCCAACCATCGCGAAGGCACCAAAGATCCCGGCTCACCGCTGGCGCATATCACAAATATGGAAGTCGACGGTGCCATGATGCAGCTGACGCTGGATCATTATTTTCTTCCTGGGTCGTACCTGAAAGTGGTTTACGGACGTGCCCATGATCCGGCAGAGCGCGGCATGCCGACACCGTATCTTGATGACACCGAGGACGATGACAAATCGGTTGACTTTATTGTCGTGCCGATGTCGCTCTATGCCAACGGTACCGATACGCTGATGGCGCAGTACTCCATGATTATGAACTCCAAGGGTGAGCGCATCAACGATGACGGCACCACGACCAAAAAAATGGCATCGGGCACAACCCATCTGGCGGCACTCTCCTACCAGCGTGAAGGAATTAACGAAGATATCGAGTTTCTTGAAGAGGCGATCTTCTTCGCCAGTGCCGCAATGAGTGTGACCGATCCCAAAGAGGGCTTTCAGATGCTGGGCTCCGAAGAGGGCAAAACGGGCTACAGCTACTGGGTGGGTCTGATAGTTCCCGACATGATCACGGATGAAGGCAAACTCGGATTCGAGTACAACTACGGCACCGAATACTGGACACCGATGACATGGGCGGAAGACTCCGTGATCGGTTCAAAAATCGCGACACGCGGCAGCGCCTATGAAGCGTACTGGAACCTTCCCATTGAAGGCAAAAATCTGACGGCACAGCTGCGTTATACCTACCTTGACTACGACTACCGCGCCAACACGACCTGCTACTGGGACGATCCGGCGAAAGAAAATCTTGATACGGCTCAGGAACTCCGCGTATTCCTGCGCTACCGTTACTAAGGAGTAGATATGAGTGAGATCAAAACGGTCATGAAAACAATAGAAGCGGGCATGAGCCGACGTGATGCACTGAAAGTGATGGGGCTCTCTCCCGTCGCGGCGACACTGTTGCTCTCAGGCACGACGACGCCGGAAGTTCAGGCTTCCGATGCGAAAGGCAAGATTGTCATCGTCGGCGGGGGCGCTGCCGGAATCATGGCGATGGCGCGCCTGCGACGCTCTCTCTCCAACCCGGATATCACGATCATTGCTCCCAATGAAGTGCATCTGTATCAGCCCGGCCAGGTCTTTATGGCAGCAGGCGAATATACGTTTGACGATATCAAAAAACGCAACGCCGATTTCATTCCTTCGGATGTAAAGTGGATCAAGGACGAAGTCGCGACGTTTGACCCTGACAACAACAAGGTCATTACCCGTGCCGGCGAGACGATCGGTTATGATTACCTCATCGTAGCGACGGGTCTTGCGTACCATTATGAGTGGATCGAAGGACTAAGCCGTAATGACATTGGCAAAAACGGAATTTCCAGCGTCTATCTCAACGACCTGGAAAAAGGTACGGCTGATGGTGGCAGCATCACATGGGAGTGGTTTAACAACGTCAAGGAAGCGGCGAAAAACGGAAAGCCGCGTGTTATCTGCACGCAGCCGGGGACTCCCATCAAATGCGGCGGCGCACCGCAGAAAATTCTCTACCTCAGCGACGATTTTCTCAAACGCGACGGTCTGAGTGCCGAGTTCACCTTTGCGACGAATGGCGGCAAGCTCTTCGGTCTCGATGCGGTGAACAAAACGCTGGTTGAAGAGGTGCAGCCGCGCTATGGCAACATCACGAATAAATTCGCCCACAATCTTGTTGCCATCGATGTCGAGAAAAAAATTGCGACGTTTGAACACAAGTATGAAGAACAGGGCGAATACGATGAAGATCTCGAAGAGTACGAGATGATCAAAAAGAGCGAGCGTGTCGATATGGAATACGATTTCATCCATATCGTACCGCCGATGAGCGCGCCCGATGCCGTAGTCAATTCGCCGCTTTCATGGCAGCAGGGTTCGGCAAAAGGGTGGCTCGAAGTTGATCGCGAAACGCTGCAGCATCTGCGCTATCCCAATGTTTTCGGCATGGGTGACGTCTGCGGGATTCCTCTGGGTAAAACCGGAGGAAGTGCGCGTCACCACGGACCGATTCTCGTTGGCAACCTGATTGCGCAGATGGAAGGCAAATCGCTCTCTCAGAAGTTCGACGGCTACACCGTATGTCCGCTCAAAACGGAGTATGGCAAGATCATTCTGGCCGAGTTCAACTATCTGGGTGCCGCACCGTCATTTCCAATGCTCGATGTTGGGAAAGCACGCTGGATGTGGTGGGCGTTTGACCTCTATGCGCTAAAAACCATGTACTGGCAGCTGATGATGCGGGGGCTGATGTAAGCCTTACATGTAACGCTGCAAATACCTCTTTTGTGCTACAATCTTTCCATACGGGAGGTGTAGCATGAACGCACTTGATAAAGAGCTCCAGAGCCGCAAGGCCGAAATAAAAAAAGAGCTCGAACTTCTTTTTAAAACCAATATGAAAATTACCGACTGGGATGTGCCCGAAGTGGATGACCATGCAGCGGCGCAGATGCTTGCAGCCATTATGCAAGAAGCGCTTGATGAACTCAAAGAGAACATCAAAGCCGGGACGTACGATTTTTATTAAAGCGCTGTTTTTCCGGTGACGATGGAGAAACAGTGATAGCCCTCTTGATAGCTGTAATGCAGCGCAAAGCCATGCTTCTGAACGATTTTCTGGATGATGTCAAGCCCCAGTCCGAAACCTTCGGAGTTTCGGGAACGCTCCTGACGGCTGAACGGGCGCAGCAGCTCCTGAACCTCGGTTTCGAGCGCTCTGCCATGGTTTCGTACCGTAATGGTCCGGTTTTTGACATCAAGAAAAACGGGAAGCCGATCGCTGTATTTGAGGGCATTCTCAAGCAGATTTTTCAATGCCAGCGCGAGATACTGGACATTGGCCGAAAAGGTAAAGTTTTCGGCAATGGTTACATGTATGGCGCTTTCATCCGGGAGTGACAGTTTTGAGAGCGCTTCGAGAACGACGGTTTCAACGCTTGTCGCCTCACGAGAAAGCGTGTCGGTGACGCGGAGTTTTTCAATCTCCAGAAGCTCGCGGGTCAGCTGATCGAGCTCTTTTAAGGAGCGGTGAAGGGTCTCGTGCGCCGGCGAAGCGGGAATCTTCTCCAGTGCAAAAAGACCCCGTGCAATAGGGGTACGCAGTTCATGCCCCACATCACGCAGCAGGGCCTCCCGGGAACGGATGAGGTTTTCTATCGTCTGCGCCATTTCATTATACGTTTCGGAAACCGCCCCGATCTCATCCTGTGACGCTACGTTGCTTCGGCTTTTAAAATCGCCTCCTGAAAACCGGCGCATGGTAGCGGTGATATGGCGCAGCGGCGAGAGCATCCGGAGAATAATGATGAAGATCAGCACCAGAACGACGGTATCGGCAACGACAAGAAGGCTTAAAATCCAGTCTTTGCCCTGACGCTCCGGCGTGCGCTCTTTCAGATAGAGATCATCGTCGAGATAGCGCAAATGCATCACATACGCGCCCTCGACGGATTCGAAGAGTTCAAAAAAACCGAAAGTATGCGGTTGCTCTATAAGGGTACGCTTGATGGCGACGGGAGCAATTTGCACCAGATTGAGCTCTTCGAGACGCGATTTGAGTTCATCGGGAGCGGCACGCATCATCCAGCCAAAGAGTTTGCGGCCGTCGGAGAGGTATTTTTGCAGTACGAGCGATTCGTATTTTTCGGCGTTGATGGTTTCGATCTGATAGCCGATGCCGAGCATAAGCATCAGACTGACGGAAAAGAGCAGGGTTATTTTGTAGAAAATCGACATGCACTACCCTTCAAAGCGGTATCCGATGCCCCAGACGGATTTGATGTAACGCGGTGTTTTCGCATCATCTCCTATTTTCTGGCGGATATTGCTGATGTGCATGTCAATGGTGCGGTGTTTTGTCTGCGGATCTAGCCCGATGGCGTGAATCATCTGATCCCGCGAGATATTTTTTCCGCGCTGTCTCAGCAGGAGCCAGAAGAGATCAAACTCAATCCGGGTGAAGTCGATGGGATAGCCTTCCATCGTGACGCTTCGGTTGGCGGTATCGATGCCAAAATCGGAGATAACCTGCTCCTCTTTGCGGCCGTAACGGCGCAGCACCGCTTCAAGGCGCAGTACCAGTTCGCGGGGTTCGTAGGGTTTGTCCAGATAGTCGTCCGCTCCCAGGTCGTAGCCGTAGATTTTATTACCGATATCGGTACGTGCCGAGGAGATAATAATGGGAATATCGCATTCATGCCTGATTTTTTTGGCGACGTCGAATCCGTCCATACCCGGCAGCATCAGGTCAAGCACAACGATATCGTACGGGATTTTCTCCAAAAGCAGGGCATTGAGTGCCTGCTGGGGGTTGTCAAAACCGTCCGCATCGAATCCGTACTCTTTGAGAAACGCGATAATCAGCGCCTGTAGCTCGACATCGTCTTCAATGAGCAGTACCCGTTTACTCAAGTTCCCACTCCTCAATATGTTTGACAAAACGGTGTTTTTGCTCCGGGGTCAAAATGGCGTGGAGCTGTTCAAAAAGCCGCGAACGGATGCGGACGGAAGCGCGCACGCGCTCAAGATAGGCGGCTTCGAATGCCGTTTTATCGAACTTCGGTGCCAGAAAGAGGGTATCAAGACCGGCCTGCGTGCGTTTCTGTTCATGGTGAAGTGTCTGCGCCGCATCGCGATACTCCCGCATGGCCTCCTTGAGTGCCTGATGCTGCTGCGGATTCAGGTGCAGGTCATGCAGGTCCATGGCGAAACGGTGATGCTCTTCGTCGGCGGACGCACTGAAAAATAGAAATCCCGCAACGATCCAGATGAATAGCAATTTCATCGGCGGCTCCTAAATTTGTTTGATGGCACTGTCTTCGATGGTGCCCTGTTCCACATCGCCGTGGCATGCTTTACAGTTGGCCCGGCTTTTGATGGAGGCGCGGGCAAAGACATCATCGGGAATGTCATGATGGCGCCGCTTCCAAAACGGCGTTTGGGTCATTGCTATGATAGCGTTATTCCCGATGGATTGAAGCATTTTAAACGACATCTCCTGTTGCGATGTTTCGGCGGAGTGGGTTGTCAGGTACTCCAAAATACTCAGACGCTCCGTTTCTTCAAGCGAGGCGTCATCACCAAAATGGTTTTCCAGATCCGCCATGAGCAATTCCCAGGAACGGCGCGGCAGCAGTGTCGGGGGATAAAGCGTGTGGCACGAACCGCACTCTTTTGCAAAGAGCGGATGTTCGTCGGGGTAGTTTACTTTTTGATTGTAGCTTGCAACCAGCGGATTTTCCGGAGTGGCCAGTGCGTAAACCAGTGTGGCCACAGCGGCACCGATGCCCAAAAACGCGATGCCTTTTTGCGTCCATGTCAAAACAACGCTTTCGCCTTCAATATTTTTATAGCCATCAAGCATGGAGTTCAGGGTGCGGTCGTGTGCATGGAGCAGCCGGTCCGTGACGACGCCGCCGACATGTGCCCCGATGAGCAGCCAAAGCAGCGTCACGCAGGCCTCATGCAGCTCCTCGAACCACTCCATATCTTCAAATTGCGTTACATGTAAAAACGCGAGCAGCCCGCGGTTTTCCTGAATGCCAAAGGCCAGCATCCCGCTAATAACCGCGAGGGCTGCGACAAGCAGCAGTGCCGCCATTACGTAGCTTGCGGCGGGATTGTGTCCGATATAGTGACGTGAGGGGCGAAAGAGGTTCAGCAGATAGTCGCGAAGTGCTTTGGTGCTCCACTCAAAATCGCCAAAACGCGAATACTTCGGCCCGAACCGTCCCCATGCGAGTCGAAACAGCAGCAAGACACCTGCGGCAGTCCCGATGGCGGCGTGGACACCGAGCCAGCGATCTTCAAAAGACGCCACCCATGCCCCAAGAATGGAACCCACGAACAAAAGATGAAAAATACGGGTGGGCAAACTCCAGACATAAACCTTTTTCATTGTATCCTCCCGGAATTATTCCCAGCGTCCATAGTTGGGAATGCGGATTTCACGTTCGCGGTAACTCCCTTTTTGGGCATTGGTATGACAGGCGGTACAGTTGGCGATACTGCCGACTTCGGGTTGTGTAATCATTTTTCTTGAGAGCTCGCGGTGTTCCCTGACAAAGTGGGGCGTCTCGGAGATGCGCAGCGGTACATCGCCATTGATATCGGTGATGCGTCCGTTGCTTGATGCGTTGGAGAGAAGATAGGTACGAATACTTTGATAATCGGCACCCTCAAGCGTGGCATCGGTTCCGAAATGGTTCGAGAGCTGCTCCATGGTCAGCTCCCACGAACGCTTTGGCAAGAAGGAAGGCTGATACGCCATGTGGCAGGCACCGCACTCTTTTTGATAGAGTGCAGCCTCCGGAGTGGAAAGCATATTTGAACTCATGCGGCTGTAGGCGTGATCGTCTGCGAACAGGCCGGAAGAGAGCAGTGAAACGGTGATGGCAAGATGTTTGAGTGATAGCATGTCGAATCCTTTACATGTAAGTATTTATTGCGCCATGATGTAGGTGAGTACATCGCCTTTTTCCTGAGCCGTGCCTTCCCGGTTATAAACATCGGAAAAGTTGCGCTTGAGCCATTTTGTCACCTCTTTGGGACTGGTGAGCCGCTGCGGATTGGCCGAGGGGGCAAGTGGCTCGATGGCCTTGGCGGTAAAACTGTTTTTTCCGGGATTTTTGAGATTGTTCGTGTGGCAGCCGGTACAGGCGATGGCAACACCTTTTTTACCGATGTGCGAGCTGGTAAAGAGCGCTTCGCCCCGCTTTGCATCAAAGGCGCTAAACGCAGGGTTGTCGGCTTTCGCCTCGGTTTCAAGCGCTGCCATATACTCCTGCATCGGGGATGCGGCCAACAGGCTGTACGTGCTGAGTCCAATCAGAATGATCGTTCGCATTTTCTTTCTCCTTGGGTTGTGATAGCACAATCATAGGAGAAAGGTGTCAAGTACGAAGGGGTGCTTTCTTGACACTTTCTTGACAAATTGAGGGTGAAAAAATGGCTTTAGCGTAGCAGGGCAACTCCGGCAATACGCCCCGTCACGCCACCCTCGGCGCGGTAGGAGAAAAAGTCGCGGCTGTTGCAGGCCGTACAGCCGCCGATCTCTTCGACATGCGCGACGCCCAGCGCTTCAAGCTGCGCTTTGACAATGGCGTTGACGTGAAGAAAGTAGCGTTTGTCTTTACATGTAACCATCGCACCGTATCCCAGTGCCTCGGCCTCGCGCGCGATGGCTTCTCCCACTTCATAGCAGCAGCCGTGAATACTCGGCCCGAGTGTTACATGTAAGGATTCGCTCTTACATGTAAAGTGGCACTGCATGGTCGCTACGGTACGCGCGACAATGTTTTTAAACGCTCCGGCGCGTCCGGCATGAACGACGGCGACGACATGGCGTAGCGGATCGTAGATGATGAGGGGAATGCAGTCGGCGCTCATAATCATGAGCGCTACGCCGATACGGTCGGTGATGAGCGCATCGCACTCTCTCGGATGATCGAAATCGTCATCATCGCTGATGATATGGACGATGTCGGAGTGAATCTGCCTCATGTGCACCAGAGCGGCTTTCTCATACCCAAGCTGCGCGGCGAGAAGGTCGTGATTGGCGTTTACATGTAAGGGGTCGTCGCCGACATGAAAGGCGAGGTTCAGCGTGTCATAGGGCGCAAGGCTTATGCCGCCGTGGCGGGTGGTGAAGGCGTGGGTGAGGTTTGGAAAGAGCGAGAGATGCTTACATGTAAGCATGGCTAGCGGATCGCCTCGAGCAGCGGTGCGTGAACGAGGCCGTTGGAGACGGCGATGACAGGATCGCCCAGCATGTAGCGGCCTCCTTCTGGGCTGCTGACTCTGCCACCCGCTTCTTCGACTATGAGCACGCCTGCGGCGACATCCCACGGTTTGAGGTTGCATTCATAATAGGCTTCGAATTTGCCCTGCGCGACGTAGCACAGATCGAGCGACGCGGCACCCAGACGGCGGATATCGCGCGTGAGCGGCAGTAGCGTTTCGGTGGTGCGAAGCACCCAACGCAGATCATCGCCGCGCTCGACCTTGGTGTAGGGAAACCCCGTGGCAATGAGCGACTGCTGAAAATCACCCTGCGGCGAAACGCGGATGGGCGCGCCGTTTAAAAAGGCTCCCTTGCCCCGCTCGGCGCTGAAACACTCCTCAAGGATCGGATTGTACACCACGCCCGCAACGGGAACGCCATGCTCCCACACTCCCACGGAGATGGCGCAAAACGGAATACCGTGCACGAAATTGGTAGTGCCGTCAATAGGGTCGATGTAGATCGCTCTCTCGGGACGCTCGTGTGCGCTCGAACCCTCTTCACCCACTACGGTAAATTCGGGAAATGCCATGCCAAAAGCTTCGGTAAGCATCTTTTCAATGGCGAGGTCATACTCCGTAACCAGATCGACCGTGCCTTTGTAACGGACGTTTTTATCGCTGAAATACCCTTTTTTAAAGAGTTCGGCGGCTTGTTGGATGATGGGGATGAGTTGTGTTGTCATGATGCTATTGTAGCGCAAGCACTATGACTTTCCGAAGCAGATTATCTTTTCAAGCCCAAAGAAATAATATATAGCAGTGTGACACAATAGAACATATTTTGAATACAATTCACACATTATAACCATTATATTTATATAATATTTATAAAGATATTTTGAGATTAAAAAAAAGGAATTGTATGAAACTCTCCGGTTTAATACTTGTGATGATAGTCACCGTTTTCTTTGTTGCTTGTGGCGTTGACCAGCAATCTGCTGAAAATAATGTCACTGATAATGGCGCCAATATGACGCCTTCTTCAGAAGCCAGCGCTGCATTGAATTGTACCGTCAAAGGCAACTGCTTTTTATTTGAAGGGTATGATCCGCACTATGGGTTTGAACCCTGGATCACTGACGGTCAAAGTGGTGCTTTCATGATGGCCGATACTAATACCATCAATGACAGTTCGAATCCGCTAAACTTTTTGAAAGTCGGCAATCTCATTTATTTTGAAGCGGAAGACCCGGCACACGGTAATGAGTTGTACCGTCTGGATTTAACAACATCAGAAGTTGCGTTTGTAGGAGATTTCACTCTCGGGATTAATGAAAACTTTTATCAAAAATATGATTGCAACGGAACACTCTATTTTAGTGACGGTTCAACCCTGTACCGTATAGAAGCACCTGGGAAACAGGCTGTAGTGGTTGATACCGGAGGCAGTATCGATTTATTGGCATCGACCAAAATGTGGTTCTATTATTCCAAATCAAAGCAGCTTTACAGGACTGACGGCGTCACTGTAGAGGCAATAGATATGACCGATCCCAAACGTGTTCAGGGTGTTGATAGTACGCTGGTCATCTGGAAAAAAGAGGGCGATGCCTACTTTGATGGTCCTACAGAACTTTATGTACTCGATGATGATATGAGTGCATTGCAGCTGATCGAAACCTACGAATATCAATACGCTCCTTATGAACCTCATGTATTGTTGATAGAAAACGGAAGCATCTACTTTAACAGTACTGCCGTAGGAAACATGGCAATCAGTGTTTACAACTATCAGATATATCGTTTGGATACCCATACCAAAAAAGTCGATATTCCTCTTTCGTTTGTCTACTCGGAGGGCGGAGAATATATTTATGACCTGCTTGCGGATGATGATAATATTTTTATTCTGACTTCCCGTGAATATACCAGCAGTCAAGGCTACTGGAGCCCTGAAACGGGAGCCGTTTATGAACCCGGCGGGATGTTTGTTGCCCTGTATCGTCTGGATAAAAACTTTGATTCGAAGCGTTTGCTGCACCGGTTTGAAAAGAGTGGCCCGACACCAAATGAGACCCATTTTTTTGCACAGCATAAGGACAAACTCTACCTTTACAAAAGTACCTATAACGATCGGGCTATGTATATGTACGATACGACCCAAGCGCGTCTCGTCCAACTTGAGGACATCACGTTTGAAGATTATGCTACACACATGATAGCCACAACCGATGCCGGCGTACTCTATGCATCAAAAGATGCAGAGAACAACTGGTCAATCGATCTTTTAAATTATGAATCTGACAAATCCGAACCTGTTACCGATTTTATTGTAAATACGTCATACGGCAGTATCGCTCCTTTCATATATGCCGACAATGCACTCTATTTTCAGGGAAATTATGATGACACCTATGGTACGGAACTTTATAAATTTGACCTTTCGGAAGAAAAAAAGTCTCTGGTCGAAAATATCAATGATGCCACAAAAAGCAGTATCTGGACGACGGCTGTTTATTCACAATACGGTGGCCTTATGAATACCGCGACTGCGCTGTACTACACCGACTTTTCTACAGAAAATAGCCTGCCTATCGGAGAATTTGATCCTTTCTTTCATAACCCATCTTCATCGTACGTCAATCGGAATAGCCATGCTTTGAGCGAAATTCTGAAGTACAACAATATGTTTTATATTGCGACACCGGATAATGCAGGTATAACGACACTCTACATGTCAGACGGAAGTTTTGATTCCGGTTTGCAAAAACTTTGGGAGAGCGGATCACAAGAAGACGAATTATCTTTACTAGCCGCTCTGAACGGCAAACTCTATTTTAAGCTGGAAAATCGAGGGTATGTGTATGAATGGCTGTACAGATCGGTTCGCGCTTCTTCAGATGAGATCAGTTACTACAGTATGGATCTTCAAAATAACTCTGTCTCGGCAATGGCACCCGATGACCCCCTTCTTCCTATATTGCAAAACAACACAATAATCGGGCAGATAGGCGATACACTGTTTTTCGATGACAACAATACGCTTGTGAAACTTGAAACATCAAATAATAATGACACGATAGTCACACCGATAAAAAATCTGAACGGAAAGATCATCCCGGCCAAAGGTAATACGCATGGTTTTTACTTTTTTGGATATGAAAGCATAAAAACGGATTATTATTATTCGGACACCAACACAACCGTTTCCGTGTGGTTTAGCGATGGAAGCCAAGAGGGGACAAAGAAGCTTTATACGTTTCAGGATATCAACATTGGCACTTACGCGGTTGAATGCATTGATTCAGAACTTATATTTGTGATATATCAATACAGTTGGGTCTGTAATGATTTTGGTTGCACGAAAGACTATACTTTTAAAACCTATCATATGGCTTCTTCGGATTCAGAACCGACATTGATGATCAATGACGTCGTATCTGCATTTGGCAGGGACGGCAATCCTAATATCATTCTTTTGAAAAAACCATTTTATAGCTCTGACCCGTTTGAATTACACTATTGGCGCTATAACCTCTCAACAAATAATCTGGAAGCGTTAGACATTACAAACCAGGCTTGGGGTCAATAAAAATCAGTTGCCTTTCTACAAGGTAATTGTGACGCCTTATGCCATCATGATCCGGCCGGGAGCCATACAAAAAGTGGCCAAAATCGTCACTGTAACCCGAAAACACTGTGGCGGCAAAGGCTTCGGTGAGCATCGTTTCAATGGCGAATTCATACTCCGTAGTCAGATCGACCGTACCTTTGTTACGCACGTACGATTACGTGCCAAGCCTATACCCCACCTTGTTCACATTGACAATCAGCTCTTTATGCGTCTGTTCGCGGATGCGGTGAATCAGCGAGCGCAGGGTCTGCTGCGATACCTCGCTTCCCCAGACATGCTCCATAATCTGCTCGATGGAGACGCTGCTTTGGGGTGAGTGGGAAAGCAGCGCAAGAAGTCTCAGGGCTACGGGGCCGAGCGGAACCTCTTCGTCGCCCAAAAAGAGCCGTTCGCTTTTTCGCTCAAAACGGTAGCCGCCCACAAGCTCAAGGGCTGTAGAGGGCTCTTTTTTCGCGCCCAGCATGGCGAGTTTGAGCGTTGTGATAATC
Organism: Sulfurimonadaceae bacterium; assembly: GCA_050305515.1. Classification (GTDB taxonomy): domain Bacteria; phylum Campylobacterota; class Campylobacteria; order Campylobacterales; family Sulfurimonadaceae; genus JAFGUB01. The sequence goes on from JBNLFL010000025.1 coordinate 58,190, forward strand.
TCTTTTTCGCGGTAGGGTTTGACAAGGTAGGCGTAGGCTTTGGATTCGAGCGCCATCTCCAGCATCTGCGTTTCGCTGTAGGCGGTGAGAAAGACAATAATCACCTCGGGCGCAAAGCGGCGGATGGCGAGTGCGGCTTCGGTGCCGCTGAGCGCGCCTTCGAGCATGATGTCCATCAGAATGATATCGGGTCGGTGCGTCTTGGTCCGCTCAATGGCTTCTTCGCCGGAGACGGCGGTATCAACGACGTCATACCCCTCCTTGATGAGCACTTTTTTAAGGTAGTTGGCGGGGATGCGTTCGTCTTCGACAATCAAAACACGGTTCATGCGGGAAACGCCATGCGGTAGTGGTAGGGTTTGGGGTCATGCATGACAAGGGTGCCGTGAAGCTGTTCGAGTGTGAGCTTGACAAGGCTCAGCCCCAGCGTGTCATCCGATGCCGGAAGGGTGGCGTTCTCGCCGCTGTCGCTGTAGTGCAGGGTACAGCTCCCCTCTTTACATGTAAGCGCCATCGTGATGTGACAGGTGCCGTTCCGGCAGGCATATTTAACGGAGTTGGTAAGCAGTTCATTGATGATGATGCCGAGCCTGATCGTCTTTTCGAGTTCGAAGGTACTCTCATCGCTGTGGAGTTCGAGCGTGACATCATCCTCTTTCCCCACGGCCAGAAGGGCCTGTTCGCTAAGTTGCCTGACGTAGGTGGCGAAATTGACGGCTTCGAGGTTGTCACTGCGGTAGAGCGTTTCATGCGCTAGTGAGATCGACTCGATGCGCAGCCGGTTCTGATCGATAATGCGGTCGATTTCGGGATGGTTGCTTTCAAGTTTTTGAAGCCCGAGAATGGAGCTGACGATGTTGAGATTGTTTTTGATGCGGTGGTGAATCTCTTTAAGCAGAATCTCTTTTTCCCGATTCGCCTTTTCAAGTTTGCGGTGCGACTCCTCGATGGCGAAGTTGTAGAAGATGCCAAAGGCGATAACAAAGAGCGAGGCGATGAAATAAGAAGCCACCGCCCGCTCGCTGTGCAGAAAGGGGTGATGCTCATAGACGCTGTAGCCGTGGATGAAGAGCGCGATCAAAACGGCGTAATAAAGCGACATGTTCAGCACAATTTCTCGCGGCGGCATTAAAATGAAGGCGACCACCGGAAGCAGCAGCGTGAACATGATGCTCATGTCAAAAGCGGTGTGATAGACGAAGATGAAAACGATGGTGCTGGCAATCCACAAAATGGCCCGCGCGGCGACTGTATGGTTGCGGGTGCGCAGAAAATAGGTGAAAAACCCCAGACCGACCGCGACAAAAACAAGGTCAAGAACAAAGTCGAAATAGTTGGCGATAACAAGGTCAATGAGTGCCGCAATCGAAGTAATGATGATAAAGCTGAGGTAAAACCCGACGAGGAACAACTCTTTGTAATGAAACTGTTTAAGCCATGTCTGCATGGTGAATTATAGCAGTTTGCAACGCCGCAGAACGGATAAAGGATTTTGGAATCCTATGATGTACTGTGAAATTTTTTTTTGGAGTTACCTGATGCCAATGGGCTCACAGAAAACTCACAGCATTAGATGAGAATGCGGACAAGATTAAAAAACAAAGGAGATCATGTGACATACAGACTGATTTCAGGAGCCCTTCTGGGTGCGTTGCTGATCGGTTGCGGTGGCGGAGGCGGTGGTTCGGGCAGCAGCTCTTCCTCCGAGAATGGGGCACTCAGCTCCGATCCCGTGAGTGCGACACTCACCCAGACGCTCTATCACACCCCGGAAAATTCACTGGGGTTCATTGCAATGCACAGCAGCATGGAAAATGTAGATTACGAGATTGCAGGCGGTGCGGACGCGGCACTTTTCACTATGGACGCGGCGGGCGTTCTGGCATTTGTCACCTTCCCCGATTATGAGAATCCTGCCGATAGCAATGGTGACGGAGCGTATGAAGTCATTATCAAACTTCAGGCAGATAACGGCAGTACGGCAACGCAGAGCAATGTCACCATCGTCGTAGATGATGTGGATGAGGGTAGCGCGGAAGATAACGCCACTTTGGGAGAGCCACCTGTGATGGAAGATGACAACGCCACGCTTGGTGAACCTCCCGTAATGGAAGACGGCAATACGACTGATGAGGAACCCGCAGCGGCAGTGTCGCAATGGGGAACTTTTAAATGGAATGAAAACAACTGGAATTAAAAAGGAGTCTGAAATGAAAAAGAGTTTACATGTAATGTTGGTAATGGGGTTGCTTGGTGTGATGAATCTGGGGGCGGAAGAGCGTACATTGACGCTGGTCACAGACCCTTTGGTTGCGGATCTGAGTGTGGTTGATCTGAGTACGCTCGATCTGCTGACTTCCCGAAAACGGGTTCCGCACGATTTTCATACCGGAGACGTCGCCTATGCCGCGGATGTCAACGAAAATTTTGAAGCCATTGAAAACGCGCTTCCGGGTGTCGAGTGGACGACTATCAGTAAAAATACGGCGAGCATCAGCACGTCGGGGACCGATATTGGCACTGTGACTATCAATGCGCCAGAAGACGGTTTTGTAGTGCTGCAGGTGAACGGACGGCTCAATATTTACAGTAACGGGCAGGAGCCCGGTGCCAGCGTCACCATGAGCGAACCCGATGTTTCCATCATGAGCTTTAAACTCGAAGGCGAGAGCACCTATCGCCCGCTGACCAACATGCTTAACGGCTGGAGCTCTTTTTGCGTTTCAAAAGTGTACGCTGTGAGTAAAGGAACGAACTCCCTGCACTTTTCCGCCAAACGCATTAGCGGTGCCTACAGTGAGTATTACACGCTGAACATGAACGCCACGATGCTGGCGACCTACTACCCCAACCGCTATTAATCGAGCGCCGCTTACATGTACGCTTTACATGTAAGCGCGTCACCTCCCGAGCCACGGAACGGATACAGGATTACAGCATGTTAGAATAATGTGAAATTGCTGAGATAGGTACTTTTCAGAGACAGCATATTGAGAATTACGGAGATAAAAATGCGAAGCGTCTTTTTGATTTTTGTTTTACAGTTAATGTTAAATGCCATGCAGCCGATTCCGGCCGGTAGCACTTATTGGACATATGAAACGGGCGGTAATATCGATTCCTCTGCAGCCATAGGTGCAGATGGAACGGTCTATTTTGGAAACAGCGATAATACGGTTTATGCGCTCACTTCCGGAGGAACATATAAATGGAACTATGTGGCGCCGGTAGGTTCGAATTTCAGATCTTCTCCTGCTTTGGGAATCAATGGCAATCTTTATATTGGGTGTGATGACAATAAAACCTATGCTCTGAGTTCCGATGGCAGTAAACTGTGGGAATATGAAACCGGAGGTGCCATTCATGCATCACCCGCAATTGGCAATGACGGTACGGTTTATGTGGGCAGTACGGACGGAAAACTGTATGCACTGCATCCCTCGACAGGTGCAAAACTGTGGGAATACCAGAGCGCAGACGCCATTTATTCCTCTGCAGCAATCGGCAAAGACGGTACCATCTATTTTGGCAGCCATGACAATAAGCTGCGTGCACTTAATAATAACGGTACGCTAAAATGGTCATACACCATGGGCTCGGCTGTTTATGCCTCCCCGGCGATCGGCAGCGACGGTACGGTCTATGTCGGCAGTTTTGACAATAAACTTTATGCCATCGCAGCAGACGGCAGTTTAAAGTGGAGCTTTACGGCCAATGGTGCGCTACAGGCTTCTGCAGTCATTGGCGAAGACGGTACCATCTATTTTGGTTCTTACAATAACCGTTTTTACGCACTTTATGCTAATGGCACACTCAAGTGGAGCTACGATACGGCGGCCTCTGTCATAGGAACGCCACTGGTAGGTAAAGGCGGCGTGTATGTTGCTGCAGGCGTCAAAGTATATGCTCTTAATTTTGATGGGACACTACAGTGGGATTATGAAGCGGGTGATCTCATCTGGTCATCGCCGGCAATAGATTACAATAAGTTGTATGTCGGAAGCAAAGATAACAAAATGCATGCGATTTCACTGGATTCGCATGTCAGTTCTGAGAGTGTTGCTCTGGCACCGAGTGCATGGCCTAAATTTGGCCGCAATAATGCAAACAGTGGAAATGCTCTTCTGAAATGGCGCACTTTTAGCTCTTATTTTGGGAATATCGTTGCATCGCCGTCGGTAGCTGCCAGTGGAAATATCTATTTTGGTACCCTGGGAAGCGGATATATTTATACCGTAACACCTTCCAGATATGCCTATACAGCCGGATTCACGGATCGTTCGACCTATGCCACCATAGCCATCGCAACGCTAGATGATGAATATGAAAAACTCTACATAGGCAACGATAACAATTCCACTTATATAAAAACAATATGTCCCACCTGTATAGGTACGTCAGAACTTTATCAAACAGGCAATAAAATTTTTGCTTCACCTGCCATAGGGCCGGATAAAACGGCTTATATTGCCAGTACTGATGGTTTGTTATACGCATTTGATACAAACGATATGTTGAAATGGAGTTATGACACTCACGGTGCCATTTACTCCTCTCCCGCCGTCGATAAAAAGGGTGTCATCTATCTTGGCAATCAAAACGGAAAACTCGTTGCAATCAATCCTGACGGAACACTCAAATGGGAATATAATGCCGTCGCAAGTGTTTTCTCATCTCCGGCAATCGATGCTGCAGGCCGTATCTATTTTGGTACGGAAAACTATAATCTTTATGCGTTGAATCCGGATGGTACGCTACATTGGCTATATCATGGGGTTGGACCTTTTATGTCTTCACCGGTGATTGCTGCAGACGGTACAGTTTATATAGGAAGTATTGACCATAAGCTCTATGCCATTAACAGTAACGGTACATTCAAATGGAGTTTTGAAATGAGCAACCCAATTTTATCGACTGCAGCGATCGGCTCTGATGGTACGATTTACATTCACGATGACAATAAACTATATGCCGTAAATACAGACGGAAGCGAGAAGTGGTCGTATGTGGGCATAGGAAACGCCTATGCTTCGCCTGCAATAATGGAGGACGGTACGCTGTATCTTAATGGAAACTTTGCAACGGGCTACTACTATGCCATACAGACGGATTCGATGGGATATCAAAAAGGAAGTCCATGGCCGACGTTTCGGCAGAACAACGCTCGAACCGGCAGTGCCCCATCATCAGGATTTCATGCATCATTGATTATGTATCTGTTGCAGTAAGCCAATGAAACTGCAAAAAAATGTTTAGTTTTATTCAAAATAAGATTAAAAAAGGAATAAAATATAGTGTGATACCAAAGAGAGAGTATGGCAATGAAAAAACTCCTTATAAACAGTTTGTCCGTAATCTTTTTTTTCTGGGCAACAACACTCAAAAACAATACGGTCATTTACAGCGGCGGTCACGGTATCTACTGTAGCGGCTATCTGATGCAGAGCAATACCGTAACGAACAGCAGGCAGAACCCCTCGTATCCGACAGCTCAAAATATTGTGTGTGACGGTACCTGTACAGATGTAGACAATTATGCACCTGTAATCATTCAATGATGTATCCGGTGCTCACATTCCAATAACATTCAGGCTTTGCAGGTAACGCAAAATTGTGTGAATCGACCCGATTAGCACATTAGATGTCTTTAGCGTTACATGTAAGCCAAGCCAAATTTGTTACAATACCCCATGCAAAGCCTCTTACCTCTCACATTAACAGGGGATGATCCCCAAGCCAAACGTCAGGAAATTCTGGAGTATTTCCAAAACAGCTACGCGCTTTTTGAATCGCTCTTCGACCTTTTCGTTGATGACTCCGTTTTTTACCGTCAGAGCGAACCGACCCGCCATCCGATGATCTTCTATTTCGGCCACACGGCGACGTTTTTCATCAACAAGCTCATTCTTGCGGGCGTCATTACCGAACGCATCAATCCCGAATTTGAATCCATTTTTGCCATCGGCGTGGACGAGATGGCGTGGGATGATCTCGACAAGGCGCGTTACCGCTGGCCGGAAGTGGAGAACGTACGCGCGTACCGTGCTCAGGTCAAAGCGCTGGTGACATCGTTTATCGAAACCCTGCCGCTCTCACTGCCCATTGCACAGAATGATCCGTTCTGGGTGATTCTGATGGGCATCGAGCATGAGCGCATTCACATTGAAACTTCGAGCGTGCTGCACCGTCAAATGCCGCTGGAGTTCATCAAACGCTCCGAAACGTTCTTTACCTGTAACGATGCCGCAGCGGCACCTCAAAATGCCATGGTAGCCGTTGCAAGTGCCCGGATAATGCTTGGCAAAGCGCGCGATCACCACCTTTACGGCTGGGACAACGAGTACGGCACCCTTACATGTAAGGTGGAAGATTTCGAGGTGTCGCAATATCTGGTCAGTAACGGCGAGTTCCTTCCTTTTGTCGAAGCGGGCGGGTATCTTCAGGAGCGGTTTTGGGATGAAGAGGGCCGGAAGTTTCTGGAGATCCGCGCTGCCAAACATCCCGTGTTCTGGGTCGCGCAGGCGGACGGTTCTTATATGTACCGCGCGCTCGATCACGACATGACCATGCCCTGGGACTGGCCGGTGGATGTCAACTATCTTGAGGCGATGGCCTTTTTGCGCTGGAAGGGCGAGCGTGACGGGTGCGATTACCGCCTCCCAAGCGAAGCGGAGTGGACCTGCCTGTATGAACGTTCCGGATTACGTGACGTACCGTTTTTCGAAGATGCCAGGGCCAACATCAATCTGCGCCACTTCGCTTCGGCCTGCGCGGTGGATCGTTTCCGGCACGGCGATGTCTATGACGTCATGGGCAACGTCTGGCAGTGGACGCAGACGCCGATTGACGGCTTTGAGGGGTTCGAACCGCATCCGGTCTATGATGATTTTTCCGTACCGACGTTTGACGGCAAACACAACATTATTAAAGGCGGTTCGTTCATCAGCACCGGAAATGAGCTGATGCGCCATTCGCGCTATGCGTTTCGCCGCCACTTTTACCAGCATGCGGGGTTCCGCTACGTCAAAGGAGCTGCCGTGAGTTTCGATGAAAATATTTACGAGAGCGATGCGCTGATATCGCAGTACTGCGAATTCCAGTATGGCGATGAGAATTTCGAGGTAGAGAACTTTGCCAAAAAATGCGCGCGACTGGCCATTGGCTATGCGATGGATATTCCGGTGCACCATGCGCTTGATCTGGGTTGTGCGACGGGACGCGCGAGTTTTGAGCTCGCACGCCATTTTGACAAAGTGACGGGCATCGATTTCTCCGCCCGTTTCATACAGGTGGGTGTCGCATTGCAACACGAGGGTGTCATTCACTATCAGCGCGCGGAAGAGGGGGAACTGACCTCCCGTCAAAGCCATACGCTTGAAGAGTTCGGCCTCTCCGAGGTGAAAGACAAGGTGACCTTCTGGCAGGGCGACGCCTGTAACCTCAAGCCCCATTTCAAAGGCTACGACCTGATCATGGCGACCAATCTGATTGACCGTCTGTATGAACCCCGGCTTTTTTTAGAGAACGTGCATGAGCGTCTCAATGCCGGAGGCGTGCTTATCCTGACTTCGCCCTATACCTGGCTTGAAGCATACACCCAAAAACAGTTCTGGCTTGGCGGATACGTCGATGAGACGGGTCATGAGGTGACGACCCTTGAAGGACTTAAAACGGTGCTCTCAGAACACTTTATTCTTGTCGATACCAAGGATGTCGAATTCGTAATACGCGAGACTCCGCGAAAATACCAGCACTCCATCGCGCAGATGAGTGTCTGGAAACGCCGGAGCTAGAAGGCGGTTGCGACACAGTTTCTGCCGCTCTGTTTTGCCTTGTAGAGTGCTTCATCTGCATGTTTGAGCATGGTTGCCGCATCAATCGTGCTTTGATTGTCGGCCACCCCGAAACTGCAGGTCAGCGTGCCGATGGTCTCAAAAGCGTGGGTCGCAATGATGTGGCGCAGTTTTTCAGCAATAATTTTTGCGCTGATCAACGTGGCATTGGGCAAAATAACCATAAATTCCTCACCGCCCCATCGTGCCAGAATGTCATTGGTGCGGATATTGTCAGCTACCAGCCGGGCAAGTGCTTTTAAAACTTCATCGCCCGTATCGTGACCGTAGGTGTCGTTGACATTTTTGAAAAAGTCGATATCGAAAAAGAGGATACTCAGGGCACTCTGTTCCTCATGGCTGCGGTTAAAGAGTTCTTCAAAGGTCGCATTGAAGGCGTGTCTATTGTTGATTTGCGTCAGTGTGTCAATGCGCGAAAGGCGATGCAGGGTTTTGTTCTCGGTTGCCATCGGCGTGATGTCCGTAAAGGTGAGTACCGCGACCGAATCGTCACCAATTTGTGTCGAGGTCCCAGCAACGGCAAAAAAGTACTGCAGACCCTCTCGGGTGATCTGTACTTTAAGGGCTTCTTCGGGGTGTTGGAGTATGTAGGCACTCCAGTTCATTCCGTGATGGAGCGGGCCTGAAATGAAATCGTCGGAGTTTTGCGGATTGAAGAAGTCGCAGACGCATTTATGGTCTTGTTTGAATAACGCGACACTCTCATAATTGAAAAATTTCAAGAAAGTGAGATTGGCATCCAGCAGCTCCATACCGCTGCTTAAAATGACCATATTCTGCTGCGCATCGAGAATCAGTCGCGAGTAACTTTCTGCATGGTGAAGTTCGCGTGTCATTTTTGAGAGGTTTACATGTAAGATCAGATAGGTGATTCCCAAAATTCCCAGTGTCAAAATCAGATGCAGCAGTTCAAAACGCTCTTCTTCGGCTTTTTCATCTGTGATGTCGATGGCAAAATAGAACTCTCCGATCGGCTCGCCGCTGAAATTGAAGAGCGGGTTGCCGCGGTAGAGCATGTAACGCTTGTTATGATAGGTAAGCATACTGCGTTCCTGCAAATCGGGTTTCATTTCGCGAAAGAGCGGCGAACCGAAAAGGATGGAGTGTTTTGCATCATACGATTCGAGATGTTTCAGTTTTGAGACTTCAAGATCGTTCTTGTCGAGGTAAAGCAAAATCTCGATGTTGAGCATTTTCTGCAGCTCACTGACAATCTCAAGCAGCGGCGTCCCGACCTCAAGCGTTCCGTAGTGGATGCCGTCATAAATAATCGGTGCGACGCTGCGCAGGGAAATACCGTATTTTCCGACTTCCATACCATGAAGCAGTTCAAGATTGGCGTTGGCGCGGACATGCATGGGACGCACGCGACTCAGATCATCGCCAGAAATTCCGGGCTGATGCATGCGCAGAAAAGAGCGGTTCTGCGGGGTGACGATATGCAAGACATTAAGATGCGGATAACCCTCGGAGAGAACTTTGTATCGGCTGTTCAGTGCTTTAAAAAGTCGCTTCCGGTCTCCCGATACGATACCTTCTCTGACGTCTTTGGTATTGAGATTGGCATAGATGATGGTTTCGTGTACATCAAAATGTTCCTGCATGAATTTATTAAAGAGCAGGACTGCCATTTCCCGGTGTTCGTCAATTTTATTGGAAAGCAGCGTTGAAAAATTATAAGAAAGCAGAGCGAATGAGACAATACTGATGAGCAAAATCAGCATAAATGTCAGTGTGATCGTTCGGCGGCGAACCTGATCAACATCGACCGAAAAGATCGTGTTATGCATTCGACCCCTTTTTTATATGTAATATAATAACACAGCATGAAAAAAAGAGACTTGAATGTACCGTGAAATTATCAACCGGATTATCCCGCGGGAAGCCGGTAACGCCGAAAAATATGTATTACGCGACAAACTCTTCGGTACGACCGATGTACTGCCGATGTGGGTCGCGGATATGGACATTGTCACACCCCCTTTTGTGACGCGTGCTGTTATGGAACGGGCATCCCATCCCATTTACGGATACGAGATGATGCCAAAGAGCGCGTTTGAGGTCCAGGCATCATGGCTTTTGCGGCGATTCGGGTATCAGGTGTCGCCTGATGACATGCGATACTCTCCCTCCGTCGTTGCAACCATCAATATGGCGATTGCATCACTCACCAAACCCGGTGACAAAGTCATTGTGCAGCCTCCGGTGTATCCGCCGTTTATGAAAGCCGTGACCCAAAACGGCAGGCAGCTGCTTCGTAATCCGCTGCGTCAGGATGCCGGGGGCATTTACCGTTTTGACCTTGAAGATCTGGAGCGTCAGATTGATGGCGATACCCGGCTTCTGCTGCTCTGCTCGCCACACAATCCGGTAGGACGGGTCTGGGAACGTCATGAACTCGAATCGCTATTGGCACTCTGTCTGAAATATGGCATTAGCGTTCTCGCAGACGAGATTCATGCCGATCTTGTTTTTGCGCCGCACCGGCATACGCCTTTCGCATCGCTCTCATCCGAAGCAGAGCAGATCACATTGACGGCGTCAGGACCGGGGAAGACGTTCAATATGGCCGGTCTCTCCGCCTCAACCGTGATTATCGCCAATGAGCAGCTTCGCGAGCGTTTCGATGTGCGATACAGACAGGTGCATTTTGGCGAAGGGAACATCTTCGCTCATGTGGCATTTGAAGCGGCGTATCGTGAAGGCGAGGCGTGGGTAGATGCGCTGATGCGCCAACTTGAGGCAAATGTCACCCTGCTGCAGAAGCATCTGCCCGAGGGACTTACATGTAAAAGACCCGAAGGCACCTATCTGGCATGGCTTGACGCCCGTGGCTGGGAGCTCTCGGACCGTGAGCTCCGCGAGCGTTTTATTGAACGCGCCAAACTCGGTCTGAGTCCGGGTATCTCGTTTGGCAAAGAGGGCAGCGGCTTTATGCGGCTCAACTTTGCGGTGCCTGAAGCACTAATGCAGGAAGCCTGCCGCCGTCTGGATAATCTTTAAAAAAATTTGTGTTAACCTGTCGCCATGGCAACAATTGACTGGGACGAATTCAAAGAGTACAAACAGGGATATCAGGGCCCCCAGGGGCATGATAATTTTAGAATGTTGATCAGTTTCATGCGCAGTTTTTACAATGTGTACGATGCGCATCAGATGTATGATCTCTTTATGGAAGACACGGTGGGGGTGATGATGCTGAAAAAACGCGGCATTGCCTCGGCCGACGCGCTTGAGCGTTTTCTCGACGGACTGAGATGACGCCATGAGACGGGTCATGATTCTCAGTGGTGCCGGGCTGAGTGCCGAGAGCGGCATCAAGACATTTCGTGATCATGACGGATTGTGGGAAAATTATGATGTTATGCAGGTCTGCTCGACACAGGGGTGGGAGGCGGACCGGAAGCTGGTGACACAGTTTTACAATGACCGCAGGCGTGATCTGGAGAGCAAACAGCCCAACCGTGCCCATCTGGGGCTTGCCGAACTGGAACGGCGTTATGGCGAGAGGATCATTCATCTGACGCAGAATGTGGATGATCTGATGGAGCGCGCGGGAGCCGAACGCGTGATTCACCTGCATGGCACGCTACGGGATCTGCGCTGCGAATCGTGCGGGAATACATGGGAGATCGGCTATCGCCAACAGCATGAGCATGATACCTGCCCGTATTGCGGCAGCGGCCGCATCCGGCACAATGTCGTGATGTTCGGTGAAGCGGCTCCGGCGTATCAGTACATCTATACGGCGCTTGCGGCATCTGATCTGTTCGTCGCCATCGGCACGAGCGGCCAGGTAATCGATATCGTGCCGCTCGCACAGGAGTTTGAACATTCCGTCATCGTCAACCCCAAAAAGGAAGAGTACATGAGCGCATTTGGATCGTTTAAACGAACCATTGACAGCTACTTTTCCCACTTCATTCAAAAGGGTGCCGGTGACGCCATGCCCGAACTCACGGCCATCATCGAAGCACATCTTGACGCATGAGTGACGAATTTGATGCTTTTATAGCACAGCATCACATCCTGACCCTGGCTACATGTAACGCCAATATGCCGCAGTGCGCGACACTTTTTTTTGCCTACGATGCTTTGCACAGAGCGTTTATCGTCGCTTCCGATGAGAAGACGGAACATATTCAAAACCTGCTTGCAAACCCAAACGTTGCCGGTACGATTGCACTGGAGACAAAAACGCTTGGAAAGATTCAGGGGATTCAGTTCAGGGGAACCATGCAGCGAAGTGATGCATCCGAAGATGCGGCAACATATTTTTCAGCGTTTCCTTACGCCAGAGTGATGCAGCCGACACTTTGGAAAATCGTCCCCGAAAGTATGAAACTCACAGACAACCGTCTGGGATTCGGGAGTAAAAAGCACTGGAAACGCGAAGATCACTGATTGGGAAGCGGTTTGGGCGTATAAAAACTGCAGGGTGACCCGCTGGACTGACGGACTACAATGGAAGGCAGTATCTGGGAACGAAAACCGTAGGCACGGCAGCCGTGTGGTTTTGAGGGTTGCCAGGTGACGAAATAGTAGGTACAGCGTATGCAGTTTATCCTTTTCATGGGCCAAATTGTATCGCGATATGCTAAAATCCGCATTATGCAGATACGGGCCAAAATTCTCTTTTACAATTCGCAAGACGGTAAGGGTATCGTCATCACGCCGCAACGCGAGAAGTACGAATTTTATGTCGCACAGTGGGATGATTTTGACTCTTTGCCGCAAACGGGCATGCAGGTAGCCTGTGACATTGAATCGGATCAGATCCGTTCTTTACTGCCGGCGAGTAAAAGCGGCGCGCTCCCGCTTCCCCAAGCGACATCGGATGAGAAGGAAGATATCAAAAATTCTTTGCCGCTCTGGGAAAAAAACCGAAAGAAAATCGACAGTATCCGCATTTCCGTACCCGTCAAAGTGTGTGTAGATCAATATTTTAAGCAGATCGAAGAAGATATCCAGCAGCGCACAGGATATCGCGATGCCAAATACAAGCTTGATTTTCTGCGGATGCGGCGCTTTCTTTTTACGATGTACAACAATCTCACCGAACTCGATCTGCACTTCATCACGCCGCGTGTCAAGATGATGCGCGATGATTTGTTGCAGATGAGCACGGTGTATGACGATTACAAGTCCAAGGCTACGTACCCGGAAATTGCGTTTGAAAAAGTCTTCCTGATTCGTCAGGAAGAGTACGTCACGATTCGCGAAGAGGCATTGGCGGCTTTTACAAAACTGGGCGGATTACGCGAAGCGGAATCCCGGCTGGCGGATCTGATCGCCGAAAAAGAGGCGGTGCTTGAACGTACGCTCAGACTCTCCCCGATGTTTGAAGCGCTTGAAGAAGAACACAAGGCGCTGAAAACCGACTATGTCGATACGGTGCATATGATGGCGACACTGGATGAGCAGTATCATAAAGATCTTGAACTGATGATGGCGTTTGAACAGGAGTTCAAAGAGAGCTTTTTTGAACACTTCAATAAAGCATCGCAACGCTATAAGAGTCAGATTCTGACCATTCTTGATGCCCAGGCATATCTTTTTGACGAACAGCTCTGGCTGCAGGCGCAAAAGAGTAAAATTATTCGGCGATTTTTTGAGGAGTCGCACATTCAGGGCGACTTCTCCTCCAAGACCTATTTGAAGTACTATCTCAATTCGCTCGATCCGGAAAAAATCTCTTCAGAACAGCGCGAGCTTTTCAAGCTTTATAATTATCTTGAATCGATCAACCGGGATACGGTTGTCGTGGTCGTATCGGATATGGATGAAGCTTTTCATTTCAAGTCGCTCTTTGCGCAAATTTCCATGCCTGTAGAGTATCAGGTCTTTATTGATACAAAAAAAGCATTTTTATGGATGCAGAAACACCCGATCTCTCTTTTATTGCTAGATTCCAGGCTTGCAGGTATTTCCGCAGAGAATTTTTTGTTTCAGGTGCGTGAAAAAATCGGGACACGGGCAGCTGCACTGATTTTTGGTTCAAAAAGCACCAAACTTCCGGACGGTTTTGACGGTGTCATGGAAAAACCGATGCGCTCGGGACCTTTCAAAGAGAAACTGCAAGAACTATTAAAGGAGAAACATGACTAACGTACGCGCGATGCTGCAGCTGCAACAGCAGCTCAATGATGCCACCAACGGTGAAAACTGGGAAGCGGGTGTCACGAAAAACGGTAAAAGTATCAACTGGAAGCGCTGTATTTACATGGAGTGTGCGGAAATGGTCGATTCGTTCGCCTGGAAGCACTGGAAGAGTATTGATGCGCAGCCCGATTGGGCCAATTTGCAGATCGAAGTGGTGGATGTATGGCACTTCGTGATGTCGCTGGCACTGGAGTTTTATAAAAACAACAATCTGGGAAGCATTGAAACATTGGCGCAGCAGATCAGTGAAATGCCCAATTATGAAGTTCTTGACGAGCCCATAGATGCTTTCGCCGAAGAGAAACTGATTCTGATCCAGATTGAAGCCGTGATGCGTGATGCGCTTGAACCGAAACTGAGCATGACGAAGCTGCTTTTTGACTTTTTTGAACTCTGCCGCATGTCCAAACTCGATCTGGCCACGCTCTACCGCCTCTATGTCGGCAAAAATATTCTCAACCAGTTCCGTCAGGATCACGGTTACAAAGAGGGCAGCTACATCAAGGTCTGGAACGGCGAAGAGGACAATGTCGTCATGAAACGTATCTGGGAAGAGAACGGTTCGCTTGAACCCGCAGCCTTATATGACGCGCTGAAAGTCCGTTACGACGTTTTATAAATCTCCGGGTGCTCCGTTTTCCACCGGCGGTGGCACCAGAACCAGAATTCCGGATGTTCCCGAACCACTTTTTCCACGGCATCTGCCTGTCGCTGTGTCGCTTCAAGAATATCGTTTTCAACATTCTCGCTGTGGGTGACTTCGATAGGATCGGCAAAGCGGATCGTATGATAGACATGATCCCGTGTTGTGATGAAAAGCGGAATGATCAGTGCGTTATATTTGCGTGCTAAAAAGGCGGGTGCAGCCGTTTGGCGGGCACTTTTTCCAAAAAAATCGATCACGATGCCATCGCGCCGGTTCGTATTCTGATCAATCATCATGGAGACTGCTCTATGATTTTTCAGTGCGCGGGTCAGATATTTGACGGCACCCCGTTTTTCTACCATTTCAAGAGAGAGCCGTGCGCGTGATGCCTTGAGGTACGTTTCGAAATAGGGATTGTTGAGTTTTTTATAGATCGAGGTTGTCGGTGTAATGAGTGCACTCAGTGCCGTGGCACCAAGCTCCCAGTTACCGTAGTGTGCCGATACAAAAACAATGCGCCGACCCTCGCGCAGTGCCTGATCGACCTTGTCTCGGTTTTCAAAGCTCACAAATTTGGCAAGTTTTTCCGGGGTGAGATGATAGTTTTCCATAATCTGCAAGACGGCCAGCATGAGATTGCGGTAGCAGTATTTGCTGATAGCCGTCGTCGCTTCGTCAGAGAGTTCTCTGCCCAGGGCAAAATGGAGATTTTGCAAAATAACGCGCCGATGCTTTGAGTCTATCAGATAGGCGGCATCGGCAAGAAAGAGAAAGAAGTGCCGTCGTCCGGATGCTCCAAGGCGCATCAGAATCCACTCAAGCAGACGAAACAGATAAAAGGTGATCATAAAAGGGACTCCGCTTTTTTAGCAATCTGTTCCGGTTCAATTGTGGCAATCGAAAAATCGTTTTTATCGATCTTTTCAAGCATGACATGTGAATCGGATTCGATAGCCAGATTGATCGGGGTTTCATACATCATGCGGGGCGTCGTCGGACCGAAAAGGACAATTGAGGGGCGGTTCATGGCCCATGCCATGTGGGTGGGTCCGGTATCGTTGCCAATAATCAGGTCGCAGTGGGCAATGAAGGTGACGAGCGAGGCAAGGTCCATTTTCGGAGCGACACGGGCATTGCTGCACTCTGATGCGATCCAGCGTGCACGCTCCAGCTCTTCGTCATTGCCCCAGACAAGATGGACTGGATGGTGCAGCAGTCGGCACACCTGCACGCATTGCTCTTTGGGGTACTGTTTGGATGGCCATGATGCCCCGATAACCATGGCGATATTGGTTCCCTCTTCAAGGGAGTCGGGGCGGGGGCCTGCCGCGAAAAGCGGTGCTTTGGAAAGGATGGCGTCATCCTTACATGTAAAGCCCAGAGCATCGCCTACGACACCGCAATTACGGCGGATGATATTGGTTTCATAGGGAATGTTGCTGGTCGTGGCGTAAAAAAAAGCCGCGGCGCCTTCACGCGATGCGGCTTTTGAAAAACCGTGGACACCGCTTCCAAGCAATCTGGCGGTAATGGCCGATTTGAGCAGTCCCTGCATGTCGATGATGTGATCATAGGGACCGGCATGGCGCAGTGTTGCAAGTGTCTGCCGCAGCAGGGCCATATTTTTCTCTTTTTTGATCTGTTTGAGCGGGATGGCGATGACGTTATCGAGCAGCGGATGGTTTGCCAGCAGCGGTGCGAATGCCGATTCGCAGACCCATGTGATGCGGGCGTCGGGAATATGGTGCCGGATCATCTGAAGGGCAATCACGCTGTTGACAATGTCCCCAAGGGCGCTAAGCCGCACCAGAGCGATACGCGGAGCCGTTTTTTGCATACGCAACTATAGCCAAATGAGGTTTAATGAACCCTGCGTTATAATCCCGATAATATTTCTTATAAAGAGGGCCTATGATCGGGATTGTCGATTACAACATGGGAAATCTTGCCAGCGTCAAAAACGCGTTTCGCCTGTTGGGGCATGATGTTGTTGTGGAGTCGGATCCCGGACGCCTTGGAAGCTATGAAAAAATCGTGCTTCCGGGTGTCGGCGCTTTCGGCGATGCCATGGAACACCTGCGCGAACGCGGTATGGATCAGGCATTGCATGCGTATGCGCAGACTGGAAAACCGATGCTGGGAATCTGTCTGGGAATGCAGCTGCTCTTTGAACGTTCGAGCGAATTTGGTATGCATCAGGGACTCGGGCTCATAGCCGGTGAAGTTCAGGCGTTTGATACGTCCCGATTTGAGCATCCGCTCAAGGTGCCGCATATGGGGTGGAACCGGATGTTTACGAAAGAGCATCCCCTCTTCAACGGGCTGGATGCAGCACATTATCTCTACTTTGTTCACTCCTATCATGTTGTTTGCGCCAATGCGGATGAAAGCATCGGGGAGAGCGAATATGGATACCGTTTCACCAGTGCCGTTGCCCATGAGAACATCATGGGCATTCAGCCGCACCCTGAAAAAAGCCATAAAAACGGACTGGCGATCTTGAAAAACTTTATTGAATTGTAAGGAGCAAGTGTGGAGATTCTACCGGCTATCGATCTTAAAGACGGCAAGGCCGTACGTCTGACCAAAGGGCTGATGGAGAGTGCCAAAATCTATTCTGACGAGCCCTGGAAGCTTGTTGAGACCTTTCAGGAGATGGGCGCGGCGTGGGTACATCTGGTCGATCTCAACGGTGCTTTTGCAGGAGAGCCTAAAAATCTGGAACAGATTGAAAAAATCCGAGCGAATTGCAATGTGAAACTCGAACTCGGCGGCGGTATCCGTGATGAAGCGACGATTAAACGCTATCTTGATTTGGGAATTGACCGGGTCATTCTGGGTTCGATTGCCGTCAAAGATCCGGCATTTGTCCGTGCAATGGCTGCAAAGTATCCGGTGGCCGTCGGCATCGACGCTATAGACGGATATGTGGCCGTCGAGGGGTGGGGTGAAGTGAGCAGCATGAAAGCAACGGATCTGGCGCGGGAGTTTGCAAATGCGGGTGTCGAAGCGATCATCTGCACCGATGTCGGCAAAGACGGAACGCTCAGCGGTGTCAATGTTGATTTTACCCTTGAGATCGCCCGTGCGAGCGGCGTGATGACGATTGCCAGCGGCGGCGTACGCGACAACCGCGACATTGAAGCGCTCAGGGCTACCGGAGAAGTCGGCGGCGTCATCGTGGGTAAAGCTTTTTATGAAGGTACAATTAATCTTAAAGCGCTTTTTTAAAGATTGTGCAAAGCAGTTTTGGTTATTATATGCGATAATTATAGAACGACTCAAAGGATACGGCTTGAAACTAGTGGTTGTAGATGACAGTTCGACCATGCGACGCATTATTAAGAATACTTTGGCGCGCCTTGGCTACAAAGAAGTTCTTGAAGGCGAAGATGGAGTGCAGGGATGGAACGTCCTTGACACCAATCCTGACACAGGGATGTTGATCACCGACTGGAATATGCCTGAAATGAACGGTTTGGAACTTGTAAAAAAAGTGCGCGCCGATGAGCGTTTTAAAGATCTTCCGATCATCATGGTAACAACAGAAGGTGGTAAGGCTGAAGTTATTACCGCACTTAAAGCAGGGGTGAACAACTACATTGTCAAACCCTTTACTCCACAGGTTCTTAAAGAAAAACTCGGTGCAGTTCTCGGCACTGAATAATGCAAAACACCTACTATTCCCTGACGGTGAGACCTTCGTCTCATCTGGAACTATTCAGCGACTTTCTTTCCGACACGATTCCCGTAGGCTTTGAAGAGACGGATGAGGGTTTTATCATCCGGAGCGAAGATGAACTCGATACCATCGTATGGGGAATTGAACAGTTCGCCGAAGCGCTTCAAAAAGCTTTGGGGCAGCCTGTTGATGTGGAACTTCTCCTCGAAAAACAGCAAAGTGATGATTGGGTCCGTACCTATCAGCAGAGCATCACGCCGGTGGAAGTCGCCCCTTTTTATATTCATCCGACCTGGGATGAACCCAAAGAGGGAATGCTCAATATCGCCATTGACCCTTCGCTGGCTTTCGGAACCGGGCATCATGCTACAACGGCAACCTGTCTGCAGGCGATCGCTCAGGTAGTCACGCCCGGTGCGCGTGTCATCGATGTCGGGTGCGGCAGCGGTATTCTCGGAATTGCGGCTGCCCGTTTGGGAGCGGAAGTGGATGGATGTGACACCGATATCGTATCGGTGGAAAATACCCAGACCAATCTGGAGCTCAACCATGTCACTTTTGGTGCACTCTGGGAGGGTTCTGCAATGATGGCTTCAGGGCAGTATGACGTCGTCATCGCCAATATTGTTGCAGACGTTCTGGTGATGATTGCATCCGATTTAAAGAAGATTTTAAAACCTTCCGGAACCCTGATCCTCTCAGGGATTTTAGATAAATATGAAGATAAAGTACTGCAAAAATATCGTGACTTTGCTCACATAAAGCGTATCACCCAGGATGAATGGGTGACACTGATAGTCAGCAATTAAACTATTTTAAGGATTTGCGATGAGCACACCCGAACCGAAAAAAGATGATAATTTTTTCAATAAAAACCCCCTGATCACTTTTGCCATTTTCTCAATCGTCATTATCATGCTTTTTAAGGCCCTGATTGGCGAAAACTCCGGTCTGGAGAGTAAGATATCGGGACAGCAGAATGTCCGTACACAGGAAGTGAGCTACTCTGAACTCAAAAAACTGATTCAGAACGGTTCCATTGAAAAAGTGGCTATCGGGCAGACTCATATCCGTGCCGTTGGAAATGAGAACGGTGTCAAAAATGCTTATGTTTCACGTATGGTCGGTTTTGATGAGACACTGATTCCGCTGCTCGATGAGAAAAAAATCGATTACAGCGGATTCAGCGAGACAAATTGGTTCACCGAGATGTTCGGTTGGCTCCTGCCTTTTCTGATCATCATCGCCATTTGGATGTTCTTTGCCGGACGGATGCAGAAAAATATGGGCGGCGGCATTCTGGGGATGGGCAATTCCAAAAAACTCATCAATTCCGAAAAACCGAAAACGAAGTTTGATGACGTTGCGGGAGCGGACGAGGCCAAAGAGGAAGTGCATGAAATTGTCGATTTTCTTAAATTTCCCGAACGTTACGTCGAACTGGGTGCCAAAATTCCAAAAGGTGTTCTGCTTGTCGGCAGCCCCGGTACGGGTAAGACCCTGCTGGCCAAAGCCGTAGCCGGGGAAGCGGAAGTACCATTTTTCTCGGTTTCGGGTTCGAGTTTCATCGAGATGTTCGTCGGGGTCGGTGCGGCGCGTGTGCGTGATCTGTTCGAACAGGCAAAAAAAGATGCGCCATCCATTATTTTCATTGATGAAATCGATGCCATCGGTAAAAGCCGTGCTGCCAGCGGCATGATGGGCGGCAATGACGAGCGCGAGCAGACACTTAACCAGCTGCTTGCGGAAATGGACGGCTTCAGTACCGACACGCCGATCATTATTCTGGCTGCAACCAACCGCCCCGAAGTACTTGACCCCGCACTGCTGCGTCCGGGACGTTTTGACCGTCAGGTTCTGGTCGATAAACCTGACTTTGAAGGACGTATCGCGATTTTGAACGTCCATATACGCGGTATTAAAACAGACAGCGATGTTGATATTGAAGAGATTGCGCGACTTACCGCCGGACTTGCCGGTGCCGATCTTGCGAATGTCATCAACGAAGCGGCTTTGCTGGCCGGTCGTAAAAATCAGAAAACCGTCAAGCAGAGCGATCTACGCGAGTCGGTAGAGCGTGCGATTGCGGGTCTTGCGAAGAAAAGCCGCCGTATTGACGAGAAAGAGAAACGCATTGTTGCCTATCACGAAAGTGGCCATGCATTGCTCGCGGAGACGACCAAAGGTGCCAAGCGCGTCTCCAAAGTTTCAATTGTTCCGCGCGGACTGGCAGCTTTGGGCTATACGCTCAATACGCCTGAAGAGAACAAGTATCTGATGCAGCGCCATGAACTCTGGGCGGAAGTGGATGTTCTCCTCGCAGGGCGTGCGGCCGAAGATGTTTTTCTCGGAGAGATATCAACCGGTGCGGGGAATGACCTTGAGCGTGCTACGGACATCATCAAAGCGATGGTGCAGGTATACGGCATGAGTGATGTCGCGGGATTGATGGTTCTGGAGAAACAGCGTCAGTCTTTCCTGGGTGGCGGTATGCAGTCAAGCCGCGAATACAGTGAGACGATGGCTCAGGAGATGGATGCTTTCATCAAGCGCTCTTTGAGTGAACATTATGAAAGTGTCAAATATCGTCTTGAAGAGTATCGCGGTGCGATTGAATCGATGGTTGAGCTTCTCTATGCCAAAGAGAATATTACGGGCAAACAGGTTCGTGACATCGTCAGTGCGTTTGAAATGGAACAGGGGATGGAGTCAAAACTTCAGGAACTGAGTAAAAAAGAACGCCAGCACGAAGAAGACAGCGAGCGTAATGAGAGCGAATCGTAGGCCGTGATGCCAGCGCACAACCCTCCAAAAATTGCCTATCTGCTGCCAAACTTCTTCACGGCAGCCTCCATCTTTTCCGGTATTTTCAGTATGGTTTTTTCCATTGAGGGAAGTTTTTCCAATGCAGCCTGGATGATTTTTCTCGCGCTGGTATTTGACGGACTTGACGGACGTGTCGCACGCCTGACGCATACGACCAGCCAGTTTGGCATGGAGTTTGACTCATTGGCGGATGTTGTCGCTTTCGGCGTCGCACCCGCTTTGTTGATCTATAATTATATAGGACACGACTTCGGCCGTCTTGGTATTGTCATCACGGCACTTTATATCATGTTTGGTGCCATTCGTCTGGCGCGTTTCAATGTGATGAATGCGACTACCGAACCCTCGGTATTCATCGGAGTTCCCATTCCAACCGCAGCCGTATTCCTCTCGATTCTGGTACTCTTTTATGAAAAATATGATCTCGGGGCGCAGATGGGAATCTTTACCCTGATCATGATGATGGCGGTCTCATTATTGATGGTAAGCAACATCCGTTACCCAAGTTTCAAAAAAGTGGATCGCTACTCCATTCATTACATGCGCGCTTTGGTTGCGGTGATGCTGCTGGCATCACTGATTGTACTCTATCCTATCGAAGGATTCGCACTGCTCTTTACCCTCTATCTTTTTTACGGACCTGTTCGGGCCATCTACACCATATATACCCGCCACCGTCTGATGCGTTAGGGTGTCGCCATTTTCTGGCGGCGCTCAAAAAGTAGCTGATCGGTATTGATTTCAAAATCAAAGTATTGTGAAATAAAGCCGCTGTTTCCGATGTTTTTGAACTGGATACTGGCCCCCTGGGCATTTTTGCTTTCGAGGTAAAGCAGTCCCAGTGCATAACGGCTCTCCATATTGTTGGGATTTTTGAGCTTTGCCAGTTCGAGCAGGGCAATACCGTTAGCATGATGGTTGGCGCCGATGGATGCGACAGAAGCAAGGAAGAGCGTCATGGAATCACGCTCTTTGTAGCTGTCGATGAGCTGATTGTAGATCAGGTAGGCATTTTCAAAGGCCTGATCGTAGATGGAAGTAAGTGCCAGTGTCTGCATAAGTGTTGAAGGATCGCCCGTCGTAGCTTCGAGCTTTTCGTTTAACTGTTCTCTCAGCGGATGGAGGGTTCCGGTCATCAGAGCCATTTGCGAAAAGAGATAGCGTGTCAGGAAGGGCCCGAAATAGAGATCTTCATATTCGAACTTCTGTGCCCTGATATAGCTTAGAGACTCTTTTGCATAGGCCTTGGTATCGAGATTCAGGAGTTTGGCATTCAGATAGATGAGATGGGGAAGGATGTCGTTCTTTTGTCTGTTTTTCAGTTTTTCCGCAGCATCGAGTGCACTCTGGTAACGGTCAACCTGTGTGGCGATGAGATAGTTTAGAATCAGATACAGCGGCCGTTCACTGTACTGCTTTTCAAGCCAGGGAAGGGTACCGACAAAGTTGTCCCGTGAAAAGTCAAGCAGTGTGCGATAAAGCGCGAACTCTTCACTCTCGTCTTCTTTGGCCAGATTCTCCTTGATGATACCCACAAGTTTCGGATTGGGCTGGTCGATGATTTGCGAAGCCATGATGGCAAAAAGGCCGGAAAGATAGTTGTTGGCATCAAGATAGTAGGACTTGAGGAAATACTTGTGTGCATTGACAAAGTCGCCCTGCTGCGCATAGGTGAGGGCAAGGTTGTAATTTAAAATAGAGTGGCGCGGGTGCGCTTCCTGAAGGGCTTGAAACTCCTTGTTTGCCTCTTTGAGATGAAAAGAGAGCGCTTTTTGTATGGCCTGGGCGATGCCGTAGTTAACGGTTGAGGTCTGCGATGATTTCTGCAGGTACTCTTTGGCTGAACTGATATCATCAATGTAGATGTTGGCGTTACCCTTTCTGATGTAACTGATGGTCTGTTCCGCATTAAATACTTTATAGGGGGCAAAATAGAAGATCTGCTGATACTGGATATTGCGTGACGTCAACACTTTGTTCCGGTAATGACGTTGCGCGACATCGGGTTCAAAAAGCTCCGGTTTGAGAAACACCCGGACGGGATAGGGTACATACATCTCCTGTCCGTACATATCGTTAATCGTCTTGATAAGGTTGCCGCCCTCTTCAAGCAGGCCGGATTTGAGATAGACGTAACTGAGGGCAAGCTGCTCCCTGAAGCCTTTCGGATTTTCCTGAATGGCTTTAAGAAGGTGCTCTTTCGCAAGGGTCAGATCGCCGATGTTGGCATAGAACGTCCCCAAGGTTGCGGCGTCTTTGGGTTCTGCGATCTCTTCTAGTGCGCTGATAGCTTCGTGGTAGTTACCGAACACGCCGTCAATTTTGCTCTTCAGACGGTTCTGCTCCGCGTGATATTCTTCCGAAGAGGGGTGATTGAGTGCGCTTAGTGCTTCGAGATAGTTGCCGCGGTAGTAGTTGATGAGGGCATAGTAGTAGCTGTAGAGCGGCGAGTGGTTTTCATAAGGCAGAAATGCGTGTGCCATATCGATGTAGTAGCGGAAACTCTTTTCATCTTTGAGGTTTAGGGCGCAGACGGCGGCATTGATGGCACTGACGCAGCGGTGCTCACCTTTGGCGATGGCATTTTTGAAATTTTCCAGAGCTTTGGCATACTCGCCTTCCTTGAGCTGCGCGACACCGAGATTGTACTGGGAGATCGCTTCGGAATAGACAGCGATTTTTTCATACAGTTTCAGTGCCTCGACCTGATTGCCGTTGCCGTAGAGGTAGTTGGCCTTGGTGATCATCTTTTCGAGCTGTGAGGTCGGAATGGTGACTTTCACCTCTTTTTCAAGACCCGATTCAATCTGTTCCATGCTGACGTCGGCAACCGGTGCATCAGGTTTCATCTTCATCATAAGCAGAACAATAATGAGAATCAGCAGCACCATGATGATGGCACCCGCAATAATCAGGATGAGGCGTTTCTTTTTTCGGTCGCTCTCTTCATCATCGGCGGAGGTACGGGCGGTATCATCACCGGCAACATCGATTCCCGAAGCGTCGGCTTCGTCAATGATGATGATATCTTCTTCTTCAGCCACCCTGACCTCGCTTACATGTAAGAGTTATCTGAGGTACGGATCAAGTACCGAAGGGAGGGTAATGGAGCCGTCTTCGTTCTGACAGTTCTCCATTAAAGCCACCATGGTACGTCCGACCGCCAGCGACGAACCGTTGAGGGTATGCGCCAGCAGGTTGTTTTTGCCCTCTTTGTAGCGTATTTTGGCACGACGCGCCTGAAAGTCGCGGGTATTGGATACCGAACTGATTTCACGGTAGCAGTTTTGTCCCGGAAGCCATACTTCCAGATCCACGGTTTTCGCAGCGCCAAAGCCCAGATCACCGGTGCAGAGCGTTACCAGCCGGTGCGGCAGCTCCAGCGCGCCAAGCAGGTCGGATGCGCATGCGACCATCTGCTCAAACACGCGATCACTCTGCTCCTGCGTTGTGATCGCCACGAGCTCGACTTTGTGAAACTGGTGCTGGCGGATCATACCGCGGGTATCGCGTCCGGCGGAACCGGCCTCTTTCCGGAAACAGGAGGTGTATCCGGTCATCAAAATCGGCAGCGATTCCACAGGAAGAATCTCATCCTGATAGAGGTTGGTAAGCGGTACTTCGGCCGTAGGAATCAAAAAGAGCTCTTCGCCCTCGGTCTTGAACAGATCCTCTTCAAATTTCGGAAGCTGTCCCGTGCCTTCAAGCGCACGACGGTTGACCAGCGCGGGTACGCTGATTTCGGTGAACCCGCGCCGGCGGTTGAAGTCAAGCATGAAGTTGATCAGGGCGCGTTCAAGCCGCGCGCCCATGTCATAGGTGACGCTGAAGCGGCTTTTGGCGATTTTTACGCCGCGTTCAAAGTCGATCCAGCCGTTATTCTCGGCAAGTTCCCAGTGCTCTTTCGGGGTAAAAGCAAAGGTGCGGGGCGTGAGGACTTTGGCGATTTCGACGTTGTCATTTTCATCTTTCCCGTCGGGAACATCGTCGTCGGGGATATTGGGAACACCCATGGCCAGCGCGCTTAACGCCTCTTCGGCATCACGCATCTCATCCTGGAGGATGGCGATTCTGGCTTTATTGGCATCAACTTTGGCCTTGAGCTCGGCAACATCCTTGCCCTCTTTTTTATAGACGCCAAAGAGTTTGCTCATCTCATTTTGCGCGGCCTGTGCGGTTTCAAATGCGGTTTTGGCGGCTTTGAGGTTTTCGTTTTTCTCTTTGAGCGATGCAAGGGTCTGGGCATCGACATTTTTGCGCTTGAGCGCGGCACTGAGGGATTCAAAATCTTTTTGGAGACGTTTCAGATCGATCATACGGTTCCTGCTTACATGTAATGGCAACGATTATAACAAATGAACGCTTGACATTATGTGATAAAAAGCGAAGCGCGGCGGCAGATGGGCTATAATGCCTTTATGATTGAGATGCAGATGGTTGTGATAGGCGGCGGTGTTCTTGGCGTTGCATTGTTGGGCGGATGGCTTGTGCAGTATCGTACGTCCCGGCGTTTGATGCGTTATGCCGGTGTACTCGAAACAGAAAACGTAACCCTTAAAAGCGAGCGCGAAGCCGCACAGTCGCGTTATCTGGAACTCGACCGCGACTATGCCATTTTGCACACCCGTTTCGAAGAGCAGACCCGCGCTTCCGCTGAGAAGATTCGCTTGCTCGATGAAGCCAAAAAAGCACTTTCGCAGCAGTTTGAGAATTTGGCGAACCAGATCTTCGAACGCAAAAGCCAAAGTTTTCAGCTTGAGCACCAAAAACAGCTGGAGCTACTTCTTAAACCCTTCAGGGAGCAGATCAGCGCCTTTTCCAGACAGTCGCAGGAGCAGTTTGTGCATGATGCCAAAGAGCGGCACCTGCTTAAAGATGAAATCGTGCGTCTCAAAGAGCTCAATCTTCGTATCAGCGAAGATGCACTGAATCTCACCAATGCCCTCAAGGGTGAAAACAAAACGCAAGGAAACTGGGGCGAAGTGGTGCTGGAGCGGATTCTTGAAGAGTCGGGGCTGCGTGAAGGCCGCGAGTATCTGACACAGGGAAGCTACCGTGATGAAGCGGGCAGATTACTGCGTCCCGATGTCGTGGTGCTGCTGCCGCAGAACAAACAGATCGTCATCGATTCGAAAGTGTCGCTCAATGCCTATGAGCGCTTCATGCGCAGTGACGATCCGCAGGAAAAAGAGCAGTTGCTCCATCAGCATATTCTCTCCATCGATGCCCATATCAAAGGGCTTGGAAGCAAACGCTACGAGTCACTCGAAGGCATTCATACGCTTGATTTTGTGCTGATGTTCATGCCGATTGAAGGGGCATTTTTGCTGGCACTTGAACATGACGGTGCGTTTTTCAGGCGGGCCTATGAGAACAACATCATGATTGTCAGCCCCTCGACGCTGCTGGTGACGCTGCGCACCATTGAACATATCTGGCGGCGTGAGCGCCAGGAAGAGAATGCCCGCGAGATCGCCAGACACGCAGAAGAGCTTTATGACAAGTTCGTCGGTTTCGCGCAGGAGATGGAAAAAGTCGGCGAACAGCTTGGCAAAACGCAGGAGAGCTATGAACGGGCCATGAACCGTCTGGCGCGCGGCAAGGGAAATCTGGTGCGGCGCGTCGAAACCATGCGCGATCTGGGCCTTAAACCGAAAAAGCAGCTCTCTCAAGCGCTGCTCGAACAGGATGACGCATGAGAATATCGGAACGGCTGATTGCCCGCTTGATTCTTTTTACGCCGCTGCTGACCGTTTTTCTGGTCATTGCAGTGGCAACGTATCTTTACGTCAAACGGATTCGCGATACCTATCAGGACGAACAGCAGCGCTACCTTAAAGAGTATCTGGCCACCCAGCAGCTCCAGAGCGAAAACTGGGTGAAGCAGACGCTGCAGCTGTTTGAATACGGAGAAGCGCAGCTTGAAGCCAATGTTAAAAAACGCCTCAAAGACCGGGTAGACCTCGCTTTCGATACGGCAACCTACATTCAGGAAAAGTATCAGAATCTTTCACACGAGGTGGTCATCAAACGGCACATCTCCGACTCGCTCAAGCGCATGGTCTGGGAAGGGACCCAGCGCAACTACATCTGGATTACCGATTACCGCGGCAATAACATTCTCTCGACAGACAAATCGCTTCAGAACGGCAATCTTATTGATTACCTCGATGCCGACGGACGCGCTATTGTACTGGAACAGATTCAGCTGGTACGCAAATACGGAGAGGGGTATCTCAAGACGCGTTACAGGGAAGGCGGTGGCGATCAGATCATGTATGTGCGTGATTTCGGGCATTATGACTGGTTTTTCGGCAGCGGCATCCATCTAAAACAGGCCCGGGAGGAACTCAAAGAGCAGCTGCTGGGGATTCTGCGCTCGTTTCCGACAGACCGCAGCGGTTTTATCGCCGTGCTTGAAGGGAAAAAACCTGTTTACCTCTCACGCATCGCCAAAGCGTATATTGATCAGGAGATGATCTACCGTTTCAGTCATGACGCGAACCAGACGGCACCATGGATTGATCTTGAAGGCCAGCATGTCATGCTCTACAGCAAGCTCTTTGAACCCTTTGGCTGGCGGCTGGTTTACGGGTTCGACCGTTCGCGTTTTGATGCCAACCTTCTTGAAAACCAGAACCGGCTCGAACGCCGGATCGATCAGGAGATGCTGCGGATTATCTTCGGGACCATCGTTATCGGCGTTATCAGCGTGATATTGTCGCTCTTTTTCTCCCGTAATGTCACCGGTATTTTCCTGCGCTATCAGGAGGAGTTGCGTAAAGGCGAAAACCGGCTGCGCCAACTCAATGCGTCACTTGAAGAGCGGGTGCGTGATGAGGTGCGGCAGCATCAGGAAAAAGAGAAAATGCTCATTCAGCAGTCGAAAATGGCGGAAATGGGAGATATGATCTCCATGATCGCCCATCAGTGGCGTCAACCGCTCAATCAGCTCTCGTATGTCTTCATGAACATAGAAGGCGCGTTTGAATATAAAGAGTTGACACAGAAATATCTGGATGAAAAGCTGGGGGAAGGGACGCGTCTGCTGGAATTCATGTCGCATACGATTGATGATTTCCGAAACTTTTTCAGACCCGACAAGGCGCGCTCGGAAGTGACGCTCTCCGATATGGTCTCACAGACCCTGCCTCTGATTGAAAAGACGCTTGAAGTCCACGGTATCGCCTTACATGTAAGCTATGAAAGCCACAGCTCCGTCACTATTTTTCGCAACGAACTCATACAGGTATTGCTCAATCTGATAAAAAATGCCAAAGATGTGCTGGTCGAACGTGATGTCGCTATCCCGGTGATCGCATTGCGTACCTTTGAAACGGAACACTCGGTAAGTATTGAAGTATGCGACAATGCCGGCGGTGTTGATGAGAAGATCGCGAAGAAGATTTTTGATCCCTACTTTTCGACCAAGTCACAGGCGCACGGGACAGGGTTGGGACTCTACATGTCCAAGACGATTGTCGAAGGCCATCTCGGCGGGACTCTGGAGCTCAAAAATAGTGAAACGGGAGCCTGCTTCAGCGTGAATATTCCGCGCTAGCACTACTCCTGATAGAGGTTGATTTTATATCCCATGCCCGAGATGTTTTCGATACACCCTTCAGGCACTTTCTTTCTAAGCCCCCGTACGAGAGAGCGAATGGCATCCTGACTCATGCCTTCATAGGGCCAGATGGCGTTCTCGATCTCTTCGTAGCGGACAACCCGGGTGTGGTGGTGGGCGAGGAGGTCCATAAACAGCCGCTCGTTCTTTGTCAGTTTGACTTCCGAATCGTTACATGTAACACTGTGTGTGTAGCCGTTGTAGCTGCACACTTCTGATAGCTGGAGCGAAAATTTCGACTTGTTTTCGATCAGCCTGACCGACTGTTCGAGCGCGGCGATGAGCTTCTCTTTGGTAATGGGTTTGACCAGATACTTTACCAGCTGAAGCTCCACCGCTTCCATCAGGTATTCGGTGTCCGTGTGCGCCGTGGCGATCACGATCTGGGTCTGGGTGTCCTGCGAGCGGATGTAGCGCGCCATGTCGATACCGCTCAGGCGCGGCATGTTGATATCGGTGATGATGATATCGGGATTGTGCTCTTTCCAGATTTTTATCGCTTCTTTACCATCTCTGGCTTCAAGAACCTCTTTGCAGAGACGTCTGAGGTATTCGACAGCATTGCGGCGTACCTCCTCCTCGTCTTCAACATAAAGGATGGTAAAGTTTTTCAAAATCTCTTTCATACATACTCGCTTGCAAAAAAATCAGGGATGCGGAATCTTCACCTTTGAATTGAGTAGCCACCCGATGAGGGCCATCAGAAGCGCAACGATACCGAATCCGATGATATCGTAAATAAAAGACAGATAGACCAACCAGAGTAAAATCGCACCCAGCGGTGTAGGAACACCGATAAAGTAGCGTGCCACTTCACCGGCATCGGCATTGATGTTGAACTGGATCAGCCGTCGCAGACCGGAAATGACATAATAGATGCTTACGACTGCTGCGATAGAAAGAAAAAGAGGCTCCTGATACGCGTATACTGCCTGAAAAATCAGAAAAACCGGTACCAGAACAAAGGAGAGAAAGTCCGCAAAAGAATCAAGCTGAATGCCGAATTCGTTTGAAAGCTTGAATTTTCTGGCAATTTTACCATCAATGATGTCGCAGGCCCCGCCGACCCAAGCCAGAATAATGGCGATGAAAAACTGATTCTGCGTAATCATATACGTCGCGCCAAGACCCGCGGAAATATTGAGCATTGTGACCAGATTGGCCAGATTAAAGTGACTTTGTGCACGCCAGAGAAACTGCATGGACCCTCGTTTTTTTGCTACTATTATAGCGATGAGGTGCTTACATGTAAGCGTAAAGAGCTTCTTTAATGATAAGAAATATCATTATTAAGATATATTTAATATGATAGTGATTATCATTTTATATTAAAAGGAGGTTTGGATGATCGATCAACTCTATCTGGCCCTGAATGACATTCCTGATGATATTATTGAAGAACGTCGTCTTATCCAGGAGAGCGAGCAGGGTATGATGCACTCAAAACAGGCGTTTCGCTATGAGATTGTCAAAACCCTTCCGCAGGAAGCTGTCTCTGTTGATGAACTTTTTGACTACGCCAGAGCCTTTGGCGACCTGAGAGTGGGATGGATCAATTCCGAGGGAGCAGGTGGCAGCGAGACGACGGGCACCGCGATCGGCGGTGTGTTCGGTTTTGATACGGCGACGCTGGATCATTTCAGGTTGCATGTCGCAGCGACCACTTCGCAGAAGGTTCCGGTGCTCAATCCGACCTCCAGGGCGCAGCAAAGCATTGATTTCTTCGATGCGCAGGGTGAATCATTCACCTACCTTTCGGAAGTCAGTATTGACTATGTCACCGAAGCATTTAGCGTCCGTGCGGGACGCATCCGCGTCGATACCCCCTTTGCCGACAGTGATGATATCCGTATGGCGGCCAATACGTTCGAAGGCGTGACGTGGGATGCCTCACTGAGCGATACGCTTCAGTTCTCCATGCTCTATATGAACAGCTGGGCCGGGTATGATTCGGGAGAAGATCAGGATCGTTTCAAACCCCTTGTCATCGATGCGAAGGGCGACAAAGGGTGGGGCGGTATCGGTATGGGAACCACCTATACCCTGCAGGCGGATGATGAGCTGACCCTCTGGGCCTATCATTTTGACAAGATGGGAGCGATGCTTTATGCGGAAGTAGCCGGCCATTTTGCTCTCGGGGATGCGTCACATCTTGAATACGGTCTGCAGGCGGCTTCCATGGTTGAAGCGGAACATTCCGGCGTAGAAGGTCAGGTTCTGGGTATGATGGCCTTGTATGATCTTGAATTTCTGTTTGTCGGCATGGCGGGGAATTACGCATTTGTGGGTGATGAAAAGGTCATCAGCGACGGTTTTGGCGGTGGACCTTACTATACCTCGTTGGATGAGAGTACCATCGGTTTCGTCTCCGAACTGGCACCCGGAAGCGATATCTACAGTACCCGATTCGGTATCGGGGGCAATCTTGACGCTTTGGGTTTCACGGGACTCACGCTGGAGGTGGTGCACGGGCAGATTAAATCGACGGATGCGACGGAATGGCTCAAAGAGAATGATGTCGCCATCACCTATACGTTTGGAGAACGCGTCTCGCTGGAAGGTGTTTTTGCCAACTATTATGTGGAAAAAACCAAGATTGATGATGAACATCAGCATTTTGATCGCTATGTTATTCGCGCTGATTACAGTTTTTAATAAGAAATTAATTTGATACTAATTATCATTACGGAAAATAAACAATGAATGAGACTATGAAAGAGACAATTATCTCCTGCAAACGCGGCAGCACGTTTCGTATTGCAAAAATCCATGCTACCGGAGCGCTGAAAGAGCGCCTGATGTCGCTTGGACTGATGAAGGGTGTCGAACTGAGCCTGCTCGAATATGCGCCCGGGCATTCAACCGTCGAGATCAAAGTAGGAAAAATGCGTATTGCGCTGCGAAAAGAGGAAGCGGATCTGATCGAGGTGGTGTGTGAATAGCATTAAAATCGCGCTTGTCGGACAGCCCAATGTCGGCAAAAGCATGCTTATCAACTCGATCAGCGATGCCCGCTTGCATGTCGGAAACTTTACCGGTGTTACCGTCGAAAAAAGCGAGGTGCGTTTTCGGTTCCAGGGGCATGACATTACCATCATCGATCTGCCGGGTACGTATGCTTTTACCGACTACACCATTGAAGAACGGGTGACGCACGATTTTCTCTGCAACGAAAATTACGACATTATCCTCAACGTCGTCGATTCGACCAATCTTGAAAAAAACCTGCAGCTTACGGCCGAACTGATGGGCATGAGCCGCAAAATGGTCATGGCGCTCAATATGAGCGATGAGGCCAGAAAAGAGGGGATCGAGATCGATGCCGAGTATCTCTCGCAGCTTCTGGGCGTCGAGGCGGTCAAAGTTTCTGCCGCCGAGCAGACGGGTCTTGGAAAATTGCTGCACACCATTTTGGAGGTGTATCAAAGCGAATTCAAAGAGCCAAAACTTGTCTTTTCGCAGGCAGTGGAAGAGGAGATCGAACGTATCGGAGATTATCTCGACCGGCATGGTTTCAAAGCGAGCATCTCCAACCGCAATATCGCCATGAACCTGCTGCGCGGCGAGAAAAAGACGTACCGCACACTGCATGACAACCCGCTTTGGGTGGAGCTGCAGCCCATGCTCATCGATGCGTCGCGCCATATCGAGACCCACCATGATACGGATGATATCAAAGAGGTGTTTGCCGAAGAGTATTTTGCGTTTAATCGCGGTATTGTCTCCGAAACGGTAAAACTGCGTGACGCTTCGGTGAGCGAACGCTCCCTGACGGAGAAGATTGACTCGCTGCTGATCCATCCGGTATTTGGAATTCCGCTTTTCCTCTTTTTTATGTGGAGCCTGTTTCAGCTTACCTTTGAACTCGGAAGCATTCCCATGGAGTGGATTGACGGGTTTTTTGGCTGGATGGGCGATGTCGTTGGGGCTACCATCGCCAATGACGATATCCGCTCGCTGGTGGTGGACGGTATCATCGCCGGTGTCGGGGCCGTCGTGCTTTTTGTCCCGAATATCGTGATTCTGTTTATAGGAATCGCGCTGCTCGAATCGACCGGTTATATGGCACGCGTCGCCTTTTTGCTTGACGGCTTCTTTCACAAGTTCGGGCTGCACGGACAGTCGTTTATTCCGCTGGTGACGGGTTTTGGCTGCTCCATACCCGCCTATATGGCGGCGCGCATTCTCAAAAACGACCGCGACCGCCTGCTGACGCTGTTCATTATCGGCTTCATGAGCTGCGGGGCGCGCCTGCCGGTTTACGTGCTCTTTACCGGGGCTTTCTTTTCCAATGATGTGGCCGGGAATGTGCTTTTTGCCATCTATCTCGGCGGTGCCTTCATTGGGCTGATCGCCGCAAAGATACTCAAGATGACGGCTTTCAAAGGCCCCGATGAGCCTTTCGTTATGGAGATGCCAAAATACCGGATGCCTTCACTCAAACTGATCTGGCATACCGTGACGACAAAGACCTGGATGTACCTGAAAAAAGCGGGAACCTTCATTGCAGCCGCGTCGATGCTGGTGTGGTTCATGAGCAATTACCCCAAAGATGAAGCCATCAGCGCACTGTATGCGGAAAAAATTGCACAGACCGCCGATACGCAGGAGCAGATAAGACTGGACAACGAACGTGCGGAACGTCTGCTGGAGCAGAGCTATCTGGGGCATATCGGCAAATTCATCGAGCCGGTTTTCACACCGTTGGGATTTGACTGGCGCATGGCCATCGCCCTGCAGACGGGTCTGGCTGCCAAAGAGGTGGTGGTCTCGACGCTGGGCGTGCTCTATTCGCTCGGCAGCGATGTCACGGAAGAGCAGGCATCACTGCTTGAAACCCTGCGCTCGCAGATTTCGTTTCCTTCGGCCATAGCGTTCATCGTCGTCATCATGACCTATCTGCCCTGTCTGGCGGCATCGGTCGTCTTTACGCGTGAAGCGGGCGGCATCAAGTATTTTGGCTATCTTTTTATTTTTACGACACTGGTGGCCTATTCACTGGCGTTTGTCGCGTATCATGTGACGTCGTGGCTTTACATGTAAATAAAAACAATCTACACTACTCACGTGTAGATAGCGTAGGGATCATATTGGTCTAAGCTACTTAACAATAAATTCAATACCAGTATTATCCGCATTTATAATTTCTATATTAAAACCTTTGATATTTACTAATTTTCCTTTTGAGAGGTCAACAATTAAGTTTTGTATGAATGGTGCTTTAATTAAATCACCTACATATTCTCTGTACAGCAAATGGACTATATTGCCTTCATGTCCAGTGTAAACAATCTCTTGAGATAAAGTTGATGGTGTCACAATAAGTTTGTAGTCGCTTTTAAAAATTGTTTTTCCGACTAATTCTTCAAAACCATCAAATTCAAGAACTTTACCGTTGGAATCAACTTTGACATAAATTCCATAGCCATCTTTATCTGTTCCCATAAATTGTTTAGCGGTTTGACCTTCCTCAATATCAAGGACACCTTCTGTGTTTAACTGAATTTTATTTATATTTATCATTTCCCTTTTCAAGGTTAACACAGCCTTGATACAAACTCCAACTTTAAAATCAATTAAGCTACTTCCAAGAGAAACCTTTGATTTTTCACCTATACTAAAACTGACATATTGTTGTGCGATACATTGCTCTTGTTGAGTTGCAATAGCAACAAATGCTCCTTTAGCCATTATTGGCATGCACAGCATTGAGGAAATGATGAATAAAGCTCTCCGCATAATTGTGTCCCTTCGAATCTAGTTAACGAAAAATATCATAAAGAAATTGAATTATTATAGGTATGAAACTTTTAGCTTTTTGGTAGCACCCTTGTGCATTAAGTAATCAATGGCTGAAAAAGTTAAAGCCTATTATTCACAGTAATTTGCATCATGTATAAATAGGTAAGTTATGACTTTATTATGAGACAAAAAATATGCCTTACTTCAATCGCAATAAGATTCACTGCTTTGTACATGTAATACTGGTTCCGTTGGAAAAAAGTTTAACGTTCTACGCTACAATTGCCGCATGACGAACATATTAATGATTGAAGACGATCTCGAGCTCGCCGAGATCCTCACCGAATTTCTAGAGCAGTTTGATTTCAAGGTGCGCACGGAAGATGACCCTTTCAATGCGCTGAGCGTATTAAAACTGGAGCCTTTTGACCTGGTCATCCTCGATCTGACACTGCCGGGAATGGATGGGCTGGAGGTGTGCGAGGCGATCCGCGAACGCCAGAATGTGCCCATTATCATCTCTTCGGCACGTTCAGACATCAACGACAAGGTCAAGGCGCTGGAGCTGGGCGCTGATGATTATATACCCAAACCGTATGACCCGCGTGAACTTGAAGCGCGCATCCGCTCAGTTCTGCGCCGTTTTGAAGGGCTTCGCAATGCCGAAGAGGTGCAGGAACGCAGTGACTTCAAACTCGATGAAGCGGCCATGAGCATCAGCTATAAAGGGCGTGATCTGGATCTCACCAATGCCGAATACGGAATTTTGGGCTATATGATAAAGAAACAGGGTACTGTCGTATCGCGCGAAGATCTGATTCATAACGTCAGTGCCATCAACGAGGACTCCTCGAACAAAAGCATCGATGTCATGGTAGGACGCATCCGTAACAAACTGGGTGACAAATCGCTCATCGAGTCCATCCGCGGGATAGGATACAAACTATTAAGATAATCCGCTCAAACGCCGTCTTGCTGACGGTGCTTTTCGCTTTTTTTGTCACCTTCATCAGTGTCACTTATACATTTTGGCAGATGCATCAGGTCAATGAACGCGAACATACCAATAACCTCTTTTTGAAAAACTCCACCATTACGCAGATCTACCGTATGCATCTGCAGCGTCAGACGTCGCAGACGATCTTTGAGGCCAATCTTGCGGTGTATGATCTTTATCTCGAACACAATTCCAAAAAACGTGACCGGATCCTCAAAGAGGGGAACATCCTCAAACGCGAAGGATTCCAGGCCGTTAATGAAGCGCTCTTTTTCGACCGGATGCATGTTTACAAGCAGAAACTGGTTCAGGATATGCGTACGACGATGTTCGAATACGAAGGGTCGATCTATTTCTATCTTGAGAGCTTACATGTAAACCTGCTGCTTAAAGACAGCAATCTGAAACCCTATAACAGCATCAACCTCTCAACTGCTTATATCACCATCATTGCCATTGTGACGCTGCTTTTCAGCCTCATTTTGCAGCGTTTGCGTCCATTGCGGACCTTGCGTCGAAAGATTGCGCGTTTCGGAGCCGGAGATATGGATGTCTCTTTTGAAATGCGCGGCATCGATGAAATCGCCATGATCGGCAACGAGATGCAGCATGCCCAGGAGAAGATCCACGCCCTGATCGAGTCGCGGACGCTTTTCCTGCGCAACATCATGCATGAGCTTAAAACCCCCATTGCCAAAGGGCGTATCGCCGCGACGATGGTGAAAGAAGAGAAATATCAGCACCGTTTCGAAGCGATTTTCAAGCGCCTTGAAGAGCTTATCGAAGAGTTTGCCCTGATCGAAGAGGTGAGCGCGGGTTTCGGGCATATCGAGAAGAAAGAGTATCGTCTGATCGACCTGATAGACGGAGCCATCGATATGGCGATGGCCGATTATGAAGCAGTCTGGGTCGAGATCGACGCGGGTATAAAGCTCAGTGTCGATTACCGTATTTTCGTAACGGCCATTAAAAACATGATTGACAACGCCATTAAATACTCCCCCAATCATCAGGTGAAAGTCTCGGTGCATCATGGAGAGATCTATTTTGAAAATGCGGGCGAAAAATTGCGCCAGCCTCTGGCGTATTATGTGGAGCCCTTTACGAAAGAGCAGCCGGCGAAGAACAGTTTCGGGCTGGGACTCTATCTGGTGGATGCCATTTTAAAAGCGCATCACATGGTGCTCGGATACGAGCATGAAGACGGGATCAACCGTTTTATTTTCGTTCCGGTAGAGAAGGTGCCGCTCAAGCTTCCGGGCGTCTGAGCGTTATCAGCTCATGCGTGCTCTGATTGATACTCTGGGTCGTGATACGAATGTGTTCCAGATTGCTCTGTGTCCGTTCGGCGAGTTTGCGTACTTCGTCGGCGACGACGGCAAATCCGCGTCCGTGCTCTCCGGCACGGGCGGCTTCAATGGCGGCGTTGAGTGCTAGAAGCGTGGTCTGATTGGCAATGTCGTCAATAATTGTCAGCACGTTTCCGACGGCTTCGACTTCCTGCTGTAATCCCGAAATCACCGTATCGAGTTCCGTGTCATTATCGGAGTGGGCATCAGCAAGACGATGCTGTTCATGGCACTCCTGCTGCAAGCTTTCATGCTCCTGAAGCAGGCTCTCATGCTGTTGGCGCAGCAGCGTGGTCTCCGAGTGTAGCGTATGGTTTTTCGTTTCGGCATCGTGGCATTGGACGCGTAGCGCTTCAACTTCTTTTTCATAGGTTAGGATGCGCGCTTCAAGCTTCAGAAGCTCTTCCTGAGCCGTTTGCGTCTCTTTTTTTTGTGCCTGTGCCGTCAGATCAGACTGCTGAAGCCGGGTTTCAAGGCGCGTTACATGCTGCTGATGGGTTTCAAGAATCGCATGGTTTTCAAGCGTGCGCTGACGGATCAGAAAGAAGAGGGTAATAATCGTTCCGGAGAGAATCAGTGCGATCAAAAGGACAGTCCAGATATTGGACGTTGCCTGTTCGTGGTGTTTTTCATGTAGCAGGGCCATTCCCGAACGCAGCATCTGCGAAAATTCGTTTTGAAGCAGCAGCAGGTCGTTGCCAT
This sequence comes from Sulfurimonadaceae bacterium, assembly GCA_050305515.1. GTDB lineage: Bacteria > Campylobacterota > Campylobacteria > Campylobacterales > Sulfurimonadaceae > JAFGUB01. The sequence continues at coordinate 95,773 of JBNLFL010000025.1, forward strand.
GATTCGATTCGACGATATGAGAGATTTTTTCCTGCGTTGCCTGGGTCAGACGTTCGAGTTTGTGGGTTGCGTCGGGGTCGATGGCGAGCGCCGAAGCGATCTTTTCATGAACGCTCTGGGTCAGATAAAAGAGCTCAATGCGCGCTTCGGGCGGCAGTGTCGCAGTGTCGCCGATTTTTTTCAGATTGGCGTAATGCCGCTCAAACGTCGTGATGTCATCTGCATCATAGGAGACTGCCGAAGGAGTCTGAAGGGAAACATATCCCAAAAGCCCAACAAGAAAGATGGAGAGAATGAGGAGGAACGTCGCTGTTTTCATAGGCTCTCAAAAGCATTTTCCATGCCATTTTGATACAATATGACCTAATACGGCACCACGAAAGAGGGATAAATTGTGAAGCAGATACTGATTACCAATGACGACGGCTACGAATCGGAAGGTTTGATGGCCCTGATTGCGGCACTTGAGGGTTTGGGAAGCGTAACGGTGGTGGCTCCGGCAACCGAAAAATCGGCATGCGGACATTCGCTGACACTCTCGCATCCGCTCAGTTTTGTGAGTGTCGATGATGATTTTTACAAGCTTGATGACGGAACCCCGAGTGACTGCATCTATCTGGCGCTGCACTCCATTTTTCAGGAGCGTAAGCCCGATCTGATCATCAGCGGTATCAACAAGGGCTCGAATATGGGTGAGGACATTACCTATTCGGGAACGGCCGCGGGTGCAATGGAAGGTGTTTTGCACGGCATTCCCTCCATTGCCATATCGCAGGTGATGGATTTTACCAAGCCGCCGGGTTCCATGAAACTGGCACAAAAGACGATACGTACCCTGGTAAAAAAAATATTTGAAGGCTCCTTCCCGCTGCCGCCGCGGCAGTTTCTCAATGTCAATATTCCTCCGGATCTTGACGAGGCCCCTTTACATGTAACCTATGCGGGCTACCGTTATTACGGCAACGATGCGCACCTTCACCGCAATCCGCGGGGGCTGGAGTATTACTGGCTGGGGTTGCATCCGCTCGAATTCCGTCCCAGAGAAGAGCGCGAGGGATTGTGCGACTTTGAGGCGATCGAGCAGGGCATGGTATCGGTCACTCCGGTACAGCTGGATCTGAGCGCGTACGAATCGATGGCACAGCTTCGGGCCTGGCTATGAGATTCGAGAGGACGCGGATGCTCTTTGGAGCCGAAGCGGTAGCGGATTTTGCCAAGGCAAAGATATTGCTGCTGGGAGTTGGGGGTGTCGGAAGCATGGCCCTTGACTGCCTCTACCGCAGCGGTTTTCGTGATATCACGATTGTCGACTTCGATACCTACGACGTGACGAACCAGAACCGGCAGATGTGGTCAGAGCTGCATGAAGGCGAATCCAAAGTCGAAGCGCTCAAAAGCCATTATCCGGAGATTACGGCCATTACATGTAAGGTTGATGCCGCATGGATCGCAAGCTTTGATTTTACCCCTTATGACGTGGTTCTCGATGCCATTGATGACATTCATGCCAAACTTGCTCTGGCGCAAAAGTGTTACAGTAAACTTGTCTCCGCTACCGGATCAGCCAAAAAGATCGATCCGACTCAGGTGCGTGTCGATTCCATCTGGCGTTCGCAGGGTGATCCGTTCGCATCGAAAATACGCCGGGAGCTCAAACGGCGACGTTTCGACCGCAACTACCGCTGTGTTTACAGCGCGGAAACGGCACGCACGAAAGAGAAAGGCAGTTTTATGGCTGTCACCGCGGCCTTTGGACTGGCGATGTGTTCCGAATGCGTCAAGAAGCTGCTTCAAAGAGGATGACATTTACTATTTTCATCGTTGATGACGAAGCGTTCAATATTGAAGTGGTCATCAGTTTTCTCGAACCCGAAAGTATGCGTTGAGTATGTCACAAATGGCATGGATACATTCAGAGAATCGGCGAGGATTGTATTGCAAATAAGATTGGCTTATAGTAGCGTAACATTTTTTAGTGCTGTGAAGAGATTGAAGCATGATTAATATTTGTTTAATCCAGAATCAACTATAGTTAATTTCAAGTTTAACAAGGAGTTTCTCATATGGGTAAAAAGTTTTTAATCGGACTCGTAGCGGCGGTTGCATTTTCAGGAGCGGTTTCAGCCGGTGAATATGATCTCAAGAACAATATGCATAAACTGAATGAATATATGATGAAAATGCAGGTAGCTTTTATCATCGGTGACAAGGACGAAGCGCTTAAAGCTGCCGAAGCACTGGGTGACGAGAGCAAACATCTTCTTGGGAACGAAGCGGCTATGGCTAAAATGCTTCCAAAAGGAAAAGAGCATAAAGCCCGTATTGCCAGCATGTCTGCACGCATGATTGACGACAACGTCGAAATCATCAAAGCCAATATGGACAATCTCCGCCGTGATACGGCACAAAATGCCTACCTTGACATTCAGCGTGCCTGTATGCGCTGTCACAACCTCGTTCGCGACTGGTAATTTTTAGGCCATCCCGCAACTCGGGACGGTCACTGCTTTTCGAATCCCCGCTACAATATCACATTTCATCGAAACTGTTCCGGCTAAAGAGATAACTATGATTGAAACTTCCCTGTTGAGGCGTAATGATGTCTGAACGTGATGCCCGGCTTTTGGTGCATCCGGCAAAACTTCCTGTTCAAAAAACCGAGGCTGCAGGTGATACGAATGATACTGTCGAGCAGATAGCGCAAGCGCTTGACAATGGAGCTTTTGAACTCTACTATCAGCCTAAGGTTCATATGCGAAGCGGTGATATTATTGGTATGGAAGCGCTAATCCGGTGGCGTCATCCGCAAAAGGGAATGTTGCTGCCGAATGCTTTTTTACCCGCTGTTGCGGGGCATCCCTTATCGGTAGAATTGGGCGAATGGGTACTTCAACATGCACTCGAACAGCTGGTTTGCTGGAGGCGCGGAGGGCATGAATGGCATGTCAGCATCAATATCGGGGCGTGGCATTTTCAGCAGCAGGGATTCGCGTCCCGTCTTGCTCACGTTTTAAAAGCCTTTCCGGAACTCAAACCCGAATCCATCGTTTTGGAAATCGTGGAAGAGTACGCCTTCAATAATCTGCCGCAGACCGTGCATACGATTAAAGCGTGTGTCGATTTGGGAATCCGTTTGACATTTGATAATTACGGTGCAGGATATGTTTCGCTTGCTTCTCTTAAACGGCTGCCGCTGTATGAGGTAAAGATCGATCATGGTTTTGTCATGAATATGCATGACGATCCTGAGGATCTGAGCATTATGATCGGAATTCTCGGATTGGCGAAAACCTTCGGGGTGACACCGGTAGCAAAGGGTGTCGAAACGATTGAAGAGGGCGTGACGCTTTTACAGCTCGGATGTGAACTGGCGCAGGGATTTTGCATTGCACGGCCGATGCCGGTTGAGATGCTGGATCTCTGGTGCCGGGAGTGGAGAGCGAGTCCAAAGTGGCGGAAACAGCATCCATTGGGATCGGATTTTCATCAAGTCATTTATGCGAAAGTAAATCATGCCGTCTGGATTCGAAAGCTTGCGGCCTATTTGCTAGCACCCACTCAGGCGACATTTCCCACGGAAAACCATGCATGCGATTTTGACGTATGGCTTTCTCGGGCACGTCAGATGTATAAAAATGATGGTGCCACGCTCGATACGATAGGCGAACTGCATGAGGCCATCCATGCGTATGCCCAGAAATTGATCGGACGTATCAGTCGGGGAGAAGATGGAGGTGTTGAAGCGGGAATGGAACGGATCAGACAGATGCATGATGCGCTGATCGGAGAGCTTGACAACCTTCTGGGAACCATCCGGCCATTTTCGCTATAATCCCCGATATAGATTATTGTTTGGGAGACAATCGTGCAAAACAGTGAGCCGATGACCAAATTCGGATTCGAGAAAATCTCGAATGAACTGAATTACCTGAAAACGGTAGAACGTGGCGAAATCGCCAAAGAGATCGAACGCGCCGCCGATCTTGGAGACCTTAAAGAGAATGCCGAATATCATGCGGCCAAAGAGCGGCAGGGACAGATTGACAGCCGTATCGAAGAGTTGACTGCGCTGATAGGGAAAGCGCAGATCGTAGATCCTTCCGAGCTGGAACATGCCCGTATCAGTTTCGGTTCCACGGTCGTTTTGTGTGATCTTGATACAGACGAAGAGGTGACCTACACGATTGTTGGCGGTTTTGAATCGAACCCCTCCATGGGGCTTATCTCTTTCAACTCGCCTCTGGCGAAACAGCTGCTCGGACGCGAAGAGGGCGACGAGTTCAAAGCCAGGGTTCCGGGCGGCGAGAAGACGTTTGAGATTCTGGAAGTCAAATATCAGGAGATCGTTTTTGAATCCCACACCTAAGATCCCGGTTGCCATTGTCGGTGCCAGCGGCTATACCGGTGTTGAACTGATTAAAATGCTCGTGCAGCATCCGGTTTTTGAAATCGCGTACGTGGCTACGAGCGAAGGGGGTGTTCCGCTGGAATCACTGCACCCCTCGATGCATTCCGTCTTTACATGTAAGGTTGAAAAAGCCGATGCCAAAGCCATTGCCGCGCGTTGCGAACTGGCGTTTCTGGCACTGCCGCATCAGGCTTCGATGGGATTTGCCAAAGCGCTTCTGGATGCGAATGTCAAAGTTGTGGATCTCTCGGCCGATTACCGCCTGAAACTTGAGACGTATGAAGCCTACTACTGTCCGCATGTCGATAAAGAGCATCTCTCTGAAGCGGTGTACGGTCTGCCGGAGCTTTACCGCGACGCCATTAAAAAGAGCCGTCTTGTTGCAAATCCCGGCTGCTATCCGACGGCAACCATTCTGGGATTGGCCCCCTTTACACCCTACATTGATGAGAATTATCCCATTTTCATCGATGCCAAAAGCGGTGTCAGCGGTGCAGGAAAAAAATGCAGCGAGACGACCCATTTCGTGAGCATCAATGAGAACATCTTCGCCTATAAAGCGTGGGATCACCGTCATGAACCGGAAATTCATGAAAAACTGCTGCTTCAAAGCGGCAAAAGTTTCGATATCAACTTCGTGCCCCATCTCATTCCTGCCACGCGCGGCGAGATGATCGATGCCTACATGCTGCTGCGCGAACCGGTCGATCCGCTTGAAATCCTTCGCGAGTTTTACAAAAATGAGCCGTTCGTGCGGATCTTCGATCACAGCATCGACATCAAGTCGAATGCCGGGACAAACTTCTGCGACATCTATGCGAAAGTCCGCGGAAACAAACTCTATGTCAACAGCAGTGTGGACAATATTTTGAGGGGTGCATCGTCGCAGGCCGTTGCCAATGCAAACCTGATGTGCGGCCTTGAGGAGCATCTCTCCCTTCCGCGCATTGCCTATGTCCCGTAACGGGGTGCATGTTCTTCCCGGGGCCGTTCTGGTCTCGGATGCCCACTACTGCGACAAACGACCGCAGCTCTTTCCTTTTCTGCAAGCGATAGCCCATGGCGACATTCCCGCGACACAGCTGATTCTGATGGGCGATATTTTCGATCTGCTCTTCGGACCGATCGCACTAACGCTTGAACGCAACCGGAATGTCATCGACCTTATCGACGCCATTTCGGAAAAAATGGAAGTGATCTATCTCGAGGGCAATCACGATTTTCTGCTTCAAAACGTTTTTCAAAATATCACACCGATACCGATTGCCAAACAGCCACTTAGCGCATATTGTGATGCCCGTCCCCTCCTGCTTTCGCACGGGGATTACGGCAGTGACTGGAAGTATCGCCTTTATACGGCCCTGATCCGTTCGCGCCCTGTCATGCATCTGCTCGATGCCATTGACCGTATCAGTGCACACGGCATCATCCGATGGCTGGACGGCTACCTCTCCCGCAAGGAAGATTGTTACGAAATCGCCGATTTTGAGAGCATTGTACGGCGTCGTTATCCGGAGCATGAACTCCGGGGAGAAAAGCCGTTCGTCATCGAAGGGCATTTTCATCAGAACCGTTATTACAACTATGAAAATTTTGAATATTTCAATTTGGGCGCTTTTGCTTGTAATGAAAGATATTATGTTGTAAAATCCATCAAAGACGCGATAGAACTGCAAGAGTGCAGTTATCGCTAAGGAGTCTGCATGGCCAAAGACAATCTGCTGAAAGTCGGCAGCAATGAAATGGAGCTCGTCGATTTTCGGATATTCCGGATGATCGGGGATGAGGTCTATGAGGGAATTTACGGAGTCAACGTCGCCAAAGTGCGTGAGATTATCCGAATGCCCAAGTTGACGGAGCTGCCGGGTGTACCGAACTTTATTGAAGGAATCTTCGACCTGCGGGGTGTTGTGATTCCGGTAGTAAACCTTGCCAAATGGATGGGTGTGGAAACACCCAAGAGTATCACGTCGAAAAATACCCGGGTTATTATTACCGAGTTCAACAACATTTTGATCGGATTTGTCGTACATGATGCCAAACGCATCCGCCGCATCAACTGGAAAGATATCGAACCGGCATCGTTTGCATCGGGTACAGGCGCGCTTGACGGCAGCAAAATTACCGGCGTAACGCGTATTGAAGACGATTCGGTTTTGCTGATTCTCGATCTGGAAACCGTGGTACAGGAGTTGGGACTTTATACGCCCGATCATGGTGATCTGCCGCGTGAAGAGTACCATTTCAGTGGTATGGTCTTACTGCTTGACGACAGTGCCACCGCGCGCAAGATTATTAAAGATGCTCTTGAAAATATGGGCTTTCAGGTTATTGAAGCACAAGACGGTCAGGAAGGTATCGCACGCCTGGAAGACCTTTTCGAAATCTATGGTGACGAGCTGCACAAACAGTTGAAACTGATTGTTTCGGATGTAGAGATGCCGCTTATGGACGGTTTCCACTTTTCTGCAAAAGTAAAAGCGGATGATCGCTTCAAGAAAATACCGATTGTGTTTAATTCATCCATCAGTGACCATTTCAGTGAGTTACGCGGCAAGGATGCCGGGGGCGAAGCCTATCTGGTTAAATTCGATGCGGGTGTATTTTATGACGAAGTTGCACGGGTTGTCCGTCAACACGTAGCTTAGGGGGTTAGCGATGGATGAATTTCAAGAGATATTGCAGGATTTTCTGGTTGAATCCTTTGAACTGATTGAGCAGCTCGACCAGGATCTTGTCGAACTTGAATCGACACCGGACGATCTTGATCTGCTTAATCGTATCTTCCGCGTGGCGCATACCGTCAAGGGTGCGAGTTCATTTTTGAACTTTGATGTTTTGACCCATCTGACTCACCATATGGAGAACATTCTTAATATGGCACGACACGGAGATCTGCGCATTAATGCCGAAATTATGGACGTTATTCTGGAATCGGTGGATCTGATGAAAGGATTGCTGGAGCAGATCCGTGACAGCGGTTCCGATCAGGGGCTGGATGTTTCCGAATGTGTTGTACGTCTGGATCGTGCTGCGGGAGGGGATGGTGAAGTTGAGCATCCGGAAGCGGTGGTGGCACCCAAACAGGAAGCTGCCGCACCCGCTGCACCTGAGACAGAAACATCGGATGAAGAAGAACTCGATTATGCCAACATGAGCGAAGCTGAAATTGAAGCCGAGATCGAGCGGCTTCTTGCGGTGCGTCAGGCGGAAGATAAAGCAAAACGCGAGGCGAAACAGGCTCAGGGCGGGGACGATGCCCCGGAGACGGATGCAGACACTCTTCCTGAATCAGAGATGTTTGACACGCCTGCGGCCAAACCTTCGGCCCCACCGCCTCCACCTCCACCTCCGCCAAAAGCGGCTGCCAGTGCTCCGCGAGGGGGTGGCGATAAAGAGAAAGAAGATGCCACAGAGAAACGTTCGGCGACAGCGGTTGAGCAGACGATCCGTGTTGACGTTAAACGGCTTGACCACCTGATGAATCTTATCGGGGAGCTGGTTCTGGGTAAAAACCGTCTGATCAAGATTAATGATGATGTTGAAGAGCGCTACGAAGGGGAAGAGTTCCTCGAAGAGCTCAATCAGGTCGTTTCCATTGTCTCGCTCGTAACGACCGACCTGCAGATTGCGGTTATGAAGACACGGATGCTGCCTATCGGAAAAGTATTCAACAAATTCCCGCGGATGATCCGTGACCTCTCACGGGATCTTGGCAAAAAGATTGAACTCGAGATTGGTGGAGAAGAGACGGAACTTGACAAGTCGATTGTCGAGGAGATCGGCGATCCTCTGGTGCATATTATCCGTAACTCATGCGATCACGGTATTGAAAGTACGGCGGAGCGTCTGGCCAAAGGCAAAAGTGAAACAGGTACGATCCAGCTCAAAGCGTACAACGAGGGTAATCACATCGTCATTCAGATTACCGATGACGGTAAAGGGCTGGATGTCGAGACGCTGAAAAACAAATCGCTTGAAAAAGGGGTCATCTCCGAAAAAGAAGCGGACAGTATGAGCGACAAGGAAGCGTTTGCCCTGATCTTCCGTCCGGGGCTCTCTACTGCCAAACAGGTCACGAACGTTTCGGGACGGGGTGTCGGTATGGACGTTGTCAAGACCAATATCGAAAAGCTCAACGGGATTATCGATATCGAATCCGAAGTTGATGTGGGAACGACGATCAATCTTAAAATTCCTCTCACACTTGCCATTATTCAGGCACTTCTGGTCGGTGTACAGGAAGAGTACTACGCGATTCCGCTGGCATCGGTTCTCGAAACGGTACGGATTACGCGCGATGAGATTTATACCGTCGAGAGCCGTTCGGTCATGCGTCTGCGTGAAGAGGTTCTTTCGCTGGTACATATCGGGGATATCTTCGAAGTGGAACGTGTCTTTGACGGCGGCGAACATGCCTATGTCGTCGTTCTGGGGCTGGCGGAAAGCAAGATCGGTCTGATTGTTGACTCTCTGGTTGGTCAGGAAGAGATCGTTATCAAATCTTTGGGTGAATATCTCAAGGGAATTGAGGGGATCGCCGGTGCAACCATCCGCGGCGACGGCGGCGTGACGCTGATTGTCGATGTCGCGGCATTGATGCAGATGGCCAAGTCCGTCAAATCGACAATCGGTCAGGAGAGCGGTAGCAGCGGCGGAGTCAAAGAGAAAACGCAGCCGAGCGATTACTGCGTCATGATCGTCGATGACTCCAAAACCGACCGTACCATTATGAGAACGTCTCTCGCACCGCTGGGTATCACACTCGTCGAAGCGACAGACGGTCTTGAAGCACTTAATATTCTCAAATCCGGTGACCATCATTTTGATGCCATGCTGATCGATATCGAAATGCCGCGTATGGACGGATATTCGCTTGCGAGCGAGATCAAGAAATACAACAAATACAAAAACATGCCGCTGATCGCGGTAACGTCGCGCACCGGAAAATCCGACCGTATGCGCGGTGTCGAGTCGGGAATGGTGGAGTATATCACCAAGCCGTACTCACCGGATTATCTGATGAACGTTGTCAAGCGTAACATCAAGTTCACGATGGAGGTCTGATCATGAGTGACAAGCTTCAAAACATTTTCAACAAACAAAAAGCGCAGCAGGCTCCGGATACGACCAACATTGATGAGATCGTCCAGCTGGTTGGTTTCATCGTAGGCGATGAAGAGTACAGCGTGCCGATTCTTTCCATTCAGGAGATCATCAAGCCGATCTCCTGGACGCGCGTACCCCAGACGCCTAAGTATGTCCTCGGCGTTTTCAACCTTCGCGGCTCGGTCATTCCGTTGATTGACCTGCGGGCGAAATTTTCGCTTCCGACGGCCAAGCATACGGAAGAGACGCGTTTCATTGTCATCAAACATGATGAAGAGGTCGCGGGATTTGTCATAGACCGTCTGACGGAAGCCATCCGTATTAAAAAGAGAGATATCGGTCCTGCTCCCGAGACGATTCTTGAAGACAAGAGTATGATCGAGGGCGTTGGCAAGCAAAAAGACCGCATTTTGACGATTTTGAAAGTCAACAAACTTCTTGAGCGCGATTTTTAATCGCGCACCCCTTCCTTTTTCCAAGCTAACACGGTTACAATAACTCCCATGAATGAAGAAGAATATTACCAACGGCGCAACCATTTTTTAGACCTGATGGAAGAGGGCGTCGCCATTTTATGTGCGGCACCCTTGCAGAAGCGCTCAAATGATACGGAACATCCGTACCGGCAGGAGAGCAATTTTTACTATCTCAGCGGTATTGAAGAGGATGAAACGCTGCTACTTTTTGAGAAGCGCGCAGACGTACGGAAGAGTTATCTTTTGGTCAAAGATCCTAATCCCGAAGAGTCGCTCTGGGTGGGTGCGCGTCCGGGTGTTGCGAGCTATAGCGAGCGCTGCCGCTTCGATGAGGTTCTCGACATTGCGGAGTATGAACGGAAGCTTTCAGAACTGCTTAAAGAGATGCCGCGACTTTATTGCGACCTTTTCAGCGAAGATACCCGTGTAACTCAGGCAAAGCTTACATGTAAAACGCTGCTGCATTCACGGGGTGTCAACCGTTCTCCGCGAATATTTTGTGACGTCTATGAAGTGACGCAGAAGCTGCGGCTGATTAAAAGCGAAGCGGAAATCGCGCAGATCCGCGCGGCACTTGAGATTACCAAAGCGGCGCATCACCGTGCCATGGCGCTTACCCGCCCCGGAATGAACGAATTCGAGATTGAAGCGGAACTCGCTTATGCTTTTGCAAAAAGCGGCACGAAGGCACTTGCGTACGAAAGCATCGTCGCCGGAGGCAACCGTGCCAATACGCTGCATTACATCGATAATGACAAGGTGCTTGAAGCGGGGAGTCTGGTGCTTATTGACGCCGGATGCGAGTTGGAAATGTATGCCAGTGACATTACCAGAACCTTCCCGGTCTCAGGAACGTTCAGCCCTGCGCAGAAAGCGCTTTATGAGATGGTGCTTGACGTGCAGCACTCTGTCATGGCGATGATTCGGCCGGGCATAACGAAGCGTGCGTTGCAGGAAGTCGCCGAGCGAATGCTTTGCGAGGGTATGATACGCCTTGGAATCCTTGCAGGGGAGTGTGATGCACTTATGGAAGCCAAGGCCCATAAAAAGTATTTTCCGCACGGTATCGGCCACTGGATGGGTCTGGACGTGCATGATCCCTGCCCCTATGTCGATGAAAACGGCGCGGCGCTTCTTTTTGAAGCGGGTATGGTGCTCACCATAGAGCCGGGCATTTATATCCGTGAAGATGATCCTGATGTACCGGAGCGGTATCGCGGTATCGGCATTCGCATTGAAGATAATATCCTTGTTACCGAAACAGGTTACAGCAACCTCTCCGAAGGCATCGCAAAAAGCGTGGCCGAGATTGAAGCGGCCTGCACTTACATGTAACGACTAGTTGTAGCTGTAGCTCCAACCGGTCTGATCATCTTCTTTGACCTCTTTGAAGCCTTTGGCATCACCCAGAAAATCGATGACATGCAGATAAACATGGGGAATGCTACCCTGATCCTCTTTCTTGAAAAGGTGCATCGGCATCAGGGCTTCTTTATCGGTCTGCGCAAATCCGACGGGGGCGAGTTCACTCATGACATGCGCTTTTGAAGTGATGTCGTACTGCTCGCAGAATTTGTCAAGTACAGCGTCTTTAACTTCATAGGGAAGTTCTTCATGCGTATTGAGAAAAATCGTGAAATGAATCGGGTAGGGCAGTGACGGGTCGGTGTTCGGTGTTGCCATAATGATGTACTCGACATTTTCAAGATGGGCGAGAATGTCATGAACACCGAGATGGTGGTGGACGGTAAGGGAGATCTGCTGGGACATCAGGACTCTTTTTTTAATGCCATTATATCAAAGCAGTTTTTTTACCAGATCGGTAATTCCCAGATGCAGGTTGTAATGGGTGATGGGAAAATCGACCATCTCGTTTTCCAGATTGACCATATAACTGCTGAGATAGCTTCCCAGAATGTCCAGATCGAGCAGTTGATAGGTCTGCGCCGATTCGGCGTCGCAACGGGTTCCCTGAAGGCTGCGTGCCGTATTGGAGCGCTGCAGGGTAAAGGCCAGCGAACGCAGGCAGTAAAGATCGCACCATCGAAGTATGAGCGCGGCATCGAGCGTTTCGACATGATGGCCTTCGGGCGTGAAAAGCAGCTTTTGATCACGTAGCGGAACAAGCACGGAGAGAATGGCGTCAATCAGCGGCAGAACTTTTTGTGCCCAGAATGGAGATTCGTTACTGTGGGAGAGTGCGGTTTCAACGGCCGCATGAATCTCCGCTTTGCTTCCTTTATCAAGAATTTGCGCCATGGTTCGAATCATTACTGCCCTTTTTTTTCGTAATCGTAACGATGATGGGGTAAGAAGGATGTTAAAGGAGTACGCTAATAAGCCCTTGTAAGGGGAAGACTTTAGTAATCTAGCTCACTATACTTGACAGTATATGACTCAATTATGTATAATATCTCCATATCATCTAAAGGATTTTTAATGAGTAATATATTTGAAAAACTGACCCACCAGATGACCGAGGCGATCGAATCGGCCATCTCGCTCTCCCTCCATAATAAAAACAGTGAAGTTGAACCGATCCATTTTCTCTGGGCACTGCTGAGTAACTCCGGCTCCGTGCTCAATCAGGCTTTCAATAAAATGAAAGTCGATAAAACCGCCATTGAACTCGATGTGAGAAGTGTGGCCGAAAAACTGCCAAAAGCATCGCAGGTGACGAAAGAGAGCATCCGGCTTTCGCGCAATTTTGCGCAGAGCCTTGAGCGTGGCAGCGGTGAAATGGCTAAAAACGGGGACAGTTTCCTTGCCGTGGACAGCTACTTTGTTGCCAATATGAACGAAGCGCCGTTCAAAGAGATTCTGGGAAAATATGTCGATCTGATGAATCTTCGCAAGACCTTCGAAGCGATGCGCGCCGGACAGAAAATCGAGTCGCAGACGGCCGATGAAAATCTGGAGAGTCTGGACAAATACGGCATCGATCTCACCAAAGAGGCTTCTGAAGGGAAACTCTCCCCGGTGATCGGGCGCGATGAAGAGATCAGCCGCATGATGCAGATTCTGATCCGCAAGACCAAGAACAACCCGATTCTTCTGGGAGAACCGGGCGTCGGTAAAACGGCGCTTGTCGAGGGTCTCGCCCAGCGCATTTATAACAAGGAAGTGCCGCTGAGCCTGCAAAACAAACGGGTCGTGGCACTCGACATGAGTGCACTCATCGCCGGTGCCAAGTACCGCGGAGAGTTTGAAGACCGTCTCAAGGCCGTTATCGACGAGGTGAAAAAGAGTGCCAATGTCATTCTTTTCATTGACGAGATTCATACGATCGTGGGTGCGGGAGCGAGTGAGGGGAGCATGGACGCCGCGAACATCCTCAAGCCTGCGCTGGCCCGCGGCGAACTGCACACCATCGGGGCGACAACGCTCAAGGAGTATCGAAAGTATTTTGAAAAAGATGCCGCATTGCAGCGCCGTTTCCAGCCCATTACCGTGGCCGAACCGACGGTGAACCAGTCGCTCCAGATTCTGCGCGGGCTCAAAGAGCGTCTTGAAGCCCACCACAATGTCACCATCACCGATTCGGCGCTTGTGGCTGCGGCAAAACTCTCCGAGCGTTATATCGGTGACCGCTTTTTGCCGGACAAGGCGATTGACCTGATTGATGAAGCTTCGGCGGAACTCAAGATGCAGATCGAGAGCGAACCGCATGCGCTCTCACTGGTAAAACGCAAAAATCAGGAGTTACATGTAGAGCGTGAAGCGCTGAAGATGGAAGTGACTCCGGCCAATGAAAAACGCCTCGAAGAGATTGCCAGAGAGCTGGCCGACGTCGAGGAAGAGCAGCGCCGTCTCGAGAGTCAGTTCGGGCATGAGAAAGAGGTCTTCGGACGCATTGCCGCTATCAAGACCGAGGTTGATGCCAAACGCCGCGAAGCCGAACAGGCCAAATCAGGCGGTGATTATAACCGGGCGGCCGCCATCGAGTATGGTGATATTCCCGCTTTGATGCAGGAAGAGAAGGGCATACAGGAGCAGTGGAAACAGATGCAGGAGAGCGGAACGCTGCTTAAAAACAGTGTTGACGAGGACGCCATTGCGGGTATCGTGAGCCGCTGGACGGGGATTCCGGTCAAGAAGATGCTTCAATCCGAGCGTGAGAAGATCTTACATGTAGAGGCGGAACTCAACCGTGACGTCATCGGACAGGAGCGGGCGACCCATGCGGTTGCACGTGCCATCAAACGCAACAAGGCGGGACTCTCCGATAAAAACCGCCCCATCGGCAGTTTCCTCTTTTTGGGACCTACCGGGGTTGGTAAGACGCAGACGGCCAAAACACTGGCGAAGTTCCTGTTCGATTCGAGTGAGTCGATGGTGCGTCTGGATATGAGCGAATACATGGAGAAACATGCCGTAAGCCGTCTGATCGGTGCCCCTCCGGGCTATGTCGGTTACGATGAAGGAGGACAGCTCACCGAAGCGGTACGCCGCAAACCTTACAGCGTCGTGCTCTTCGATGAGGTGGAAAAAGCGCATCCGGATGTGTTCAACATGTTGCTGCAGGTGCTCGATGACGGACGCCTGACGGACAACAAGGGAGTGACGATTGATTTTACCAACACCATTATCATTCTCACTTCCAACATTGCCAGTGACAAGATCATGAATATGGCGGGCGATCCGGAGCTTGAGAACGTGGTGCTGGGCGAACTGAAAAAAGCGTTCCGTCCCGAGTTTTTGAACCGTCTCGATGATACGGTCATTTTCAATCCGCTCGGTCAGGGCGAGATTGAGGGCATCGTGGGACTCTTCTTCGAGGAGATTCGCGCCAAAGTGATAGAGCGTGACATTGAACTCTCTCTTACCGATGCCGCCAAAGCGCTCATTGCCAAAGCCGGATTTGACCCGGTGTATGGCGCCCGTCCGCTCAAACGTGCGCTCTATGAGATCGTCGAAGACCGTCTGGCCGATCTGATTCTCGAAGGGCGTGTCACTGAAGGCAGTCAGGTGATGTTTGATGCCGAAGGGGAAGCGATCAGTGTACATGTAACGCCCTAAGGCGTTACATGTAATCTTCCAAACCACCCAAGTAGTACGCTTTTTGCATACTTCCATCCAAAGAATCCCCTCAGAAGGAGATGGATCATGCAGGATGATGAACGGTTTATGGAAGAGGGACAGTGGATCATCTGGAACGGTTCGCTCGGTATACGCGATTTTGTCACCATCGACCGTATCGAAGTCGAATCAGGCGGCAGGTGCGCATGGCTGGAAGCGCCTTATGATATGGTGGGTCCGTTCAGTTTTGATGCCCTTGAGGTTAGCGGTGAAATAAGCTTCGCCGCCTGCGTCGTCATGTCACGTCAAAAATGGCAGGAAAATCAGCGTAGGCTGCGTGAAGAGGCGTACAAAAAACGTCTCGAAGCACAGGAACGCCTCTTTGAAGAGCTTTTGCGTAACAATAAAAGAAAGCGGCTGCATACGCAGCACTATCATGAAAAGATGCACCGGGAGCTCTTGGAACTGCCGGTAGAGGGCGTTTTGGAGTCATCTCAAATCAAGGCTGCCTACCGTCGTCTTGCAAAACGTTCTCACCCCGATGTCGGCGGCACTCATGAGCTGTTTGTTCAGATAACGGATGCCCGTGACGCGTTGCTCGAGGGCGTTTTATAGCGAAAGGAAAAAGCGAAAAGAGCGCTTCACCGCATTATGCGGCAAAGGCGTGTTCCTGGGGGTGAAGGTAGCAGGTAAAAAATGCATCGACATCTTCGATGTGAAGCATATTGGAAATAAGCCAGTGCCCGCCGTCTTCACTGATGTAGGGCGTGAAGTTCGCAAGGTCAATATATTTGACGGGATAAAGCTCTTCAACCTTTTCTACCATGATATCTTCCGGATATGCCAGTACGTTGTCATGTGTGATATCCATTGTCATCGCCCAGACGGTATTGAGTCTTCCCATTACTTCGATTTCATCATCTGCAACATTCATCAGCGCCACCTGGCGCAGTGAAGTTCCTCGTATGTCCAACATAACATCCTCCTTGGAGTTGTATCAGTTGCTGCAGCTGCATTTGACTCCGGCTACCCAGCTGTCAGGTATGCCGGACACTTCTAACAAAAGTCTACTTCTTAGAAGAATGATTATCCCTATCAATAGTGGATTACTGTTTCCGTATCAGAATGGTTTCAGTAGCAGAAGGGAAGATTTTGAAATCTCACGACAGATGTGCTACGATCACGTATCAAAAAATCACGGACGCTCAAAGGGTCAGTCCGGACAGATTAACCCATTATGGAATGCACATTACATGTATCGATCTCAAAACGGAATTTTTATTCTTGATTACAATGGTCCTTTTGCAGAGCATAAAAACCGTCTGATGCTCAACTCCATCATCAGCTTGCGTGAAGATATCGCGCAAAAACGGGCCAAAGCGGTGCTGGTCTCCCTGAAGAATGCTCAGGTATCAGGACATGCCAAAGCGCTGGGGGAATTTGTTGCCATGCTGGCAAAAGTGAGCAGACAGCTCCCGATCATGCTGGGCTTTATGGATTATGACGGCACACTCTATGATACCCTCCGTTCCCAGACTTCCCGGACCAGTCTGAAGCTGTTCAAAAATTTTGCGGCGGCGCGGCTTTATCTTGATCCCAAAGCATACAAAGAGGGCATTGAAGTATTGGTTTTTGATGAAGATCGTGCTAATGCCAGCCAGTTGGCGGGAGAGTTGTCGCGTTTCGGCTACAGGGCTCTGATTGCCGCAGATGCCGCAGAATTTCATACGCTTTCGGAAGAGACACGTTTCAGTATGTGTGTGACGCAAAGCGCTTTGAACATACACGGCAAGCAGGCCGCTAGCACTGAACGTACCCTGCATCTTTCAAAAACGGTCGTTGCCAATCTTCCTGTTTTTGTCGATACCGCCGTCGAAACCCTTGTATCGTTTACAGGGCTCGAAGCGCAGAAACGCTCCCATGCCATAAAAGCCTTTGATCTGACTTCCCAAAATGAGATGCTCTGCGCGGTGATGCGTTTTAGGGGCGATATCGAAGGGGTGTTTGTACTTATTTTTACGATTGAACTGGCGTGTATCGCCATGGAAGCGATGCTGGGAGAGGCGGTAGAACCAAAAGACTACACAGCCCTCAAAGACGGGGTGGGCGAATTGTGTAACATTATTACGGGCGGATCAAAGACCGCACTTTCCAATAAAGCGATTCAGGTGAAGTTCGATCTTCCGAAAACCTACACGTCACTGCCTGCAGCACAGCGTGATATAGGAAATAACAGCGGTATCTGGATCGACATGCAACTGGCATCCAAGCCGTTTTACATGTTCATTACGCGTTAAGGCTTCCGTATCAGGGAGTGAGAAGATACCATAATGCGGAAAGTGGCATCGGATGTCTGAAAATCGGGGGATCGATCCATCCGTTCCCAACCGTGACCTGATCAAGTATGTGATACATCTGGGCTGTTTTTTCTGTGCTTTCGCTGACTTTCCAGTAGCCCAGAATATTGCGTGACGCCCCTTCGTTAATCCCTCCGGTTGTACGGTCCCAGTTCCAGTTTTCCGCTACGATGCTCTCCTGCCATGCCCCGCTTTGTGATCCGACAATAAACTCTCTTTCTGCATTTCCGTAATCAACATCGTACTGATCGACAAAATTTCCGGAAATGGGCGTTACGATCAAGCCTCCGTAACTGTAATCATCCACGCGCGCAGTGGCACCTGATGTCTGCCCTGTGACAATTTCGCCCCGAATCCACGGATGGTCGTGAATATTGTCACTGAGAAGCAGATTGTTGTTGGTACGGTGTAAGACGCGTGTCACTTTGGGGTAGGGGCCTTCCGGCGGCGTCTTGACATAGACCGATACGCGGTTGTTTTCAAAGTCGATGTAGTAAGCCATCCAGAACCACATCCCTGCGACATCTTCAAGAAAAAGTCCGCTGTCACTCATGTAGGAACGGCCCCCGAACTGCCATCCCGCTCCGCCGCGGTTGAGTCCGACGGATACGCCGCGGCGTCCGTCAAAACGGGGACGATCACCGCCATCGAAAATCAGCGAGACGATGCGGGTCGGATTATGATCACCATTGACGTGTTCGGAGTCATAGAGCTGGAAGTCAATGTTTTTGACACCTTCTCCAAGGAACGTTGCCCATTCCGGTGAGAAGTAGTAAAGGGCTGAAATAAAAAGAGGTTCCCTAGAGTCGTTTGCGTCGGCAATGTCAGGAATATTCCAGCCTGTATTGTTTTGAGCGGTTCCCTGCGCGGGGGTAGCTTTAAAAACACCTTGTCCGAAAAATCCGCCATCGGGTATGAATTCATAGCTCATGACCGCATCGTTTTGCCAGATATTGACAAGATCCGATGGTTGCTGAAAGTCGTCCGGTTGTGCGTAATAACGCGTTGCAAGGGGCAGGGCGTCAATGTTCTCGGCACTCCAGAGATTTAATGCAGACAGTAGCAGCAGCGCAGGAACCGGAAAATATTTAAAAGCCATAAGAGAATTTATAAATCATTTTTTTGAACACTCTATTAACCGAGAGTAAAAATTTTGTGTTTACATGTAAGGCTGTTAGTCAAGAGAACGTATAATGCCGCGTATGAAAATCTTTATCGTGTTACTGCTATTTGTTTCAGCCCTCTTTTCCTGTACCGGCGACTGCCTGACCTGCCATCCCAAACTGGTACCGACCATTAATGAAGATTTACGCCACAAGCCGATGCTGATGTGTATCAACTGTCATGGTGCCGACCCGGATGCCATGGCGGAGTGTGGCAGCGACTGTTTCGGCTGCCATCCGGTAGAAAAAATTGATAAAGCGGGGGTTAAAGAGCACAATGTGATACGCGGATGCCGTGATTGCCACATGGAGATGCAGAAAGCCGCATTCGATTTTTCGACACCCCGGGGACAATCCATACAAAAACCGTTAAAAGACTTGCTCATTCCCTAACATTTCATCATGCATTCGGATTGTCCGCTCTGGCCTATGGGCATTTTAACACACCCTGCGCTAAACTTCCAGTTGACTTTTTCTCAGGTTTTAACATGCGCTTGTTAGTTTTTCTTATGATTTCTTCACTGTTGCTTGGTTCCGTCAAAGAGTTGGCGCGGGAGTTAAAGCTTTATCCCGGAACAAAAGCAAAAATTCAATGGAAACGGATTTTTTCCAGTGAGAGCAAGCTTGAAAAATATGGGCTTGACAGCCTTGACGAAGAGGAACGCGAAGCTTTGAAAAACTATCTTATGTTGTATGCGGCTGATTCGGATCAGCCCATCGTTCCGGGATTGTAATGATGAGACCTTATATTGGAAACTTGTTCGGCGTACTGATGCTGGCTGGTGTTGCTTCAGGGGCCGATACCGATTACGAAACGCGTTTTCAGTTACTTGAAAAGCAGGTGGAGACATTGCAAAAAAATTATGCAACGCATGATGCAGATGTAGCTGAAACAAGTGGGATTCTTGAAACTGTGGAACGAAAGACGATTCTTGATCCCATCAATCTTGGTGCTGAATTGATGCTGCGTTTGGACAGTTTTTACTATAAAAACAGAGGAATCGAGGGAGAACATACTCCGGATTTAAGCGCCGATCCTTCAGGCGGCGTCCAGCGCCGTGACGAATTTTCCAAATCATTTGATCCGGCGAGTACGATTCGACTGCGATTGCAAATGAGTGCCAATCTGCTCGACACGTTGAGTTTTCACGGACGTCTGGTGCTGGTACGCAGTTCCCAGTCCAATCAGCGGCTCTGCATACTTTCTCAGGATATCAAATCCGCAGAGAGCAAAACCGCCTTTGATATCGAACATGCCTATATTGACTATAAGATGTTGCAGGAACGTTCATTTCCGCTGGTCCTGAGTCTGGGGGTGCTCCCTACAACAGGCGGAACCCCGATGCACTATTCCAAATTGGTACCGCGCCAGTCACTCTATCCCGCACTGGTTTTCAATATGAACAGCTATGGCATGATTTTGACTTCCAATCTGACATCACTCTGGCAGAAGGAGAGTTTCCTGCGTCTGATTGCGGGACGTGCTTTTACACTGAATCCTGATGTTTATCCGTATCAGTGCAATCGTGAAAATATCGATAATGCAGATATTTATGGTCTCTATTTTGATACCCGTCCCCGTGACAACATACTTGTGTCCGCAGGTTTGAATTATCTCGACAATTTCAAAGCGCGCCCCTATCTCGGACCGAATATTACGACAGATACCGCGCAGGTCCTTGGTTCCATCATGACGTTGGGTATGGGTGTGGATCTTGAAGCGATAGCCGGGTCATCTCTGTCGCTTTTTTTTCATAGCGCATTCTCTTTCCCAAGGGGCAATGGTAATGTAGAGGACTATCAGATTGTTTCCTATGACGGCGCTATCGGCTATACAGAAAACGGCAGTGTCGGCTACAGCGAAGCTGACTACGCTAAAGGCGAGATGATTGACGAAAGCGGGTATGCATTTTATGCCGGAGCGCAATATGCGTTTAATGCTTCATGGTATGCCGGGGCAGAGTACAACTACGGCAGTAAATACTGGTTCGCAATGACACAGGGTGCAGAGGATATGTACAATAAACTGGCCACGAGAGGTCAGGTTGGGGAAGTGTATGCGTCGTGGCAGTTTTATCCGGGTATCTACGCCAAATTGGGATACATGCTAACAAGGGAAGCGTATAGCAATTCGGGCTGGCATTTTGGAGAACCGGCCGAAAAAGATGCGACCCAGCAGGTCGGCTATTTTCTGGTCAACGCGAAATTCTAGATGAATCGTAATATTGTTTTCGGAATTGCTGCGGCCTTGCTCTTTTTTATTCTTCCCCTTTTTCTGGGGAATCTTGCACTGCATCAGTCTCAGCAGGCATTAACCAAAATCGAGAAGCGGCAGGTTGTCCTCACGCACACTGCAGATCAGCTCGGCTATTTAATCAAGCAGCAGCATGCACTGGTGTTGCAGATGCTTTTACTGCCAAAGCCGGATGCGGTTGCCAAGATTGAAGCATCCCGTTTGACAATAGATGCGAACTTTGAGGAACTTAAAAAATTTTCAGCGCTTTCCGATAAAGTCGAAGTAAAAAAAACGGTTGAGATCATTGGCCGGCGTCTGATAGGTTTTCATGCCGTTGAGCTGACACTGCTTGATGCCAACAGCAGACAGGATCCCATCGATACAGAGGATGCCCTGCTTGGCTATAACAGTATTACCGACCAGTTCCTGAAAGATGTGACAACTCTCAATAATGTTGCGCAAAAATGTCTGATTCGGACAATAGGCGATGTAGAAAAAACTAACAGGTATGTACAGACTCTGGTACTGGTATCATTTCTGTTCGCACTGATTCTCGCTTACATGACAATCAAAAATATTCTGAAGTTGAAGCATAATGCGGAAGAACAGCTGCAGCGTGCCGTCAAAGCCGAAGCGAGCCTTTCTGGGTACCTTCAAATGCTTGAAGCTGAAGTAGATAAAAAGACCTCCCAGGAACGTTTCCGTTATTATCACAACTCTCTGACCCATCTGCCAAACCGTACCAAATTTTTGGAAGACCTGCAAACAGAGGGGTATCGGTGCGCGGCACTGTACAATCTTGACAAATTTCAGGAATTTAACGATCTTTTCGGCGAAACGATCGGCGATGAAGCGATCAAGAAGACCGGAAAGATACTTGATCGGTATAAAAATCGCCATTACCGGCTCTATCATCTCGGCGGAGACGAATTTGTTCTGGCTGCCAAAGATCAGCTTAAAGAGGTTTTTATTGCCGAAAGCCGGAAATTGCTTGAACGGCTCAATCAGACGGAGTTCCACTATAATAAGGAGCCTTATAATATTCTTTGCAGCGTCGGTATCGCCGCAGTAAAAGAGCGGCTTCTCGCCTGTGCCGATATCGCACTCAAAGAGGCGAAACGCAGTGGTAACAGCTGGGTATTCTATGATGACTCAATGGCGGCGGAAAAATCGTATGAAGACAATATTCAGTGTTCCAAACGGCTTATAGAAGCGCTGGCACAGGATCGGGTTCAACCCTATTTTCAGCCTATTGCCCACTGCTGTGACGGAAGCATCGACAAATACGAGGCGCTGGTCCGTATTCTTCTGGAAGATGGGACGGCGATTCCGCCTGTACGTTTTTTGACGATTGCAAAACGACTGCGCCTCTATCCGAAAATTACCGAAGTGATGTTCTTCCGTACGCTGGAGCATATTTCGCGCTATCATATCTCCTGCTCCATGAATATTTCAGCAGAAGATATTCACAATACAGAAACTGCGGAGATGCTGCTTGATGCACTGGAAACTTTTGATGCATGCCATCTGCTGACCCTGGAGATTCTTGAATCGGTAGTGATAGATAATTATGAATCCGTTAAACTGTTTATTGATCGCGTCCGACAGATGGGTGTTCAGGTCGCTTTGGATGATTTTGGTTCAGGGTATTCAAATTTTTCGCATGCACTGAATCTTTCGGTAGATGTTATAAAGATTGATGCATCCCTTATTTCCCAGATTGAACATGATGAGAATTCGCGTATTATGACTGAAACCATTGTGGCATTGGCCAAACGTTTGCAAGTGAAAACGGTTGCCGAATATGTCAGTAATGCAGGAATTTATGCCGTGATGCAGGAAATTGGAGTGGACTATGTGCAGGGATTTTATATTGGAGAACCCGCACCTATTACAGCATTCTTTGCTTCAGGCGTAGAGCAATGAAGCAAAGTCCGCATCAAATCCTTTAAAGATTTTATCCAGCAGTTTCTGGCTTTCATCCAGGAGTTTCTGGGTCTGATCAAACATTTTCGTGCTTTCGTCAAACAGGGATACCAGATCGTTTTTTGCACTGTTTTGAGCCGGGGTGGAGAGTGCTTTGAGTGGTTCCATGGCGTTGGTGATATTTTCAGCAAATTTATTCAGCGGGGTACTCTGCTGATCACCGGAAACTTCTTCCATAAAACGTTCGATGTAGGGTTTCGCAATCTCCATAAATGCTGCAATCTCTTTTTTATCCTGCGCGTCAATGCCGTTGGAATCGACACTGAACTGATACTGCTGCATCGAAGTGAAGGAGAAGTCGGCGCGTGAACCGTTCTCGTCGCTCCGGGCAGAAAGCTGAAGCTGCCGGGCATTGGAAAAATCCATGGAGATTGTATCGCCGCTGGAAGTACGCATCTGAATACTCAGATCATGCGAGCGGTAAGCATTAAGATCGTAAGAGGTGTTCATCGCAACTCCTTTTAAATAGTATTACCTATATCGGTCTGTGCTCGATTTTATGAAATCATTTAAACTTAATCGGTGTTTAAGTAAGGTTTGACTAGAATTTCGTTTCTAATTTTAAGTTTATAAGGGTTACGGGAATGAAAAGAACATACCAACCGCACAACACTCCTCGTAAGCGCACGCACGGTTTTCGAACCCGTATGGCTACGAAAAATGGACGCAAGATCATCAATGCTCGCCGTGCCAAGGGAAGAAAACGATTGACTGTTGCGTAAGCAGCTTTGTGACCCTCAAACTTCGTAAAGAGTTTGAAACGGTCTATCGACGCGGGAAGAACGCGCATTCGCGCAGTTGCGTCATCTTTTATCTTGCCAAAAGTGGTGAGAAAAAAATTGGCTACATTGCCAGTAAAAAAGTCGGAAACGCCGTAGTGCGCAACCGCAGTAAACGACGCCTTCGCGCACTTTTTGCCGAAGTCGCTCCAACGCTTGCTGAAGGCCATTATGTTTTTGTGGCCAAAGCGTCTCTCCATGAAACCCCATACGCGACACTGCAACGCGATCTTGCCTATGTGCTGAGAAAACTAAATGTTACGATCCCTGTTACTTAGTCTGCTGCGACTCTATCAGAATACGTTTTCCAAAATTGCCGGTAATAACTGCCGTTATTACCCCTCATGTTCCGCTTATGCCGTCATACAGTTTGAAAAAAACAATCTTTTTAAAGCCTTTTTCCTCTCTTTGTTTCGAATTTTACGTTGCAATCAGCTTTTTGAAGGGGGATTTGATCACCCGAAACTGCGTCTTACATGCAGACCACAAGATAATTTGAGCATCGATACGATAAAATACTGGCTTATTCCAGACGCGGCGAACCGCTGCACCATCATCAAAAACTTTTCATTCAAAGGCTGATTAGTGTTAGAAAAAATGACACCGAACCAACGTTTGCTGCTTGCAGTAGCACTCTCTTTTATTTTTTTCGTGATCTATACGACCATTTTTCCTCCCCAACCGGCACAAAGTGATGCCAATGTCACTGAGCCTTCCAAAAGTGCTGCACTTAAAGAGACTCCAAAACCGGCAGTTCAAACAGCAGATACCGAGGCACTTAGCGGCCACAGTGTCGCTTCAGATGAGCGTATGTCCAAAAGTGAAACGAGTACGCTCGTTACCATCAATGCGGAACACTACACCATTACGATCGATACGCTGGGTCGTATCAGTTCCAAAATACTCAGCGATGAAAAATTTTATGATCATGATGGCAAACCTGCTGAACTGGTTCCGCTTTTTGGTGCCAAGCCGCTTTACATCCGCTTTGCGGATGAAGGTCTCAACGAACAGGCATCCCGTGTTGCCTATGCCGCTTCGGCACACGCACTCGACCTTAAGACTAACGAACAAGTCTCGGTATCTTTGACGCAGCAGCTTGAAGGCCTGAGTGTCACGAAAAACCTGACGTTCTATCGTGACGGACATTATGATGTCTCTGTAGATATGAGTGATGATAAACGCTACTTCATCTATCTCGGACAGCGTCCTCAGATTACCGAACAGCTTATGACGGTGCGGGGTGCCATGGTCTACGCGGGCGAAGGCCTGACGAGTATTTTCGAAGACGGTTCGACAGAGGGGCGTGCAAGCTTTACGGATGTGCATCTCGCTGCTGCATTCGATCAGTATTTTGCCTCGATTTTTTACGGAATGAAGCCGGATACAACCGTTATTGTGGAACGTGACCGCGATGACAATCCTGTTGTTTACCTCGATGCATCACGCACGATGAATTTTCATGCCTACATCGGCCCCAAAGAGTATGTACGGCTTGAATCCATTGACCCCGTGCTTGTCAATGCCATTGAATATGGCTGGTTTACATTTGCAGCGGCACCGCTCTTTAAACTTTTGATGTGGCTGCATGGCATATTCGGTAACTGGGGATGGGCGATTATCGCTCTGACAATCCTTATCCGTATCGTTCTCTATCCGCTGACCTATAGAGGGATGCTCTCCATGCAGAAGATGAAGGATCTTGCACCTAGAATCAAAGAGATCCAGACCAAGCATAAAGGGGATCCGCAGCGAATGAATGCTGCGGTAATGGAAGTGTATCGCAAGCATGGTGCCAACCCGCTCGGCGGATGTCTGCCGCTGCTGATGCAGATTCCTGTTTTCTTTGCCATTTACCGTGTTCTTCTCAATGCCGTAGAACTGCAGGGCGCCGAATGGATTTTCTGGATTCATGACCTCTCCCGTATGGACCCGACGTTCATTCTTCCGGTTCTGATGGGTGCTTCCATGTATTTTCAGCAGAAGATGACGCCAAGCAGTTTTACGGACCCTTTGCAACAAAAGGTTTTCCAGTTCCTGCCGGTTATCTTTACCTTTTTCTTTGTCACCTTCCCATCGGGACTGGTCCTTTACTGGTTTGTCAACAACCTCTTCTCGATCGGTCAGCAGGTGATCGTCAACCGTAAATATGAAGCGATCAAAGCGCGCAACCACGAGAAGCATCTCGAAGAGAAGCGTCACCATGATAAAGATTGAAGCCGCATCCCTCGAACACGCTTATGCCAAAGCTGCCGAACATTTCGAGTGTTCGGTAACCGAACTCGAAGTAGAGATTATTCAGCGCCCGAAAAACGGATTTCTGAGTTTTTTTAAGAAGAGTGCCATCATTGTCGCGAGTAGCAAACGCGTTGTCGTAAAAAACACAGAAACATCACACAAAACGACCGCTGAGAAGAGGCAGGAAACACCGACCGCATCCGATATGCCCCCGGCGGAACCCGTTGTGGCAAAAACGGGCGAGGAGCGTTCAAAACAACCGCTCAAACTCAAGGAAAACGATCCTTCCGTGGATAACTTTTTTGAGGCGCAATTGCCTTCTAGTCTTATTGTTGAAGAGGTATCCAACGAACTTAACGCACTTTTTGACACGCTCTGTTTTCGGATCAATCCGATCCAGGTGACATTATATGATGAAACCACGCTGCTGATAGAATTTAGCGGTGAAGATGCTGCTTTGCTGATCGGAAAAGAGGGATACCGCTACAAAGCGCTTTCGTACATGATCTATAACTGGATCAATACCAAATACCATATGCAGCTGCGTCTTGAAATTGCCGAATTTCTGAAAAATCAGGAAGAGGCTATCGGACGCTATCTTGAAGGGGTATGCGAGAATATTGATCGTGACGGACGCGCCCAGACAAAAGTGCTTGACGGTGTACTGGTTCAGATTGCACTAAAAGAGCTCAGAACGCGCTATCCCGACAAGTATGTGGCGATACGCTCGACGCGCGATGGTGCAAAATTCATCATCATTAACGACTACAACGAATATTGATGCGTGATACGATCGCCGCGATAGCTACCGCACACGGTATTGGCTCCATCGCCATTATCCGGCTCAGCGGTCCGGATGCGCATCATATTGCCTGTACCCTTTCGCACCGCAGTGCACTGACACCGCGACACGCGACGCTCTCACCTCTTTATACTCCCGATGACACACTGATCGATGAAGCGTTGCTGATCTATTTCAAAGCACCTCAGAGTTTCACTGCCGAAGACGTCGTTGAACTACAGTGTCACGGTGGTGTGATTGTTGCAACAACACTGCTTCAGGTCTGTCTTGAATTGGGAGCCCGTCTGGCCGAACCCGGAGAATTTAGCAAGCGGGCATTTCTCAATGGCCGTATCGATCTGAGCGAAGCGGAAGCGATCGCCCAGCTGATTGAAGCCAAAAGTGAAGATGCCGCACGTATTCTGGCCCGTCAAATGAAGGGAGAACTGCGTCAGTTTGTTGAATCGGTGCGGGATGAGCTGCTGCATCTTCTGGCCTATTCCGAAGTGAGTATCGATTATGCGGAGGAAGATCTGCCCGAAGATCTGCTTGTTCAGATTCGCGCGCGTCTGGATGCTTTACATGTAAAGCTTTCTGCGACGCTTGATGCAAGCCGTTCCCGTGTGGGATTGATGCAGGGGTTTAAAGTTTCCCTCATCGGAAAACCCAACGTCGGGAAAAGCTCCCTGCTCAATGCTTTGCTCAATTACAACCGTGCCATTGTCAGCGAGATCGCTGGAACCACGCGCGATACCATTGAAGAGCAGGTGCGTATTGGAACGCATCTCATCCGTATTGTCGATACCGCCGGAATCCGGGAAGCGGGTGATGAGATCGAGCGCATCGGTATCGAGCGCACACTCTGCGCTGTCGAAGAGAGCGATATTGTCATTGCCATGTTTGACAGCTCCCGGCCGCTCGATGCCGAAGATGAAGCCATTTTGCAGCTTATTGCTCGTGAGGCGTCGCAACGAACGTTTATCACCTTGCTGAATAAAAGCGATCTCCCCTGTCAGATTGCAGCTGAACGTTTTGCGGAGTATAGCCCGCTCTATCTGAGTGCCAAAAATGCGACACAGCCTTTGATAGCAGCGCTGGAGAGCATTATGGATGCGACCAACTCCGGAGATGAAATGATGCTCATCTCCGCACGTCAAAATCGTGCCGTCGAGAAAACGCTTTCAGAGATTGCATCTGCGCTGATCCCTCTGGAGGATCAGGAACTTGAACTCTTCTCCTTCCATCTCAACCGCGCCCTCTATGCCATTGCTTCGATCACCCGTCCTTTTGAAAACGATGAAATGCTTGACAAGATGTTTGGCAGTTTCTGTCTGGGAAAATAGTGCGTACGATTGCCATTGACCTTGGATTAAAACGGATTGGTCTGGCCTATTCGCCCGATGGTGTCATGGTGACGCCGCTTCCAGCCATTGAACGGCGTAACCGGGATCAAGCAGCCCGTGATGTCGCGGCGCAGATTAAAGCATGGGATGCGCAGCAGGTTGTGATCGGCATTCCGATAGGCGGTTCAAGCGAGGATGAGATGCGCCGCCGTGTGGCACATTTCATGAATCTTGTCAATTTTGAGGGGCCGGTTCTGTATCAGGATGAGAGCGATTCGTCACTGGAAGCGGAAGCGCTGATGAAGGGCGCCATCGATTATCGGCGTGACGGGCGTATCGATTCGCTCTCGGCAATGATTATTTTACGCCGTTTTCTCGGTATTTTGTTTTAAATGTTGATCAAAAGAGAGCCTGATACGCTTTGAATCTTGAGTGTGGCCGGCAGGTGAAATAGCAGACTCTCTTTTCATGAACATGAGCCAAAGGAGGTTCCTCCTTTGGTGCAGATCCGGCTTATGCCAGAACGTTTTTAAACAGTACGATCATTCCCCATCCCATGTATACAAGACACCATGTAACAAGAATGTAGAGGGTAGCTTTACCCAGGTTGCGTGTCAGCGTATGGTTTTGTGCATCAAAGACACCGTCGGTTTTAGCGACATTCCACGCCATAGTCGCGATAAAGGCAACGCCCACAAAACCGAGAGAGACAAAGGTTGAAAGAAACATGATAACCGTTGGCCAATCGATATTCATCGGATAATCATAAATATCATAGCCGATGTCGATCATAATGCTGTACTTGATGTACTCTCTCACGGCGGAGATCAGCAGTGCCACAACAACCAAAACCGCTGTTGTGATATAGCTGTTACTGTTTTTCATCGCCAGTAGCAGCAGTACGACTACGCCGATAACTGTCGCGAGTGTCAACGGAGCGAATAAGATATCTGCTTGCAGCATCCATAGTGCAAAAAGCACGGCACTGATGATAAGACCGATTGTGGCGAGCTTTGTACCGAGTGAAGCCGTAAAGGCAAGATACTCTTTGCTAAAGTCCTTACGGGTACTGAGAAACTGGCTGTAGTTTTGAAGGAAAATCCCCACTACCGGAATCGTAAGACTGACCATGAAGGCAAGTCGGATTATATCGATATGAAAATTGGTTCCTGAGGTATCGACAATACCATTTGGCGCATACCACTCCATCCACTGATTGGGTTGGATCGATTCGACGGCAAAGTTATGCATGATGACGCCTGCAAACACGAGAACCAGAAATGATACTGTTCCAACTAAAACATTTGATGAAGAACCTTTTTTATTGGCAGAGTAGTACCAGTAATACATCAAATAACCTACGATAAGCGTGTAGATAAATATAAATACCCAGATACCCGAGAGCGTATTGGTAACATACCAGTTGGGATCATAGATGACCTGGGTGAAGAGCAGCGGAGCAACCCCGAGGACAATAAGTACCGACACACTGAATTTTCCCGTCTGGATCAGATGCGGTGTGAGAATTTTCCAGTTCCCGTCTGTTTTTTGCCGGGTGGCTCCAAAAAGCGACAGTCCCATACTTCCAAGAGCAAGCAGAACAAATGCGGCATGAAGTGCCCACGTCAGTACATACAGTGCCTGAAATACGACGGGGTAAAAGGGTACACCCGCCGGATCACGTAATAAATTAAGTGTTGCGGCATCCATTATCGGGCTCCTTGTTGATTTTGTGTAGCGATCCATGCTGCCATAGCGTCAAACTCATAATCGGGCAGTGCGATTTTCGGCATGTAGGGAATAGCTCCCGTTGCCAGTGATGTCTGCATGAAATCTTTGATGGTCTGGGCATCCCATCCGGCAACTCTGGCCATGAGCGGTCTGAACTTTCCGTCAGGTTCAAGACTGTGACAGTTTGAACATGCCCGTTTGGTTAAAAGTTCTCCCACTTCAAGTTTATTCTCGGAAGTGATCGTTTGAAGTCTTTGAGGAACCCAGGGACTGGCATGCAGAAAACCGATTTCGGCAAGTTTATCCACTTCGCCTTTGATGCCTTTACCCGGGACATCACGTGAAATGATCTGATTACTGTAGATATAGCGTCCGGCGACATACGGTTTACGAAGGCTTTCCCGCAATTTTTCGCCCGGCCAGAGTCCGACAATCAAAACAACAACGACCATGGCGGCGGCAAGGGGGCGGTTGATGAGACGCGGCATAAAAATAGCTACCGCAAAGTAGAGCGAGAAGGCAACCATGAGCCCGATACGTGTTGCCATGATATCCGGTAGATAGACCCCGAGCAGTATTTCCGCACTTTCAGGCAGTGTGCTAACATACCACATGAAAAAGAACATGGTTAAAAATCCGCCGAGCATACTGGTAATGCCCATTTTTCTTGTCAGCTCTTTTCGCAATTCCAGATTGGGCAAGGCACTGGAAATAACCATGCCAATGACACCCGCCATCATAATCATGAAGCCGATTCGCAGGAACATATGGGGGAAGGTATTGATTCCGAAAAAGGCGTCACTGGCCGATCCGGTTGTATAAAATGCATCGGTCCCCGGCCACATCATGAAGCTGATAATACCGATGATCAGCATCAGGGTCCCGACTGAAGCCAATGCAAAGGTATAGGTGAGTTTAAGATGCGTTTTTCGATCGATTTTTCCGATAAAGTAAACCAGGGCAAAAACACCGACGACCTCATAAACAAAAAAGACCCATTCCGTTGCCCATACCCAGACAAAGTTGTGAATCAGTGCGCTAATACCGCGTGGACTTGCTGCGGTAGCGGTGTACCAAATTCCCGGACCGGTAATGGAACCGATAACATAGGAAAAAATGAGTAGAAACATGCCGTATTTTTTCATGTAATCGTAGAGTTCCGGCCGGTCTTCCGTGTAAGCTTTATGTGCAAGAAAAGCAAAAAGCATAGCGGCACCGACCGAGGTGTGCGACGCTAATATATGAATGGTCCCCGTTATTCCCATCAGCCACGCCGAGCCGATTTCCGGGAAATAAAAGAGAGGAAACAAGCCAATGTGATCCATCTATTCCTCCTAGGATAATGCAAATAAAATGGTTGCAAAAATCCTGCGATTCGAGCAGCCATGGGAAAAATGGTAGTACTTCAGTGTTACATAAGTGTTAAGTGTTGATTATTATTTTTATTACGTCAAGAAATAGAATAGGCCGTGCAGCGGTAACAAAATTGCGTCGTCTGCGTGTTAATGAGAAGCGGCGTCCGTCGGACCGTAAGTATCTATGAAAAGTAGCAGCTCTTTGAAATTGCGCGGTTTTGAAAAGTAGTATCCCTGAAAGAGATCACAGCCGTAGCTTTTCAGAATACGGGCCTGCTCGATTGTCTCTACCCCTTCAGCAAGCGTCGGAATGTCAAGTGCCTTTCCAATACTTATAATACTTTGAATAAGTGCCCTGTCGTGGTCATCTACAAGAATGTCACGTACAAAACTTTTATCGATTTTGACTTCGTTAATGGGGAGTTTGCTGAGCAGGCTGAGTGATGAATAGCCTGTTCCAAAGTCATCAAGCGAGATCTTGAAGCCGTCACTGCGCAGCAATTGAAGCAGTTTCTGAATCTGCTTCAGGTCTTCAATAAAGAGACTCTCCGTTACCTCAAGTGAAATCTTTTCTGCCGATAGCCGGTGCGTTTGCAGGGCATTTTTTATCAGCGGTTGAAACTGTTCATTCAGGAGTTGTCTCACGGAGACGTTGATGGAGAGCCGCATATCGGGGACGATCTCAAGCAATGTAACCAGATCCGCAAAAGCGGTCTCTATGACAAAGGCGCCAATGGCATTGATCTGACCTGAATTTTCTGCCACGGGAATGAAGCGATCAGGCGGGACCTGGCCGAGGGTGGCGTTGTTCCATCGAAGCAGGGCTTCGATGCCGATACATTTTCCGCTACGCGCGTCGATTTGGGGCTGATAGTGCAGTGAGAGCTCATTATTCTCTATGGCCCGGTGCAGCTCTTTGGCAATCTGTGCCTGCTGGGCGCTGTTGAGTTTGAGATGCTCCGTAAAAAAAGCGTAGCTGTTACGCTCTTTTTTTGCCTCGTACATTACCAGGTCTGCCTGGGAGAGCAGTTCGTCAAAGGTGTAATCATTGGTGGATGCCAGTGCAATACCGGTGCTGGAATTGATGGTAAAAGAGAGGTTCCCGATGCGGATGCTTTCTGAGAGCTGATAATTGCAGTGTTCCACGAAATGAACAATCTTCGCTCTGTCGCTGTAGGGTGTCAGGATGATGAACTCATCACCGCCGTGGCGTATCAGAAGTTCATGCCCATCGCAACAGCGCTGCAGCCGCAGGGCAACTTCCTGAAGCACCTCGTCGCCGGCGGTATGTCCGTAATGATCATTGATGTATTTGAAGTTGTCCAGATCAAAATACAAAATTCCAAAACCATGAGATTGACGCTGCTGCCAGAGCGGAAATTCCCGGGTCAGGTAATAGCGGTTGGGAAGATGGGTGAGCGGGTCATGGTCAGCCAGATATTTGAGCTGTTCTTTGGAAGAGAACTGCTGTCGGTCAATTTTCCAGAAAAGTGCAAATACGATCAGGTTAAAAAGAATAAAAATTCCGATATAGGCAGATTCAATATGCCAGAATGCCTCTTTGATGCTGCTGGTATAGCGTCCGATAACCGTAATGAGTCTGAGATCCGGATTGTAGCTGAGCGTGACGAGCCGTTCGCCCTGCATGACTCCCAAAGGCATATCGATGGTGATGGAGCGCATGGAGTCACTCTCTGCTGTGGCATGCAGATCAAGATGCTGCTCTTTATAAAAATGCAGCATCGCCTCAACGGATGCTTTTGCAAGCGGAGTATTGTAAATCGTATCGGGATTGGCAGTATAGGTATTGAGATATTGCCAATAGTTGTTTCCTGCCCCGTCGGCATCTTTGATGACATTGATAAAAATGTCGTGTTTGTTTCGGATATTCCAGGGGTTGAAGGCGCCTTGAATACTGATTCCCGTGGCAATGACGGCTACGACCTCATTGTTTGCATTACGAATGGCATAGCGCAGCGGCATCACCCATTGGTTTAGCGGATGGAAAAAGTAGGTGCGCCCCAGAGTGACGCTGCTGCTTTGGAGCGCATATCTGAAACTTTCAGCAGAGGCAGGGGCGTGCAGAAGATTCGGGAGGGCTTTCCCTGAGAGGTTGTGGGAGGTTAGGATGAGCTTACCATCCGGAGTGGCCAGTCCGTAAGCGGAAAAGACGGGATTACTGATTAAAAAGTTATCCAGAAGTGCCTGTGCCTCTTCCGGATGATTCAATGCGTCAAGCTCCACGAGCCGTTGACCGAGAAGCTGTAGCATGGCAGCATGCTGTTCAAAACGGTCCTGTGCGGAATTACCGACGAGTTTATGCAGGTAGATCAGTTCGTCGGACGCTTCCTGACGGATATCATACCACTTGAAAATCGTAACGGAAGCAAAAGAGATCAGTGCCGCCAATACCGTGAAGAGATAGAGCTTCCAGATGGAAGTTTTAAAAGGAATCAGCGTCTGTTTCATTGGAAAAAGTCTATCGCAATATTAATATATCGCGAATAAAAAAGTCTGAAGTGCAAGGGGAAACGCGCCTTCAGCACGCGTTAAAATACTCAGCAGCTTCGCGTTCATCATCCGTCATACGATCGGGAGCGTAATCGGGATCGCTCGCTATGAGGTGTATGACTTTTTCTCTGCAAAATTCAAAGAGCTGTGTGCGTGCGGCTTCATGATCGCGCAAAAATCCAAGACCGCTGAACTGGTAAGGCGATTCAATTTCGATACAAAGCAAAATACCTTCGGCACGGGTTTCGAAAAATTCGGCCATCTCGCGATAGCTGATGCCGAATTCCGTCGCATGCCATCCGATGGTTTCAAGGGTTTTGTCGGAAAAATCACTGATACCGTCGGCCGTAGAGTCGTCATAATCGGCATGAATCCGGTTGTATCCCAAAATCTCCGCCCAGGCGCCTGAAGCTTTGAGCAGAATTCGCTCATCATCTTCGACAACACGGTAATTATGCCCCAGAAGCTCCTGAATTGAAGCAGGTTTGGCCGGGCTAACGGGAGAGGCCGGTTTCGACGCCACCGCTCCGCGATAGATGTGAAGTGCCTTCGCATCAAACGGTTCGAATTCGATTGTGCCTTCTAGGGTAATAGCAAACGTACGGTGGCTGTTGAGAGCATGCAGCAGTGCCTGCCTGGAAACGACAATGATCTCGTTTTGAAGATTGATTTTTTTCATGGATTCTCTATCGGGTTCAGATTTTCACTGAGGGGGATTTTACATAAGAAAGACTGGATTTCACTTGGAGTAGAAAAATAATATTGAAGCTTAAATTTGCATTATAACTTACCTCACTTACTCTGAGGCTCGAGCTCCCCAAAGTAGGTCAGGTAAGTTATAGGCTAACGATTGCTGGTTACATGTAACACAACAATGTCCCGAAAGATAGCGTACGCAATCTTAAAATTGCCCATGTTTTGATCAAGAACTATAATTAAGATCAAAATCGGTTATTAATAGTGTTGCAAGCTCATTATTATAAGTGGGTATTTAGAAAGTTTTAAGAGAGTGTAGTGGGAAGTTTGAGTATAATTCGCGAAATTTTGCGCGTCTGAGCGTACTACAAGGGATAGTGTTATGGCACTTAACGTCTACTACGACAAAGATTGTAATATCGAACTTATCAAGAGCAAGAAAGTGGCCATGATCGGCTTTGGAAGCCAGGGTCATGCGCATGCAGAGAACCTTCGCGACAGTGGCGTTGAAGTGGTTATCGGTCTGAGAAAGGGCGGTTCAAGCTGGGCAAAAGCGGAAGCCAAAGGGTTCAGTGTCATGACCGTTGCAGACGCTTCAGCAGTTGCAGATGTCATCATGATTCTGCTTCCGGATGAAAATCAGGCAGAGATCTATGCCAACGAAATTGCTCCGAATCTGAAATCGGGTGCGACAATCGCATTCGGTCACGGTTTCAACATTCACTACGGCCGTGTCAAACCTGCATCGGATATCAATGTCATGATGGTTGCTCCTAAAGCGCCGGGTCACACCGTTCGCAGCGAGTTTGTCAAAGGCGGCGGTATCCCCGACCTGATTGCGATTCATGCCGATCCAAGCGGTAACACGAAAGATCTTGCGCTTTCATACGCTTCCGCTATCGGCGGCGGCCGCACCGGTATTATCGAAACAACGTTCAAAGATGAAACGGAAACCGACCTTTTCGGCGAGCAGGCAGTGCTCTGCGGTGGTGTTTCCGCTCTGATTCAGGCAGGTTTTGAAACGCTTACGGAAGCAGGTTACCCTGAAGAGATGGCATATTTCGAATGTCTGCACGAGATGAAGCTTATCGTTGACCTGATCTTCGAAGGCGGCATCAAGGATATGCGTTACTCCATCTCCAATACTGCCGAATACGGTGATATGGTAAGCGGTCCGCGCGTCATCAACGAAGAGTCCAAAAAAGCGATGAAAGAGGTTCTCAAAGAGATCCAAAACGGCAAATTCGCCAAAGACTTCATTCTTGAAGGTCAGGCAGGCTATCCGCGTATGAATGCAGAACGCAAAAATCTTGCGGCACATCCGGTTGAAGTCACCGGTGAGCGTCTGCGCGGCATGATGCCGTGGATCAAGGCAAACAAAATCGTCGATCAGGACAAAAACTAATCGTTCTTTTTTCCTGCGTGATAACCGATACCCCTGTAGCGGGTGTCGGTACACCCTCTTCTTCTTCCAAAATCATTGCAATCTGCCACAATTAATAGGGATTTTTCTTTCACCCAGTATAATACGCGCATCTTTTACATGTAAGCCCTATGACGAAACGAAAAACAACCCGTAAACCGGACCGCACCCATCTTATTGTCAAATATCTAAGCCTTGGTGCCATTGCACTGCTGCTGCTGAGCCTTGTCGGGGTCGCCGGATACTATTTCGGGTATGAAGCGGGCAGGGAGCAGATGGTCGCCCAGCTCAGCAAAGAGCGTGCCCAGACACAGAAGCTTCTTGCAGAGCTTAAAAGTGCAACGGTTATCAAGCCCGAAAAAAGCCGTAAAGAGCGTTTGGCGGAACTTTTGAAAAAGCATGAAGATGTTGTTGCGTCCCATGAGTATGACAAGGCACCGCCTGAAGGGCCCAAACGGCAGGTTGTCAAGAGCAGCACGCTTCCGAAACTGGCAATCATTATTGACGATGTCTCTTTTGAACGCGATGTAGAAAATATCAAAGCGCTGGAATTACCGGTTACGATGTCGTTTCTTCCTCCGAGCGCGCGCCATCCCGATTCGGCCAAGCTGGCGGCGAACGAAACAACGTATATGGTTCACCTTCCCCTTGAAGCGATGCAGTTTAATGCCGAAGAGAAGAGTACGCTTTACGTCAAAGATTCCCAGCAGCGCATCAGCGATCGTATCAGCGAAATCAAAAAACTCTTTCCACGAGTGAAGTATGTCAACAATCACACTGGAAGCCGTTTTACGGCCAGTGAAATTGCCATGAACCGCCTGATGTTCGCCCTGAGAAAGGAGAAGATCATGTTCATTGACAGTCGGACGACTGCCGAGACCCAGGTACCGCGTGTCATGAAAAACTACGGACTTCCCTATATTGCACGCGATGTCTTTTTGGATCATGTCGCCGATGTCGGTGAGATCAAACAGCAGATCCGCCGTGCCATCGGCATTGCGAAGCAGAGCGGCAGCGCGATCGCCATCGGACATCCGCGACGCGATACCCTTCAGGCGCTGCGTGAATCCAAAGCGCTCTTCAAAGAGGTGCAGCTTGTCACCATCGACAACTACCTCTGATTCCATTTTCGAGTTCAAATCGCATCTCTCGCAACTCGAATCGATGCGGCACTATCCTGAAAAGCTTTACGGTATTGGTGACCGTTCGCTTCTTCAGCGTCGTGCGCTATCCATTGTCGGAACGCGCAAACCTTCCGCCTATACACGTGATATGACCGCACGGCTGGCTTCGGGCCTTGCAGCACGCGGTATCTGCATTGTCAGCGGTGCGGCAATGGGCGTTGATGCCATTGCCCACAGGAGCGCCGGTGCCGCCAATACCATTGCCGTGATGGCCAACGGGCTTGACATCCGCTATCCGGCTGTCAATCGCGATCTTATTGCCGCCATTGAAAAAGAGGGACTGGTGATCAGTCAGTTCGAAGCCGGCGAGCAGGCACGGCCGTGGAGTTTCGTCGTACGTAATGAAGTGGTCGTCGCCCTTGGCGAGGCGCTGATTGTCATGCAGGCAGATCCGCAAAGCGGCACGCTGCGAAGTGTCGAATTCGCACTCAAAATGGGGCGTCCCGTTTATGCGCTGGTACATCGTATCGGAGAGAGTGAAGGGAGTAACGGATTGCTTCGCGAAGGTGTGGCACAGCCGCTCTATGACATAGAAGATTTTTGTGAGCGTTTTGGAACGCCTGAAGCAAAACCGGATGATGCCGTGCTGGATTTTTGCAGGCAGCACAGCAGTTACGATGATGCGTTTGCACGTTTTGGCGCGGAACTTTTTGCTTATGAGCTTGACGGAAAAATCGCAATAGAAAATGGAACGGTTCGCGTACTTTAAAGAATCTCGAAGCGGTCGCGTCCGCTCTCTTTGGCTTTGTAGAGGGCTTCATCGGCCAATTTTATAAAATCATGTTTGCTCATGTTCGTCTGAAAATGGCTGATACCGATACTGCAGGTCACGTGGCGCTCTGGTGTTACCTCGATGGTTCGTGTCAGCTCCAGCAGTGCCGTGGCCAGTTCAAAGACGTAGTGGAGCTCGGTTTCGGGTATGAGTAATATGAATTCCTCCCCGCCCCAACGTGCAAAGAGATCCTCTTTTCGGACACGGTTGGAGAGCGTTTTGGCAAATGCGCGCAAGATGGCATCCCCTTTTTCGTGACCATAGGTATCATTAATCGATTTGAAATGATCGAGATCGAAGAGCATCAGGCTTAGGGCATTGCCAAAACGCTTCGCCCGTGACATCTCTACTTCGAGACGATCTTCGAAACGGCGCCGGTTTGCAACTCCGGTAAGCAGATCATAATAGGCGAACTGTTCGTATTTTTTTGACAGGGAGTAGAGATCGGTCATGTCAAAAAGGGTGATGACGTGGAAATTGCTCTCGAGCGTATAGCCCTGGATCTGAACGCGAAATCGGTGTTTGGCACCGTTGGAATTGCTGATGACAACATTGCGTTCATCCGGGGGAAGCTTTTTGAGCATGTCAATCCATGTGATAGCCTCGTCGCAACGGCTGAAATAGAAGCTATCTTCTTCTTTTATGAATGTCTTCGCAAAACAGTCATAGTGCAACAGGAATTCTTCGAGCGTATCCACTTCAAAAAATTGCAAAAACCGGCTGTTGGTCAGAATGATGTTCTGTTCCGAGAAGACTGCGAGCATCTCTTCCTGGGTATTGAGGATTGCTTTAATATGCTTGAGTTGCACTTCAAGTACTTTTTGGGAAGCTTCGAACTCGTAGGTTTTGTTAATCAGCTTCAGGTAAATATCAAGTCGGTGGATGATTTCGTTTACATGTAAAGGTTTTTCAAAGAGATCGATACCTTCGAAACGGTTGCGTATCTCTTCTGCGCGTTGATTACATTCGAGTGCCGCTAAAACAGGAATCTCTTTGAGTTCATTCACTTCCCGGCAATACTCCATAATACGAATACCGTCATCAGAAGCACATTCAAGATCGAGAAGGATCAGATCAACTTTTTCATCATAGGCCATCTCTATCATAGTCTCGACATCAGGTGCGGTGAAGAGTTCAAACTTGAAACGCTTTTGCAGGGTATCGCGCAGCAGAGTGTCTTGCGGGGTCTCATCGTAGAGCAGCAGTTTGGGAAGGTAACTGCTGCTGTTATGATTTCCGAGTTGAATCAGCATGGCACATCCCTAGAGTATTAGCATGGCGTCGCCATAGCTGTAGAAACGGTAGCGTTCCCGAATGGCTTCGGCATAAATGCGATGCATGGCGTCGATGCCGACAAAAGACGCGACAAGCATCAGCAGGGTTGATTTGGGCAGGTGAAAGTTTGTCAGCAGGTGATTGACCCGCTGCGGCGGATTGAGCGGATGCAGAAATAGGTTGGCTTCGCCGTCATTTTCACCGCTGCGCACAAAATATTCTATGGTACGTGTTGCCGTGGTACCGACGGCAAGAATCGGAAGTTTTTCTTCAATCATGCGTCTGGCGTCGGGAGAAAGTGAAAAATATTCGCTGTGCATCGGGTGTTCCGTGATGACTTCGGCCTGCACCGGTTTGAAGGTTCCGGCGCCTACATGTAACGTCACAAAGGCGTGCGGATGGGTAGCGCAGACGTCCTGAAAAAGCGCATCGCTAAAGTGCAATGACGCCGTTGGCGCCGCTACGGCACCCTCATGTCGGGCAAAAACGCTCTGATAATCAGATGCATCCGTGGCATCATCATCACGGGCGATGTAAGGGGGCAGCGGAATATGCCCTATTGTTTCGATAATCGGAAGAAGGGCTTCAAAACGCAGTGGCGCCCCGGCGTGGCTGAAGGTGACGTCACGGCTGCCGTCATCGTGGAGGGTGAGGACTTCGGCTTCCAGCTCCGCATCAAAACGGAGCCGCGTACCGGTTTTCACGCGTCCGCGAATATAGACATTGATCCGAAGGGCATCGAGCGGACGGTTAATCAGCAGTTCGATACTGCCGCCGCTCTCCTTGGTGCCGTAGAGGCGTGCCTTGATGACTTTGGTATCGTTGAAGATCAGCGCGGCATTTTCGGGAATAAAACGGTTGATGGCATCAAAACGGCTGTGGGTGATGGTGCCGCTTTTGCGATCGTACACCAGGAGTCTGGCGTGCTCGCGCGGTTCGCAGGGGTGCAGGGCGATGAGCGCTTCGGGAAGGTGGTAATCATAGCTGCGGGTTTTTAATACATCCATGCCCAACCTTATGTGGCACTTTCGGTGTCGTCCTCTTCATCATCAGGTGCGGGATTGACGACTTTGACAATAAGTATGGAGAGTCCGTAAAGGACAACCAGCGGTCCGGCCATCAGCAGCTGGGTCAATACGTCCGGCGGCGTCAGGAGCGCGGCGACGATAAAAATGAGAACAATGGCATATTTGAAAAACGCGATCATCTGTTTGTCGTCGACAAGTCCAAGCAGCGCCAGAAAATAGGCGAAGACAGGAAGTTCGAACGCAATACCGAATCCAAACATGATCTTTGCAAAAAAACCGACATAATCTTCAATGTTGATGAGCGGCGTGAATTTGAAACTGCCGAAGGTGATGAGAAAATCAAACCCGAAGGGGGTGACGATGTAGTAGGCAAAGGCGACCCCGACGCCGAACATAACGCTGCCGCCGACAATAAAGGGAATGAGCATTTTTTTCTCGTTCTCATACAGACCGGGTGCGACGAAGAGCCAGAGTTGCGCCAGAATAATCGGAAGCGCTGCCAGAAAACCTGCGAAAAACGCCACTTTGAGGGCAACGAAAAAAGCGCCGCCCACCTGATTGGTGGTGACCATGCCCTCTGCGGCATGCATGGAGGTTTTTCCCACTTCGATCAATGCGGCATTCAGCGGCGCAACCATCCATTCAAGAATAGGTTCATGAAAATAGAAAGCGACAAAAAACATGACGATGACGCTGACAACGGAGATGCCGAGACGTTTTCTCAGCTCAACCAGATGGGGTTTGAGATCTTCAAACATTAGTGCTCGCTCACAGGGGTATCGGGGGATGTCGGTTTTTTCTTGAAAGTGACGACTTCAGGTTTCGGCGGAGGCGGCGGAGCCGCAGATTCTGCATCATTGAGGTCAATGTTCGCCTCTTTCTTGATGGCGGTGATTTCGGACTGGAGCGCATCTACCGAAGTGAGGCGGTCGAGTTCGCTGCTCGCAGCGGTGAGCTCTCTCTTGTAACTGTCCATTTCGTTTCGGATATCACTGACATGCAGTTCGCTCTCGATCGAACTTTTTGCATTGGTCACCGTTTTCTTGACATTGCGCAGGAACTTGGCAATTTCAACCATGGTTTCAGGGAGTTTGTCCGGGCCCAGAAACAAGATGGCAATAATGCCGATGACCAGAATTTCGGTAAAACCCATTCCAAACATAGCGCGTCCGTTTCATACATGAATTTTCGGCAGGCAACTGCCTTTTAAATAGGGCAGATTTTAGCCAAAGAATCATTATGCGGTGATAAAAAGTGCCAGTTCGTCACTCAGCAGATAATCAGGATTATAAAAACGTTCCGCTTTACATGTAAGCTTGCCCTCATCACAAAGCAGCCGGGCCCGTTTGAGCTCCTGCGGGCTCAGCAGTGCCGCATCGACGCCGACGACACTGCGCAACCCCAGAAAGAGTTTCTCCATTTTGATTGCCCCGGCATCAAGATGCTCCTCCTGAATCTGAAGCGGCGCGGCAATGTAGGATGCGATGTCCGTGGCGGGGTAGAAGCGCGTATCTTTCAGGAAGCCGACAGCACCGCTTCCCAGACCGATGTAGTCTTTATACTGCCAGTAGCCAAGGTTGTGGGCTGAACGGTAGCGGCCGAAATTGGAGATTTCATACTGTGTCATGCCTGAAGCGATGATGGTGTCAAAAAACCTGCGTGTCAGCTCCAGCGGCTCATCGGCCATTTCGGGACGCTGCTCAAAGGGGGTCTGCGCCTCGATGGTAAGCGCGTAGGCGCTAAGGTGGTCGATGGGAAGGCCAAGCGCTGTTTCAAGGTCATGCGAAAGCAGCGCTTCGCTGTCTCCGGCAACGCCGTAAATGAGATCAAGCGAGAGGTGCTCAAAACCGATGCGATGTGCCGTTTCAACCGTGCGCAGGGCATCTTCCGCACTATGGGCGCGGTTGAGAATTTTGAGTTTTGCTTCATTGAAACTCTGCACGCCGAAGCTGATGCGGTTGACGCCCAGAGCACGCATGCCCTCAAGCCATGAGGGTGTCGCACTGTTGGGATTGGCTTCGCTGGTGATCTCCGCATCCGGATGCACAAAGGGCGCAAGCCGCTCAAAGAGCGGAGCATAAAGCTCGGGTGCCACGGTCGAAGGAGTACCGCCGCCGATAAAAACGGTTTCGATGGCGTGGTGTTGTACATCAAAGCGTTGCAGTTCAAAATCGAGTTGTTGCAGCAGCGCGCGCATGTATTTTTCCCGCAGAGCGAATTTATCGACATAGGAGTTGAAGGCGCAGTAGGAACACTTGGAGTCGCAAAATGGGATGTGCAGGTATAAAAGCATGGCGCATTATACAAATTTTAGAGCCTTCAGAGTATAATTCGTGCTATTTAAGAAAGTGAATATGATGCCGAAAAAAAAGCTTTATCGTCCCAATGTCGCCGCTATCGTGCTCTCACCCAACTATCCTGACACGGTGGAGTTCTTTATTGCCGAACGCAGCGATATGGAGGGTGTCTGGCAGTTTCCGCAAGGCGGTATCGATGCAGGCGAACGCCCCAAAGAGGCACTGTTTCGTGAGCTGGAAGAAGAAATCGGCACCAATCGCATCAAGGTGATTGCCAAGTATCCGGGCTGGATCCGCTACGATTTTCCCGAGGGGGTCAGCCGCAAGATGGAGCCCTACACGGGGCAGAAGCAGCGCTACTATCTGGTGCGTCTGAAAAAAAAGGCGGTGATTGATCTTGCAACGCATCATCCTGAATTTTCACGCTACAAATTCGTGACTCCGGATGAACTTTTCGCGCATATTTCACATTTTAAAAAACCGGTGTATGAACAGGCACTTGCCTATTTCAAAGAGAAAGGATATCTCTAAATGTTGATTGTACAGAAGTTCGGCGGCACAAGTGTCGGCGATTTGGAGCGGATACAGAATGTCGCCAACCGCGTCGCGCAAACGGCAGATGCGGGGCATCAGGTGGTTGTGGTGGTCTCCGCCATGAGCGGCGAGACCAACAAGCTGCTCGGTTATGCCGAGCACTTTACGGAGACTCCGGCGCGCAATGAAGTCGATATGCTGCTGAGTTCCGGCGAACGGG
This sequence comes from Sulfurimonadaceae bacterium, assembly GCA_050305515.1. Lineage (GTDB taxonomy): Bacteria > Campylobacterota > Campylobacteria > Campylobacterales > Sulfurimonadaceae > JAFGUB01. The sequence goes on from JBNLFL010000025.1 coordinate 138,694, forward strand.
TGACGGCATCACTGCTCTCTATCGCGCTTAATGCCATGGGTTACAGTGCGATCTCCATGAGCGGCCGCGCGGCAGGAATCGTCACCGATGCGGTGCATACCAAAGCACGTATCGAGCATATCGACCCCACTTCAATGCATCAGGCGGTCGCATCAGGCAAAATCGTAGTCGTGGCCGGGTTTCAGGGCGTTAATGAAGAGGGCCATGTCACGACACTCGGACGCGGCGGTTCCGACCTTTCAGCCGTTGCGGTCGCCGGTGCGCTTCAGGCCGATCTGTGCGAAATCTACACGGATGTCGACGGTATTTACACGACCGATCCGCGTATTGAACCGCATGCGAAGAAGATTGAACGCATCTCGTATGACGAGATGCTCGAACTCGCTTCGCTCGGCGCCAAAGTGCTGCAAAACCGTTCGGTTGAACTGGCCAAAAAACTCAATGTCAATCTCGTGACCCGCTCAAGCTTCAGCGATGCGGAAGGTACACTTATCACAAAGGAAGAGAACATCATGGAACAACCCCTCGTCAGCGGAATCGCTCTGGATAAAAATCAGGCACGCGTCTCAATGCGCGGTGTGGCGGACCGTCCCGGTATCGCCTCCGAAATTTTCGGTGCGCTGGCAAGAAACAGTGTGAACGTCGATATGATCATCCAGACGGTTGGCCATGACGGTACGACCAATCTGGGCTTTACGGTTCCAAAAACAGAACTCAGCGATGCCCGTCAGGTAGCCGACAGCTTCATCGGCCGCAATGACATTCAGCATGCCGAATACGACGACAGCATCTGCAAGGTTTCCATTGTCGGTGTCGGTATGAAATCGCATACGGGCGTGGCAGCCAAAGCTTTCAGCTCAATGGCGAGTGAAAACATCAATATTATGATGATCTCGACATCGGAGATCAAAATTTCCATGATCATTCAGGAAAAATACGCCGAGCTGGCGGTGCGTTCGCTTCACAGCGCCTATCAGCTTGATCAGTAGGTTTTACGGATGAATCCTTTCGAGAGCTGGACGCTCGAAGCTATCCGGGCGGAAGGTGCGGCATTCAGCTGGATGGAAGAGTCACGCTTTGAGTGGCTTCCCGCGACGCAAAGTGCCCTTGTCCAGATTCTTGAAGGCAAGACGATTGTACTGATTACCGATTTCGAACGCTCCTGGTTCGAAAACTACATTGTCGCAGCTTTGAACAAACCCTCCCTGCAGCGTCCGATTATTCCGATCATTCCCATTGAGAGTCTCTATCCGCATTATCGGGAAATCAGTGGAAGCGAGATGATTGACATGCTTGAAGACATGCTCGATATCGCTTTTGGCGGGAATTACTTCTTCTGGTATATCGGACGCGGAGACAACCGCCGCGCCGACATCGCCAAACGAAATGATCGAAGCTACCTCTGGATCATGGATGAAGACTTCCAAAACGCACTGACGCTCAGATCGTATGATGAACTGATCGACATCAAGCTGCTGCAGCTCTACCGCCTGTTTGACAAGTCGCTTGGAGCCGTACTCTTTGGAGAGACCGATTTTGAGCGGTGAGCTTCCCCGCAGCCACATCTGTATTACGGATGTCCCCGAACAGTATGCCGCCGAGATTGCGCAGCAGGCATCGGGGCATCGTGTTGTGAACTTTTTGCGCGATGACTTTTTGATTGAAGATGCCAGAGCGGTCGTCGCCGAGGCTTACATCAGCGAAGAACGCGAAAAATTCCTGATTTTGGGAGCCAAAAGCTTCAACACGGTCTCCCAGAATGCGCTGCTCAAGATTTTGGAAGAGCCGCCGCGCAATATTGTCTTTATTCTCATTGCCCCTTCAAAGTCGCTCTTCCTGCCGACGATACGTTCCCGATTGCCGATGCGCAAAAATCTGCAAAATCCGCTGCGCGAACCTCTGGATATCTCATTGCGCCATTTCGACCTTGGGACGCTTTTTGCCTTTGTCAAAGCACATGAACGCCTCAAAAAACATGAACTTCACACCCTCATCGAAGCGATTTACCATCAGGCCGCACATGTGGACGGTCTTCTGCTGACACAAGAGCAGCTCGAAGCGTTTGATCTGGCGTATCGTCTGGCCGAACTCAACGGCCGGACGCAATCCCTGCTGGTGATGCTGCTGATGCGATTTTTACCGGAGGGTCGTCGTGCAGATTGAAAAGCTCTCCCCCGACTTACATGTAAAGCCTTTTTTAAAACGTCTGGGCGTGGATGGCGGCGGCGTGGGCATTCTGGCTTCCAAAATGGAGCTGCACTGTTTTTACATCCGGAATCTGCCGGTTGGCGGAGCTAACATTCTCAAGCAGGATGCCCTCTCCATCGGCGCGGATCTGGCCGTGCCCAAAGGGACGGTTACGGCGGCGCAAAGCCATGTTGATGCCGTGCTCATCGCCAACACGAAACAGCTGCAGGTGCTCAGCCGCAAAGAGCTCTCGCAGCCTTTCGGTCTCAAAACGCTCGCCCTGGAGCTGCAGGTTTTTTTAAAAGGGCATGAACCGCAACGCGCAAGGGTAATGGGTGTCATCAACGCAAATGAGGACAGCTTCTATTCGCAAAGCCGTTTTCAGGAGGAAGCGGCGCTGCATGCGGCGCGTCGCATGGTCGAAGCGGGGGCTGCCATTATCGATCTCGGCGGTGTGTCGTCACGACCCGGAAGTGCGGGTGTGAGTGAAGGCGAGGAGCTTGCGCGCGTGCGTCCTGTTATTGACGCATGGTATCGCTCACGGCTGCATGAATCCGTGACGCTCAGTATTGACAGCTACGCGCCCGGGGTGATTGCCTATGCGCTGGATCACGGTTTTGGCATTGTCAACGATATTACGGGGCTCTCCGATGCGCGTGTCTGCGAACTCTGTGCCCGTTATGATGCCACGGCGGTTATCATGCACATGCAGGGAACGCCGCAGAGCATGCAGGAAGAACCCCGTTATGATGCACTTATCAGCGACGTGGGCGATTTTTTTGAAGCGCGCATTGCCAAAGCGGAGTCGTTTGGCGTCAAAAAGCTGGTTCTGGATGTCGGAATAGGGTTTGGAAAAGCACTGGAGCATAACATTGCGCTGATCGCGCAGCTGGAGCATTTTTTGAAGTTCGGCCATCCGCTGCTGGTGGGGGCAAGCCGCAAATCGATGATCAATGCGATTGATCCCTCTCCTGTGGAAGAGCGTCTTGGCGGTACGCTTGCGCTGCATCTCAAAGCGGTGCAAAACGGTGCGGAGATTATTCGTGCCCATGATGTGCACGAACACGTTCAGGCGCTTAAAGTGTGGGAAGCCCTGCGGCAGTAAGCGCGTTACATGTAATGGTAGATATCACCCGAATTTACCGGTGATGTACTCTTCGGTGAGGCGCTCTTTTGGTGTGACGAAGAGCTCTTCGGTGACACCCAGTTCGATAAGCTCGCCCAGATACATAAACCCGGTGTAATCACTCACCCGCGCCGCCTGTTGCATGTTGTGCGTGACAATAATGATGCTCACGCGCTCTTTGAGTTCGATGACCAGTTTTTCAATCCCCTGCGTTGAAATGGGATCAAGCGCCGATGTCGGTTCATCGAAAAGAAGCACTTCCGGCTCTACTGCGATGGCACGGGCAATACACAGACGCTGCTGCTGACCGCCGGAGAGCCCGTTGGCATCATCCTTGAGGCGGTGATTGACCTCGTTCCAGATAGCAGCGTCTTTAAGGGCTTTTTCGACACGGTCATCGAGTTCGCTTCTTGCTTTGATACCCTGAAGACGCATACCGTAGGCGATGTTGTCATAGATGCTCATCGGAAACGCGGTGGGTTTTTGGAAGATCATCCCGATGCGTGTGCGGAGTTTGATGAGGTCCTCTTTGTCATCAAGAATGTTGCGTCCCTCAAATTCGATGGCACCCTGATAGGTATTGCCGGGATAGAGGTCGTGCATACGGTTAAAAGAGCGCAGCAGGGTGGTTTTACCGCAGCCTGAAGGTCCGATAAGCGCCGTCACGGCATTTTTTGCGATAGGCATGGAAACATTTTTGAGGCTGGGCTCGGGAGCACCGCCGTAGGTAAAGTTAAAATTTTTGACTTCCAGTGCACGCTCTTGTGTGATATCGACAATCGTTGCCATTATTTCCCTTTTCGTTTCATAATAATCAGTCGTCCGATAATGTTCAGACTTAAAATAAACATCGAGAGGATGAACGCGGCGGCCCATCCGATACTCTGCCAGTCCTCATAGGGGCTGGTCGCATAGTTGTACATGGTGACCGTCAGCGATGCCATCGGCTCATTGAGGTTCATGGAGAGAAAGTTGTCGTTAAACGAGGTAAAGAGCAGCGGAGCGGTTTCACCCGCCACGCGTGCCACTCCCAGAATAATTCCTGTAAGGATCCCGGCTTTGGCGCCGCGGTAGACGACATTCATAATGACTTTGTATTTGGGAGCACCCAGAGCAAAAGCTGCCTCGCGCAGTGTTGAGGGCACAAGATGCAGCATGTCGTCGGTAGTGCGCAGGATAATCGGAATCATGATGATGGTGAGCGCGATGACACCTGCCCAACCGCTGAAATGCCCCATGGGCATCACGACAATGGCATAGACAAACGAGCCGATGACAATGGAGGGCGCACTCATCATGATGTCCGAAATATCGCGGATCAGGTTGGCCAGACGCGATTTCTGACCGTACTCGCTCAGGAAGGTTCCGCCCAGAATGCCCAGCGGTACGCCGATGATTGTGGCGACCCCGACAATGATGAGCTGTCCGATCAGGGCATGTTTAAGGCCGCTCTCTTTCATACCCGGAGGCGCGCCTTCGAAAGCGAAGATCTCCCAGTTGATGGATGCCACGCCGTTCATGATAAGGACACCGAGAATCCAGAAGAGAAATGCCAGCCCGATCAATGCCGATAACGTTGAAAGGAGTAAAATAATTTTGTTTGTCAGTCGTCTTTTTTCAATGTAATCCATGACTTAAGCCCTCCTGACTTTGCGTAAAAAGTAAAATTTCGAGATGGCGATGATGCTGAAACTGATGAGCATCAGAATGAACGCCAGTTCGAAAAGGCTTGAAAAATAGAGTGCCGAATCGGCTTCGGTAAATTCGTTGGCAAGGGTGACGGGAATCGATGTCGCCGGAGCCGTCAGGTCGCCGGAGATCTTGTGGACGTTCCCCATAACGAAGGTGACGGCCATGGTCTCCCCGATGGCACGCCCCAAAGCCAGAATCATGGAGCCGATAATTCCCGCTTTAGCGTAGGGAATGACAACATCCTTGATGACGTCCCACTTGGTGGCACCCAGCGCGTAGGCGGACTCTTTGAGAATGTCGGGCGTCGTGTTCATGGCATCGCGTGTCACGGCTGCCATAAAGGGCAATATCATAATGGAGAGCACAATACCGGCGGTGAGCATTCCGATGCCCAGACCGCCAAAGATATCGCGGATGATCGGAACAAAATAAAAGAGCCCCCACATCCCGTAAATGACGGACGGAATGGCCGCGAGCAGTTCAATAGAGGTTCCCACGGGCGCTTTGAGCCTTGCATGGGCGATCTCGCTTAAAAAGATGGCGACACCGATAGCCACGGGAATGGCAAGCAGCATGGCCAGAAAGGTGGAGATGACCGAACCGGCAATGGCAGGAAGCGCACCGAAACGCTCCAGATTGGGTGCCCATTTGGTATCGGTAATGAAATCAAAGCCGAACGCCGACATGGCATCGAGCGAGTTTTGAAACAGTACCGTAAATATCCACGCCACAATCAGCAGTATGGAGAGTGCGATGATACGGGTGGCATTTTCAAAAATAATATCAAGGAGCTTGGTCATAGGTTACTGCCTTTGAGCGTTACATGTAAGGATTCAGTCTTCATAAATCTTCATGTCGCCGCCTTTTTCGGCATAGACCATCAGCTTGGCGATATTGACGGAACGGTCGCAGCCGCGTTCAAGTTTGCGCAGGGTTCCGAGTACATTGACGTATTCAAGGGAAAGCTCTTCATGCGAGGCAATCAGTTTGAAGAGGTCTTTTTCCAAAATGGCGAAGATGTCATCATTTTTGCTTTCTTCGACCATGACTTTGCGGTAGAGTTCATCGATATCGCAGTCGTCAATTTTTTCAAAACAGCTTTCCATATATTCAAGGGCGTGGATGGTACTGCGGTGCAGCAGAATAATCGACTCATCCAGCGGAACAAGGTCAACGCCGCTTTTGCAGTGGGTCTGCATGCGTCGGGCATATTTAACGACACCGTCGCTGATACGGACGATTTCACTGTTCATCTTGAGGTAGGCGACCAGCATGCGCAGCTCGTGCGCTTCCGGACCGAAAAGTGCGAACGTTTTGACAATCTCGGTATCAAGGCTGTTGGCATCATTCGGAATGGAATAAAGGTGCTGCCTGATGGCGTTAAAGAGCGCATCGTCGCGTTTTTCATACGCATCGAGCGTAGTCTGGCTGGCTTCGCGAATGCGGCGCAGCATCGAAATGATGATGGATCGGATCTCTGTGATCTTGTTGGCGTATCGTGGTAACATGAGTGAAACGGCACCTTCCGGGACAAAAATTTTGGTGCAAGTCTAGCAATCCAAAATTACAAAGGGGTTACGGTTTTTGTAACCTCCTTGTTACATTGGTGGCCTACAATGCCGCTGTTAAACCTCCAAATGGGCTGCATGAAGCAGCTGCTTTTGTGAAAAAATCAGAAGGGACAACCATCATGGTAAAAAAAATCGTATCCACACTTCTCGCGCTCGGTGTTGCTTTCACGGCGGCATCTGCAGCTGACAAGATCAATGGTGCCGGAGCATCATTCCCTGCACCGCTCTATTATGACTGGGCCTACCAGTATGAAAAGAACACCGAAAACCGCATCAACTATCAGTCGATCGGTTCAGGCGGAGGTATCAAGCAGATCAGTAACCGAATTGTTGATTTCGGAGCCTCTGACAAGCCGCTCAAGACCAAAGAGCTGAGCAAGAGCAAATTACTGCAGTTCCCGGCGGTTATCGGTTCAATCGTCATTGCCCACAACGTTCCGGGGGTAGCGGATGAAAGCCTGAAACTCAAAAACAGTATCGTCGCTGAAATTTTTGCCGGAAAAATCACCAAATGGAACGATCCGGCCATTGCTGCGGACAATGCACAGCTGAAGCTTCCGGATGAGAAGATCATCGTTGTTCACCGCTCTGACGGATCAGGCACGACCTTCAACTTTACCTATTACCTTAACGGCAGTTCGACACTCTGGAAAGAGAATTACGGTGTAGGCAAAACGATTGACTGGGCCACGGGTATCGGCGGCAAGGGTAATGAAGGTGTTGCCAATCTTGTAAAACAGACGCCTTATTCCATCGGTTACATCGAAAGCGCGTATAAAGAGAAAAACGGTCTCGCTGCGGCAACGCTTCAGACGGCAAGCGGCAAATGGGTGAGTGCACGCGAGGCGAACTTCAAGGCGGCGGCAGAGTATGCCACATGGACAAAAGAGGACAACTTCTATGCCATGCTTGCACTCCAGCCGGGCGACACGTCGTATCCTATCGTAGCGGCAACATTTATTCTGCTTCCGGTTGAAAAACAGGAGATGAATAAAAAAGTAATCGCATTCTTTGACGATGCCTTCAAAACCGGAGACAGCCGCGCCGTCAAACTCGGTTACATTCCGCTTCCCGAAGCGACAAAGAAGATGATTCGCGAATACTGGGCTGCCAACATCAAATAGTCCTGCGTTCTTTCACACGCTTCCTTAACCGGCCCGTTACCCCGAATTTGGGGTGCGGGCCTTTTTTCGTTATACCGCTGTGTCGGTTACGGTGTAATATAACCGTAACCTTGATGTAATCAAAATGTTCTACTATGCGAGCATTAAAACAGAGGGAGATCCAATCGAATGAATAAGATCATATTATCTACATATGCCGCAATGGCATTGGGTTCGCTGGTGAGCGCACAGGCGATGACACTTTACAGTGACCCGGCTACAGGCCAGGTTTATACGACAGAAGCTGACGGACGTGTCGCCATAACGATGCCTGAGGAAAAAAGCAGTTCCAAGATTACAATCGTTAATGAGAAATCACCTGATTTTCTTTTGGGTAAAGAGACCCATATCAATATGAAGTTTGTCGCCGATGACAATCCTGAGATGTGGCTGAAAGCGGGTGTCCGTATTCAGGGAACGTTTGAAAACCGACAGGTCGATTACAAAGACGCGGCCAAAACCGATACCGAGGCTTACGATGCCTACCTGCGTCGTGTCCGCTTTGAAGTAGCAGCCGGATTCAACAAATATACCTCATTCGTTATGGACATCCGTAATGACAAAGCCAACTATCAGGACAAGGGTGAAGAGCAGTTCAACGTCGGTGACGCCTATATTAATATTTCGAAACCTTTCGGTACGTCACTCGTGAATTTCAAACTTTATCGCGGAAAGATTGACGTCTCCCGTACCGAGACCGTCAAATCCGCTTTGGTCATCAATTATGACCGTCCGCAGGTTGCCGATGAAGCGGCACAATACATCACCCACAACCGTCGCGGTACCAATGCACAGATGTATGGAAACTGGGATAAAAAAATCCACTATCAGGTAGCCTTTGGTGACGGTGTCTATTCCGGGAAGCTCAAAGACGCGAGCGGCAGTAGTTTTTCCGGGAAACTGAGCCAGGAGAGTTTCTTCTATGGCGGTAAGATTGTGCTCTCGCCTTTTGACGGTTGGGAAGAGACCAAACGCACTGAAACTTATTTCGGAAAAGGCAAACACTTTGCTGTCGGTGCCGCTTACTGGGAGAGCCCGGATATCAGTTACAACGATGGCACGGTATCCCAGAAAATTGATCACAAACTGACTAACTTCGAGATTTCCGCACACTATCTGGGACTCTTTGCGCAGGCGGAGTATTTTGAATTCGACGGCGTAGTCGAGGATTGGACAAAGAGCAAACTGGGAACGTCAAAAGGGTGGTATGCCACTTCGGAATACGTTATCGAGTCGATCGGCTATGTTGCACCGTACGTGCGTTATGAATCATGGAACAAATTCAATGATGAATCAGAATACGATTTCACGTCAACGATCGCAGGCGTGAACTGGTACCTCAGAGGCAATACAATCAAAGCGGGACTCAGCTATCAGACAGACGAGTACGCGGAAAAGCTGGGTGATAAAACCGAGCGCCTGGTAAAACTCAGCACGCAGTGGTTCTTCTAACCTCCATGTGCCGGTGCACACTATTTGATGCAGTGAAATGAGAGATTCGTAATCAGATACTCTCTCTGCGTCACCCGCTCTTTTCTATGAAACCATTTTTTTAAGACTTTTATCATGACCGCCATATCGGCATAGTGGCGATATTCTCAAGCAATCAGAGCAGCATTCCCTTGATCATAAAAAAGAGCATGGCGGAGAGCAGCGCCGCAGCCGGAACCGTGATGACCCATGCCGCAATGATCTTTTTAACGGCATCGCGTTTGACATATTTTACTTTTTCCGCCGACTTGAGGACTTTTTTTGCCCCTTTGATCTTCTCTTTTTCGAGGTCAATCAGACGGTAAAGGGTGACGATACGTTCATAATCCGACTGGTTTTTTTCCGCTTTGAGTTCCAGATGGGAAAGTTCCTGTTCAAATGCACGCAGGGTACGTTTGTCATCTTCGATAATATGGCGTTCATCCGCAATGGTTTGCGCGACCGTACTTACATGTAACCATTCACGCAGAAAACCGACGCCGAAGACGCCGCCGACGGCGATATGCGTCGAGCTGACAGGGAGGCCCAGCTGCGAAGCGATGATAACAGTCACTGCTGCAGCCATGGCAATGGAAAATGCGCGCATCTGATCGAGTTCGGTGATTTCGCTGCCGACGGTACGGATGAGTTTGGGACCGTAAAGTGCCAGCCCGATCGAGATGCCAAGCGCACCGACTGCCATAACCCACAGAGGAATTCCCGCTTTTGAAGAGATACCGCCGCTCATGACGGCATCGCTGATGGCAGCCAGCGGTCCGATGGCATTGGCGACATCATTGGCGCCATGGGCAAAACTCAGCAGTGCCGCGGCAAAAATCAGGGGAATGGTAAAGAGTCTGTTGACGCTTTCGCGGTTGTTTTCCATTCTTGCGCTGCGCTTGAAAAGACGCTTTTTGACAAAGAAATAGACAAAAAAGGCCACAAGGAATCCCAGTGTCGCTGCCGTGGCAAACGAGGGTTTTTTTGTTTCGGGGAGTATGGCGACGATCGCATTGACATGTGCGACGATAGCAGGCCAGATGTGTTTAAGACCTTTGAGTGTCAAATAGGTCACAAAGGCCCAGGTCATGATGGAAACGAAAATGGGTACCCATGTTACCGCCGCCTTGATGCGTTCCTCTTTGAAGACAATGGTCTTCTTGATGGCAAAGAGAAAAAGTGCCGCAATAATACCGCCAAGCAACGGAGAGATAACCCATGAAAGGGCAATGGTGCCCATGGTGGCCCACGAAACGATTGAAAAACCGGCGGCTGCAATACCGGCACCCATAACACCGCCGACAATGGAGTGTGTGGTGGAAACCGGGGCTTTGGCCATGGTGGCGAAGTTCAGCCACAGCGCAGCACCCAGAAGTGCCGCCATCATCGCCCAGATGAACGGATTGACGTCGCCCCCGAATGCTGAAATGTCGATGATTCCTTTTTTAATGGTCTCGACAACATCACCGCCTGCAATAAAGGCGCCGCCGGCTTCAAAAATGGCGGCAATAACGATGGCACCGCCCATGGTCAGCGCTTTTGAACCGACTGCGGGGCCGACATTGTTGGCAACGTCATTAGCACCGATATTCATGGCCATGTAGGCACCAAAGAGCGCAGCTACAGCCAAAAAGAGACTGTTGGGAACGCCGCCGCTGGAAAAAAAGCTGTAAGTGAGAACCGCGACCATGAAAAAGAGTGCAAAGCCAAGCTTTGTAAAGTCGTTTCGGCTGGTTTTAAGCGCCTCTTTCTGCATTTTTTTAACAGTTTGGATCTCCACAGAAGTCCCTTTTGTAATCATTTTGTAATCGTGGATTGTATCGGATTTTCTCTTAAAGGGCAGGGGAATGCAGCGCTCTGAAACGGCTTGGTTTAGAGGCTGATTTTATGAAGTTCGTACTTGTTGTAGACGTCCATGGCTTCTTCGGAACTGCCGTGTGAAAGGACCTCACGCAGCAATCTGGCGGCTTCTTTCCGGCTCCCCCCGGCTTTGCCCATGGCATAGATTTCGGCGAGGGTGATTTTGGCGGCGTCATCACCTTTGGCAACGGCCATTTCAAGAAAATGGGCCGCGCGTTCAAAATCCTGCGGCACGCCCATCGCATTGGCGTAGGCGAACCCCGCGCTGACCTGAGCGGGTACAATGCCTGCTTCTGCCGCGGTGGCGTAATATTCGGTTGCGCGTTTGAAATCACGCTTCACGCCCTGTCCATTGTAGTAGAGGGTGGCAAGTGCGTAATGGCAGCGCGGGTCTTCAAGCCCTTTTTCAAACCATTCGACTGCTTTGGGGATATTGCCCTGTTCATAGGCATCCATTCCGGTATTGTAAAAATCGATTTTCATGTTATTGCTTTATTGGTATGAGTTTGGAAGCGGTATTGTAAAGTGTTCATGTAAAGTCCGGATATGACTTTACATGTAACCTTTATTGCAAGGTTGCCTTAATGATCTTTTGCGTCTCAAGCGGACGGTCTCCGCCGTAACGTCCGGATGTCGGAACATCGTTGAGTTTTTTGAGTGTATCCATCCCTTCAATGACCGTGCCGAAAATCGTGTGGTGGCCGTTGAGCCACGGTGTCGGTACGGTGGTAATGAAGAACTGGCTTCCATTGGTTCCCGGACCGGCGTTTGCCATCGCAAGAATACCCGGCTTGTCGAAAATGAGGCCTGGTTTGAACTCATCTTTAAACGGCTTGCCCCAGATCGATTCGCCGCCGCGTCCGCTTCCGGTTGGATCCCCGCCTTGAATCATAAAGTTTTTGATGATACGGTGAAAAACAAGACCATCGTAGTAGCCCTCTTTGACATGGGTCGTGAAGTTTTCGACTGCCAGCGGCGCAACATCGTCAAACAGTTCCAGAACAATGACACCCTGTGTCGTCTGGAGGGAGACGACGCTGTGTTTTGGTGCCGCTGTTGTATTAGCGTCACTGCCAAAAAGTGAGACGGCAGCCAGAAAGAGTAAGGTAAAAAGCGTTCGCATAAGCGCTCCTGATTAAAAATTGAAGGGCATTATAGCAAGTGTGGAATTACCATTAACTATGGCTTGCGTCACTAGAGTTAATGGTGGTTGGTATTAACTTTGCTTGTTCCCAACCTGTTCAAAAAAAAATATTCAAGGATCATAAAGAATGAAAAAATCAACCCTGTTTTTGAGTGCGATGCTTTTGGCAACAGCCGCGACAGCTGAAATAAAACCGTATGTCGGTGGTGGCTTTGGCTATATGGTCGCTCCGGATTACCATGGCGCGGAAAACGGTTTGGGGATGACACTCAAAGGAGGTGCCACCGGTTTCATTGCGCAGATGCCGGGTGTCGGAGGTCAGGTTGAGCTCAATAAATCATTGACGGGTCTGAATGATGCCGATGTATTGACGTTTGCGGGTTATCTGACGTATGACATCGAGATTCCCGGCGCTCCCGTTGCACTTCGTCCGCGTTTTGGCTTGATTCTGCCTAATGCCGGAGATGAAATCCACTCGTACGATCTGACCTTCTCTTCAGGATTCGGTGGTGTGTTTCGCATCAACAAGCAGCTTTCGGCGTATGCTGACTATACCGTGCTTGGGGAGATGATCACCAACTACAGCGCCGGGATCGAATTTCATTTTTAACTTTACATGCAAAGGGAATGCTTCCCTTTACGCCTCTTCAAAACTCAGGCAGACTGAATTGATGCAGTAGCGCAGCCCGGTAGGGCGCGGCCCGTCGGGAAAGACGTGCCCGAGGTGCGCGTCACAGACGCTGCAGAGCACTTCGACGCGTTCCATGCCGTGAGAACTGTCACGTTTTTCCGTGATGCATGTTTCGTCGATCGGCTGGAAATAACTGGGCCATCCGGTTCCCGAGTCGAATTTTGTCTCGGAGCTGAAAAGGGGCGTATTGCAGCAGATGCAGCGGTAAATCCCCGCTTTTTTATTGTTGTAATATTCACCCGTGAACGGAGGCTCGGTGCCGTGTTCGCGCGCAACGTAATATGCTTCAGGAGAGAGACTCTTCTTCCACTCCTGTGAGGTTTTGACGATCTTTTTCATTGTCACTCTCGCTTTCTACAATATAGAGACGCTCCGAAGCGCGTCCGATGGCATGGCACCAGCGCAAAGGGTCGATTTCCGGTTCTTTGACGATGATGACATAAGGGCGTTGCAAATGTGCCAGATCGTGCAGGGTAGCAATGAGCAGGTGGTCAAGTTCCTGACTCAGAAGCCCCGCATCGGCCTGGTAAATCGAAGCAATGGTGCCATAGTAGCTATTGATCTCATCTAAAAGTTTTTGGGCAAATTGAGAATGCGGCACGACTATAAGGAGCTGCGATTTTTCCACATCTTCCAGTGTACCGCGTAGCAGTAGCATAATACGCATGTAGGGATTGCCCTCAAGTATAGTGACGCTTCCGGAAAGCGACGGCGTATTCGCTTCGCAAAGTGAAAAAAACGCTTCGGGCGTACGATGAAACTCTCTTAATTCGAACTCTGCGGTACTTTCGTCATGAACGTGTCCTGCGAGACAGAGTTTTCCTTTGCTCTGAAGATGCTTGAGATAGCGGATAAACTCCGGCTCCATCAGATGGGCGTCGTCGCAGAAGATCTGATCGGCCGAGTGAAAGCGGTGCGAAAACATTTTCGGAGTCAGTTTTGCAAACGTGAAGGACTCCTTTTTGTAGAGCTTTTGATAATGCTGGGCAATCAGCTGCTGCGGTGTCAGAATGCGTATGGAGGTCAGATCGATATCGATGATGGCATATTCGACAATCTCAAGCAGCTGCTTTTTAAGTAATTCGCATGCGGCCTGCGTCGGTGAGACGATAATGATCTTGAGCTGGGGATTTCGAAGCAGGTCGTAAATCGAACGCAGCAGAATCAGGGAACTTTTACCGCTTCCGTATTCGCCTTCGAGTCGGCTGATGTGAGAGAGTTCCGTCTCCAGAAACCGGCGCTGCGGTGCGGTGAGGAGGTGGCGGGTGGCATGAATGTTGTCAGGAAGAATCAGGAAATGGAAAAAGAGTGCGCCCAGTATCGCTGCACTCTCGAACGGTTCGGTTTTTCGCTCCAGCGCCGACTCAAGCCGCGCCGCGATTGTTTCGGTAGTGTCATCACTGAAAATCAGACGCTCTTTGGGCAAAAGTTGCGCAAAACTGTCATCGAGAGTATCGAACTCATCCTGCGTGAGATGGTCGAGGATAAGGAAATTCTTGATAGGAGCTCCGTCGGTATGAAGAATCTCGTTGAACTTGCCCAGCATGAAAGCGTGTGTCGCATCGACCGCGACATCGCGGACCTGAGTGTCGGTACTTTTTGCCGGTTCTACCGTTGCCCCTTTAAGTGTTTCGGCCTTCCAGTTGACGCGGTCAAAGAGGTAGATGCCCCGCATCGGATCAAAAAGCATTGCCGGTATGATATGCTGACGCTGGCGGTGAAACATGGGAATCGATTCAAAAAAGTAGTAGCCGTTTTCCTGTGAAAATTGGCGCAATAACGAGAGTGGAAGCGAGTCGTCACTCAGTACTTTTTTTTGATTCGGTTTAAACAGCGTCAGCAATCCCATGAACGGCCTTAGTGGAGATGTCAGGATCGATTATAGCAAAAAAGAGAAGAAGATACCGCACAGGAAGTGCGGTAGGGGAAAGTTACTTGCCAGCAGCTACGCGGTCTTTAAGACCTTTGCCCGCTTTGAATTTTGGAACCATTTTGTCTTGGGTAGTGTAAGATTTGTCAGTACCCGGAACCGTACCGTTTTTACCTTTTTGCAGTGCCGCTGCAAAGTTGCCAAAACCAACAAGAGAAACTTCTTCTTTAGCAACGAGTGCTTCTGTTACCGCTTCAGTAAACGCTTTAATTGCTGCCTCAGCTTCTACTTTTGTTTTGTAACCACCGTTTTTCTGTACCAACTCAACAAACTGTGCTTTGTTCATATCGCGTGCCCTTCGGGATAAAGTAATTATGAGTCCGTTTAAGCCTGAAAAATGCCTGTTTCTCGGGCCAAACGGTTCATCTACGCATACTTTATACTCAGTTAGCTTAAAAATTTCTTCTTTTTATGGCTTTTAATCCCAAAAAAACGCAAACTCGGGAGTTTTACTCGGCTTTTATGCTGCCACCATCTGCTTTTTCGAAAATTCTGAAGCTTGAAGCCCGCGAGATCGGCACTGCGGCGGAGCCGATCCATCAGTGATATTTTGCGATGTTTTGCAATGGATAAAAACACGTCATCCAGTCCCAGTCGTTCCTGTTCGGTTAAGCTGCTCACGTCTCGTTCCCCAATCGATTGATTTTTCTGACCACTCTCACAATATCTTCATCATCCAGACGACCGAGCATTTCGATCACGGCGCGTGCCGCAGGTGGTTTGGCATTGCCAAGCCTCCAGTCCTGGTAGGTACGCATCGAAACACCAAGTGTCACAGCCATCTCTTTTTGGGAGATTTTTTTGCCGTTGTTCTGCGCTTCGACTGCATTATGAAGAATGTTGAAAAGATCGGCCAGTTCCATGGGATAAAGTGTAGGCAAAGCGACCTTAAAGGAAGCAAAATAATGTATATAAAATGAAAAAAAATACTATAAAAAATAAGTAAACTTCATTTAATAAACAATAAAACGAATTAAAAGAGATAAAAAATATATGTAATAATAGTTATATAGTATAAAATATACATAAAACTGTATAAATATAAATGTGAAAATTACTCTATTGGAGCGAGGTTATGGATATTTCCCCGCAGAAAGTGCAGGGATCGTGTTAATCGGATAAGTCGAAAGAGGAGACGTGGTTAGTGGTTAAGAAGGTCGCTGTAGTCGTATTTGGAGAAATCGAGGAAAAACTCCCCGTTTTGTTGAATGACGCGGATATCGTTGCCATAGGCCAGGACAAAGCGGCGTTTGATCATTTTGCGAACGGATGTGGAAAGCTCAAGCGTTTTGAGGTACTTTTTGAGTTCCACCAGATGGTTGGGTCCCCAGGCTGCATCGTAATTCTCTTCGTCAATATCAATATCATGAACTGTCTCACTTGGAGCGCTCAACATTTTGGTATTGATGAGTTCAAGAATGCTTTTAAGTTGTTCATCCTTGTTGGCATAGACCTGCTCAATGCGGTTGCGCTCTTCAATGAGCATCCGTTCTTTGTCATCGATAAGACGGTCTATCTTGGCTTCAAGCTCTTTGATACGCGTTTTTAACTGCTGGTTCTCTTTTTGATAGAGTGTAATAATGGCACCGACAGTCGTCTTTTTGGGAGCGGGAGCTGAAGGCTGGAGCGGTGCTGATTGTGCCTCCGGGCGGACTTCGGCCTTTTTCTCTTCATGAATCTCCCGACGCAATTCGGTGTCGAGAGAACTGCGGGGAACGATGATATAAGTGACGCCGTCCTCAATGATATAGTTGAGACGTTTGTTACGCATACGTGAATGAATCATCTCTTTGGACATTTTAAAGCGGCGTGAATACTCATCGATGCTAAAGCGCATGGGGACTCCTTTGTTGGGATGAAAGCGGATGGATCTTCGGCGGCGTGATGATCCCGCCCTGACGCATCCAGATAAGATAGCCCGTGTAGTGGCGATTGTGCTTGTCATTAAAAGTGAATGGAGCGCTGAACTTGAATTCCCTTTCAAGCAGCAGGGCGTGAAAGTCATGGTAGGTCTGCAGGAAAGACTCAAGTGATTTATAGGCATCGGAAGAGATGATGACCGTACTGATATGATGCTTTTGGGAAGAGATGAACCGTTCGCATTCATTCAGACCGTAACCGACGTAGTTTTCATGGTTCAGAATATCGTCAAAACGCTGCACTTCTCCCGTATGAACGGCAATACGAATACCTTTAAAATAGGGAAACTTCTGACTGATGAGGTCGGAAAGATGGTTGAACGAGAGTGCCAGAATGGGTCCGAAACCGCGATAAAGCGGATTAAGAATGCAGAAAAAACCGTCACCTGTGGGAATGATGCCTGAGAGCAGCTGTTCAAGTGTCAGGTTGGAGTGGCGCAGCATTGCCATAATCATCTTGCGGTAACTGCGCGAGACATAGGTGATGATGTCATGCTGTACGGTAATGTCAAGTTTGGAAAAACCGATGATATCTACCAGTACAATATCGGTGAGCTGCGCTTCGTGCAAAGTGATCTGTCCCGTTTTTTAGCAAAGTGTAGTCGTTTTTTGTTGAAAGGTCGATGAAAGGGTACTTTTGAAACATGAAAGTGCACAAGATACGGAATCTGTGGTATCATAACCTACGTTACTTCTACACGCAAGATGGAGGTGCCCTATGAGTGAATCAGAACAGAAACTGCTTGAAATATGTGATTACGGCAGCAGCGCACAGTCTCAGGCACTTGCTGCCAGGATTCATAAAAATTACTCCCAGTTTGATGAATTGGTAGCCGCTTTGGAAGATCTCAAACCAATTCTCAAGCACAGTGATTTTTATCTCTCGCTGCGGAGCAACCGCGACATGATCAAGATCAAAAACGATATGGTTGACCCCGAAACGTTTATGGTAATCGATGCCGACATCATTGTCTGGGCGAATGAACACAACATAGAACTTGAAGAGGGATTGGATGAGATCAGCATTCTCGGCTTCAGGAAAGAGTAGATGAAACAGAGTCTTTTTAAACTCTTTTTCATATTTGGGATGTTTGTCAGTAGATTGGCGTCACTTCATGCCGCGGATGAATGCAATAGTTTCTTGTTCTGGGGATCAGACTTTTCCGGAGTGGTTAACAGTACTCAAAATTATACTCACAGTGATTCTGCCAACGGATGGGGCAATGATGATACGTATTACATCCGTGTGACTGAACCGGGGGAAGTGACGATAACTGTAACGGGAAATGATATACGTTTTTCCTACGATGAGTCAGCTTGTCCCAACCAGGGTGCTACCCCCGACGCTATTACGGGAACCTATACGTTTTTAGCAGCAGGTGATTTTAACTTACGTGTATATCGTGCCAGCTGGTATGTAATGCAAAGTAGTTACACCTTGAACATTACATTTTCACCTTTTACATGTAACAACTTTAAAGTCGATGATGATAAAAATCAGTGTAGTGATGCGTGTTATACAACGATTACCGATGCCATTGATGCCGCAAGTGCCAATCAGGAAATTCTTATTTGCGATGGAACCTACAATGAGAATCTGGTAGTATCAAAAAATGGTCTAACCTTAAAAGGGGAGAGCGGCAACAGAGCCAATGTTGTCATTCAAAACACTACTGCACAGCCGACGGTAAAACTTAATGGCGTTAACAGGGTGACACTTGATACCCTGAGTATCACGGACACTATGTCACGCGATGCACTCAGCATTAGCAGCTATTCTCAAAATACCGTTTTGAAAAATCTGCTGCTCAATTCAGGACGGGATGCGTTGCATACGAATGGCGGTAACGGGCGTCTGGAGCTTTATGATAGTGCTCTAGAGGCAGGAAATGATGGAATAGATATCGGAGGACAGATTAATGATGGGTTGCTTCTTTCACATCTTGACATCACTTCGACTGATCGGGGGTTGACATCAAGCGGTGATCTTAATGGTGCTGTTAGCATCTTAAATAGTACTATCACAGCCGGAGCTGAAGGCGTAGTCCTTAATAATCCCGTAAATGCCACTACGACGATTGACAACTTAAAGGTTACTGCACAAAATGAGGGTTTGTCATTCAAGGGTGAACTCAATGGAGCTACCACATTGAGCACTGTTGATATCACGGCAGGATCCAATGCTGTGGCACTGTACAAAAAAGTCAATAACGGTATGAGTATCAATGGATTAGATGCTACAACACCGAATGTAGGTTTGTTGTTCAATGACGAACTCAACGGCGCCATAACACTGCAAAACATGACGATCAGTGCCGATTCACAGGCTATATTTTTCGCGCACGACATCAATAATGACCTCGCTATTTCGAATTCAATACTCACTTCAACCAATAATAGAGGTGTATATATCGGTAATAACGCCTATGGGGATTTTACGATTTCAAGAGTAGCGGTCACGGCTAAAAATGAGGGGTTGTATTTTCCTTATGATAAGCAGATATCTCCGGTTATCAGTGATTCAAATATCACCAGTAGTGATTCTGACGGTATTTTCACTCGAAGCAAATCGTGGACAACATTTACACTGCGTGACAGCTGTGTCAAGACAGAAAAAAGCGGTCACTACGGTCTTAATTTCTATATCAGTGAGTCAAATTCTCCTATAAACGGCAACTGCTTCTACGCGACGGCGGTTTCGGAGTTGGCGCGTGCCAAAAGCAGTGGAAACGACTTTTTGGGTAACTACTGGGATGGTGTCGGCGGCAACTATACGCAAAATAAGATTAGTGATACATCAGGTCTTGGCAGTTGTCCGCATGGCTGTGGTGGAAGTTTGGGACCTCTCGCCGCGTGGCGTTTTGATGAATGCGAATGGAATGGAACGCCGGGTGAAGTTCAGGATAGCATCAATGCCTATCATGGGACGGCGCAAGGTGGTGCGAACACGATCGATAACACCTACCAGATTAATCGTGCCGGCTATTTTGATGGCGTTGATGATGTGATAGTTCAAGATGACCTTTACACGCTTTTGAAAGCGACAGCCTCTTTGAGCTTCTGGATCAAGACGACGCAGACAGGAGGTTCTTCTCCGTGGACGTCACCGGGGGTAACCGGTGTTGAAGAGCGGGGCGGAGTTGATGATATTTTCTGGGGTTGGCTTGATACTTCCGGACGTATCGGTATTTCGGCAAAAAATGCTTACAATGTAAAATCGACAAATTCCATCAACGATAATGTCTGGCACCATGTGGTACTGACTCGGAATCATCTCTCCGGGGAAGTGAAAATTTATGTTGACGGCACATTGGATCAAAGCGGCATGATGCCAGCTGGAGTGATTGGCAACAGTTTTAATCGTATCGGCGATATTAACAACACCTACAGTGAGCACTCTTTTGAGGGCTATCTGGATGAGGTCAGCATTTATGCGAATGTACTCGACGACACTCAAGTCGGCAAAATTTACACGAATGAACTGGCACACAAAAATTATGACGGCTCTGATCGTGCTGCAGTTTCGTGTCAACCAAGACCGGTGGCTGATTACCATATGGATGCTTGCAATGTCAGTGATCTGACATGGACACTCGATTCATCGGGCAATGGCTATACGGCAATATTCGGCGGCGAAAAACTCTCGTTGCAGGAGGGAGAGATCTGCAGCGGTGTCGAGATTCTGCGTGAAAGCTCAATCAGCGAAGTCAATGCTTTCAAGCCCGGTATCTCCACCTCGGCACTTGGCGATGTCGGAACCATCGCGTTCTGGTATCGCAGCAATCAGAAGTGGGATGCGAGTCCGGGGAAAATGCTCGTCGATTCGACCAAAGGTGACAAATACTTTTTCCTCGGTCTTCTGAGTAACGGTAAAATTAAATTTTATCTTGAAGACAACACGGACGGAGATTTTCAGTCCGAAAGTAATACGGCATTTGGATTCGGAATGGGAGAATGGGTACATCTGGCGTTCAGCTGGGATTTCCCTGCAAAATCGTTTAAGCTTTATGTCAACGGTGCGGATGCAGCTCTGCACCTGTTGAACGATAGCGCCGGCGGATCGGGAAGACACATCCCCTCCAATCTGAATGAACTTTTTATTGGGGATATTTCAGAAAACTATACGCAAAATCCGAGCGTCTATGATGGCGTACGCAATTCTGCCGATGGACGCTTTGATGAGGTCAAACTCTTTGATATAGTACTGAGTGTTCCGGAGATTTTAAATATTTATGCTCGTGAAGTACTCGGATTCAATTTTGACGACGGAGTGCTGCGCCCTTGTGAAAACTGCGTGTATGAACCTCTGTATCAGGGCTTTTTCGACGCATGGGATACGACACGGGATCTGCTGGATCGAAACATTTCAACTAAAATTGTGGCACAGGATTTTACACTGACTCTGGCGTCACTCAATGAAACCAGAGATAATTATGCCGAGTTTAACGGAACGGTCTGTACTCAAGTCGTGGATGCGCTCGGAAGCGCATACACATCGTGGACACCGACACTTTATGCCGATACCAACCGTTCCGATGTCATCTATAATGTCCCCACTTCACTCAAAGAGGCGCGTATCCGCATCAAATGGCAGCGCGACGCGGACGTTACATGTAATGCCATGATTGAAGATAACAGCAGCCTCTCAAGTGATGATTTTGCGGTGCGTCCCGAATATTATCAGCTTAGCAGCATCGGCCCCTATTACGCCGGAGAGAAATTCACCCTCAGTGCCAAGGCTAACAACGCGCTCGATATTCCTGCGGTGGATTACAATGAAATTCAGAATAGTTCCTTCCGCATAGAGGCAAACGAGACACGCATGGATTGTGTAGTCGCCGGAGAGACGGCGTCCATGGAGAGTGCCGTTTTCACCAATGGAATGACACCGGTTTTTGATGCCAATTACAGCGGACTTGCCTACGATCTTGACATCCATATTTATGAAATCAACGGCAGTGAATTTGCTTTTGTCGACCGTGATGACACCGCAGATGCAGAGCGTCTGATTCACGATAATACAATTTCCGTGACGGTGGTGCCGTATGAGATCAATATCACGCAGACCGATATCAATGCATCGACCAATGCCAACTGGCTCTATATGGCTCCGGTGGATGATATGAACGTGACCTTACATGTAAAGGTTCAGGCCAATGACAAAACGCATGCGGTATTGCCCGATTTCAATGCAACCTGTTATGCACAGAATGTCGATGTCGCTTTTGATGTGGACGTCATCAACGGCGACAATGCGCTCGATATGAACTACAGCGCCGTGACAGGAACGCTCGTAGCCGGGGGCACGACGCTGGGCGATATTAATAAAACCGTGCAGATTCCCGCAGCCAATTTTACTGACGGTGTCGGGGAGGGGGCGTACGCTTTTAATGTCGACCGTCAGTTTGATACCCCGGTCGCACCTTTTAGTGTCAAAGGCGTGGCGGCAGGCATTATCTCGCCCAATGTCGCCAAATTGCTTAACAGCGACACCACAAAAAACGATGGGACCATCGCGTTTTATTACGGACGGCTTCGGACAAAAGATGTCCAGACGACGACCGATGTTACCAATAATGTTGAAATCGAAGTTTACCGTCGTGACGATCTCGGTGCCAGCGGCTGGCGTCAAAATTCGCTCAACTGGTACCGCAGCGAGGATCACACAGGGGCGATATTCGGGAAGGTGCAGGGGCATAGTGTTGAAAATGATACGCAACTTTCGGGCAGCAGTGATCCCCAGGTCGCCACTGT
Organism: Sulfurimonadaceae bacterium; assembly: GCA_050305515.1. Taxonomy (GTDB): domain Bacteria; phylum Campylobacterota; class Campylobacteria; order Campylobacterales; family Sulfurimonadaceae; genus JAFGUB01. The sequence continues at coordinate 161,201 of JBNLFL010000025.1, forward strand.
CATCCACGACCCTGCCGGTGGAATCGTTGGATTTGATATCTCCACGACCCGTACGACGCCTTTTAACCGGGTGTTTCATATCGACACCGATCCGTGGCTCTATTATGTTCCCGAAGGATTTGGCGGATCGTACCGATATAACGCGGGTACGTCCGACTGCAGCCGACACCCCTGTTTCAATTACAAGTTTATGACTGGAAATACGACGAAAGATATCTCCAGCGGTACGTTCGGCGGCAGTGATGTTACTGAGAAAGATCGCGGCGTTTATGAGAAGAAAGGTGTTAAGGTATTTCGCTGATGCGCCGTGGTCTGACCCTGATTGAACTTATCTTTTCCATGGTAATCATCGCCATCGTTTTTACGGTGGTTCCGAAAATCATCTTTGCCTCCAACAAGTCGTTGCAGCTCTCCGTCAAGGGAGATGCGCTTTTCAATGCCATCACCCTGATGGGAATGATTACGAGGTTGCCATGGGATGAAAACACCCGGCTGACGGACGGCGGTATTTTAAATGCCAGCGGCCTTATATGTGACGGTACTGCCACAGGCGGCAGCGGATATCGTATTGGAGGTTTTATCGGCTCACGCAACTGCCTGAACGGTGATGGTTCTGCCCTGTGGCATGCGTCAGCTTTGGGGATGGAAGATGGCTTTTACAATGATGTTGACGACTACAACGGTTACGGCGATGATACAACCGGCGGTCGCATCACGTACCATCTGGCAGCAGAGGTCAACCAGAGCGGCGATATCAAAGGCATCACGGTGCGCGTCAGCGCGCAGGATGCCACGGCAATCGCCAAATCGGGCGGAACGTTTGCAAGCTCTTTCTTTTATGAATCCGCCAATCTGGGCCACGTTCAGATCAACAGCAGGACATGGTAATGCGTGCAGCCTTTACACTGATCGAGATGATATTTGTCGTGCTGATCGCGGCGCTGCTCTCCCTTGGGACGTTCAAGGCATTTAATGCGCTTTATACGCGTTCGGCACAGGCCAAGGCGATGACCGATCTCTCTTTGCAGTCGCAGATCGTGCTCGATCAGCTCGGCGTGCTGCTCTACAACCGCATTCCCGGCAGTGCCATCGGCTCTTATAAAGGCTCAGCGTCGTGCCATCCCATAGATGAGCTTAACGGCGACGAGACGGTACTTGAGTGGCTCGCCTTCGATGATATGGGGCTGCTGCAGGGGGCTTATGACGGCTTTGTCGATATGAACGACAGTGTCCGACCAACGATGCGGGCGTTAAACATGAACGCGGCGTTTAATGCAGGCAGTGCCAATCTGATCTTCGCCGGGGCTTTCGATGCCGGTTCGGAAGAGGCCGCTGTCTGCGGCGGTGCGTTTGGCTGGCACGGCAATGCGAGTGCGCTGAGTTACGGATTTAGCGTAGCGGCCAATCAGATCACCTTTAACGCCGGAGATGTTCCCAATACGATTTATGAGAAGTTTTACATTACCAAAGGGGCGTATGCCGTGACCCGTGGGGCTGATGTCGGAAATATCACGCCGTGCGGTGTGAATGCGGCCGATTTTCAGGACTTCAACAATACGCTTTTTCTCTTTTACGGGTATCGCCCCTACGCGGGTGAGACCTACTGCGGCGACAGTGGCGGCGGGGGAGTCCCTTCGGGCAATGTCGTGGTGCTCGCCGAACATGTGAGCGGCTTTCGGGCTACCTACATCAACGAAGCCATCCGTCTCTCACTCGATATGAACCAGACCAAAGCCAACGCCTACAGCGTTCATATCAGCAAGCAAAAGGCGGTGTTCTGATGCGCCGCGGCGTGGGAATCTGGCAGGCGATCATGATGATTCTTCTGGTCAGCGGGATGATGATCGTCGTGCTCAAATACGCTTCCATCGGAGCCAGACACATCGGCGACAGTTATGTCCGGGAACAATCGGAGCTCTATATGAACAGTGTCATTGAAAAAACGCTGCTTGCCATCAGCGGACGGGACCGTGCGGCACTCGGTTGCCTCGCATCGTTTGACGAGAGTGTCAGCAAACGCGGCACGCTTTACCGCGCGCATGTGGATGTGACGCGTTACTATCTGCTTGCCGGGAGTGCGGATGCCGGATACTGCGGTGCATTGACGCAGCCCATAGAAACCGAAGAGAGCCACGGCATGGTGATGTTACATGTAGAAGTGAACGCGACGCTCGATGGCGAACCGAAGGTACGACTTTTGCGAAGGACGTTGCAGCATCCATGAGACAGGCATTTACACTTCTTGAAATCATATTCGTCATCGTGCTTATCGGCATTATGGCGGGTGTGGGCAGCTCAATGTTCAAAACAAATTACCTTCTGCATGATGTCAATTTCATTACTTTGAAAATCAGGGAAGCCCAATATCGCGGCATAGGCTTCGAGCATTATGACATGAGTGCGGGAACATACACGATCTCCCCGGCTCTTGGGTGCGTTACACTTAACAAGAGCGCGCTTGCCGATGAAAACTATAAGTTACATGTAGACGATTTCGACTATGGAACGCTCTGTTTTGATTCCAAAGGGCAGCCGCATGAGGGAGATTTTACGACGCCTCCCATGGTGGCACGCAAAGTGCTTACTCTGCGTCATCATGGGGCAGAGCAAAATATCACTATTGAACCCTTAAGCGGGTATGCTATAATAAAACCTTAAAAATAAGCGGTTGGCAGGGTATGGTAGAAAACGCAATACTTTTCATTTCTAAAGACAGCGAACCGCTCCTCTTTGACGGCACCGCTTTCACGCCCGTTGCTCTTAAAAAAAACAGGGACTATTTTTCCGCAGGTCTGATACCGGCGCCGCTGTTGCGTACACACGGATTGCGTGCAGACAAAAAAGTCGCTCCCGAAAAGCTGGAAATCCAGACCGAAATGAGCATGTACGAAGAGGCCGGACTCGACCCCGAGACCGACTTCAAGATTGCATCGGTTGCGATTGAACTCGATAACGAGAATGATCTTTATATTGAATCTTATGCCATTGAAACGGCAACGCTCACGCGGGAGTTCGGTAAAGTTGCCGAAAAACTGGGCCAGATCGATGCGCTTTGTCCTTCATATCTGAAATATGAGGCGCTCTATGCCTATGAAAAACTCGAACCGAAAAATGATGTCTTCATCTATTTCGCCGAAAATGAGGCCTACGCGGCAATGTACCGTCAGGGACACTATATTTCGCACCGCATGATCGTAACCCTTGCGGAACTTGCCGAAAAACTGGAAATGGGTATTCCGGAACTTAAAAAGCTTCTTTCAGGCAAAGGCATAGAAAACGAGAACTATCTGAGCGAAGAGTTCTTGAAAATGAGTACCGTTCAGCAGGAGCTCTCCAAGGCTGCCGAACGTATCGGTCACGCCATCAGCCACAAACGCGGTGTTTTCGGGCTGGACCGGATTGATCGCTTTTACATCGATTTTGAAGGCAACCCGATTCCGGGATTTCTTGAACTTTTTCAGGGGTACGGCTATCAGGAAGCCGAACTTCTCGCCTGTTCGCTCTTTTCGGAAATCGACGCAGCCTATCGCCCTCATGCTCTGGAAGCTCTCTATCTTTTAGGCGTCATGCAGGGGCGCTGCAAGGGTGCCAATCTCAGTATTTTTGAGAGACGCCCGCCTTTTTATAAAAGTCATGCCGGAATTTTCTTTTCCATCCTGAGCGCTTCGGTTGTACTGGCACTGGCATATCCGCTCTATGCGCTTTATACCCTTTCCGAACTTGAAACCAGACGCGATACATTGCAGCAGCAGGTCAATGAGATGGAAAGCCTGACACAGCGGCTGCAGATCAAACTCAAAGAGGTCCGGAGCGAACGCGACAGACTTGAGGAGGAGCGTCAGGCCAGAGTCACGGAGATTGAAGCGTATGGCGCAATGGTGGATGAGCTCAAAAACCAGCGTGATGAAAAGCATCAAAGACAGCAGATGATGGAAGATGTCAACAAGGCCCTTGCCGCATACAAGCTTTCATCCCGGGTGCTCGATCAGAACGGAACCCAGCGTGTGAGTGTCCAGATTATTTCGGAGTATGAGAAGCGCGATGACATTGCCAAATTCATGAAGCGTCTCATTGCTGCGGGCTATCCGCACGTCACAACCCGCGAAGTACGCCGCGAAGAGAACCTTTATGAAAGCCTCGTGGAGATTGAGCGATGAACGAACAGATTGAACAGCTCGAATCGCAGCTTCAGGAGATGGGGCGAAGCAAGCGGCTGGCCGTCTATGCCATTCTCTTTTTTTCGGCTATTTACATGAGCTGGGTACTTTACGGTGAGGCACTCAGTGATGAAATGACGAGTGTGGAGGATCAGATCATCTCTTTGGAGATGAAACTTATGAAAAACTCAAACCGTTCGTTGCAGGCAGCGATTCAAAAAACGCAGAAAGAGAGCCTTGCGATTGAAGATCAGATTACCCATCTGCATTTTCAAAAACAGTTTTTGCAGACAAAACTTCATGAGATCGATTTCATCTATTACAGCGAGCAGGGTGCTGCGGAAATTCTCGATGCGATTCTCAAACATTCCGTCGAAAAACAGATCAATCTGGAATACATTCAGAAAGCGCCGCTTGCACAGACGTCAGAACGTATGCTTTCACCCCAAAGCCGCCTTGTTGTCAGCGGCACGGGCAGGCTCGCTGCCATTACGGCCCTGCATCACTATGTTGAAAGTCTTAATGCTTTACTGGTGAGTGAATCGTTACATGTAACGATTGATGATACCAACGCAACGCATTTTGAGTTAACACTGCTGCACTACGGAGTAAAACCATGAGATGGATCATGCCTTTGATGCTGGCTTCATTACTTGTTGCATCGGTTGATGTGCATCGGATTGCCGACAAGATCGATGCGCTTGCCGCTGACGTTAGTCTGAATGCCGAACCGGGTTATAGCGTTTATGATCCCTTCTTGCGTGCCAGGCCGCTTCTGGCCAAAAAAAGCGAAGCGCCAACAATTGAGACACATAAGCCGATACGGGTTGAAACAATATTTAACAACCAAGCATGGGTTGATGGAAAATGGGTCAGAAAAGGGAGTGTCGTCCACGGTGCCCAAGTCATTGAAGTGAAGAAAAATGCTATGATAGTGGCCTATGATGATAAAGAGATCCTGATCCCGGTTTCCGGGCCTAAAACCGTTCTTGAAGTGAAGGAATCGAAGAAATGAGACCGTTAATACTTTTTGTGATTTCGATACTTTTCACACAGCTTCTTGCTGCGTCCGAATGTGATGAAACGCTCTTCTCTTTTGATGTAGGGCAGAGCCAGAACAGTGTCAGGATTGTCGATATCGTTGAAAATATAGCGCACGAGTGTCATTTCTCGGTCGTGATCGCTGATGATGAAGCCCGAAATGTGCTGAACTCGCAGCTTTTTCTGGTGCATATCAAAGATTATACGCTCGAAAATCTTTTTGAATTTCTCTTCTCCCAGAACAACATGTTCTATCGTTACGATGCCGATAAAAAACTGCTCAATATCTCGTATCTTGAGACCCGTTCGTTTGTGATCGACTATGTCAATCTGAGTGAACAGACGACAGAATCAACCAAAACGATTACAGTCGGTGCGGCATCCAACACCAATAACGGTACGAACGGTACAAACGGCATGAACGGGACTTCTGGCATGAGCGGCGGATACGGAGGAAGCGGAACAGACGGCAGTAGCGGCTACCAGCAGGGAGGTTCCAATGCGGACTCGACCACCATTCGCTCCAATACGAAATTTGAATTCTGGGATAAACTGACGCAGGAGATCGATGCGATTCTTTCCCGCGATGAGGATGCCAGACAGATCAAAAGCAAATCCATTATCAACCGAGAAGCCGGCATTGTCACGATTACCGGAACCAAATCGCAGATTGAACGGGTAAGCAGTTATCTGGATCGTCTGAAAGACCGGCTGCATAAACAGGTCATGCTCGAGACCAAGATTTTTGAGCTGCGCTATGCTGACCGTAACAACACCGGTGTCGATTGGTCAAAGTTTCAGCTCAGTCTGGGCGGCAAGTTCGGCAATGCCGTCTCCGGAGACAAGTACGGCTCTTTCAGTGCCCCGAGCTACTCCTTTGATTACCAGTTTTCGATGGACGGGCTGGTTGACTTTCTGAACCGTTACGGCGATGTCAATACGCTTTCCACACCGAAAATATTGACGCTCAATAATCAGCCGGCAGTCATCAACGTCGGAAATCAGATCAATTACCGCTATGAAAGCGGCAGTGTCAGTGCCACCAACGTCGGCGCCTCGACAACCAATACCTATGTGATGAGTTCGGTATTTGTCGGATTGACACTCAATATTGTCCCTGAAATTACGGATGACGGCTTCATTATTCTGCGGATCAATCCGGTACTGAGCGAAGAGCTCTCTCCCAATGAGGGACTGGATATGAATACCGTTACGACGAATACCGCTACGGTTGACGGTGTACGTACCATGCCGCCGGACATCAAAATCAAACAGCTCTCCTCCATCGTCAAGGCCAAAGACGGCAGCCGCGTTGTCATCGGCGGGCTGGTTTCAACCCGAAATTATAAGGAAAATTCGGCCGTTCCGCTGCTGGGGGCTATTCCGCTGGTGGGTGGGCTTTTTCGTCACAGCGGTATTGAAACGGACAAGGTGGAACTTATCATCGTCGTAACGCCGAAGATTATCCGTCTGAATGATTTTCCTTCCATCGACGCTGCGGAACGCCATTTTGAAGGAACGCTCTGATGGGGCAGTACGCCCAGGCCGCAGAGGTCTTTGAGAACAGTTTTCTCGAAGATGACTATTTTGAGAGCATGAGTGCCGAGTTTGCCAAAAATGCACTCATCAACATTATTCGGGATAATAAAGTCGGATTACTCTTTCTGCTTGGAGAACCCGGTGTCGGGAAAACCTACATGCTGCATCTTCTTAAAGCGGAGTTCGCGCAGCAGCGGCGCATACTGATGGCCGCAGAGCCCTTTGGCACACCGGAATCATTTTTACAGTTTTTGCTTAAAAACAGCGGACATGATGCGACGCTTTCGCTCTCCGAGATGAAAGAGCATGCCGTTGAGCTTTACACTGCGTTGCCGCATCTGATTATGATTGACGAAGCGCAGCTGCTTTCAGACAGTGTCCTTGAATACATTCGTATCCTCTCCGATACCGGCATATTCCGTTTCATTCTCTCCATGCATGCACAGGAAGGCGAAGCGATTTTGAAAAAGCCCCATTTCGCTTCACGGGACCACCGGGTGGTGATGCTGGGTCTGCTACAGTCTTCCGAAGTACGCAATTATATGGAATCGCAGCTTTTGCGCCACAGTCTGGGAGAACTCTCGCAGGGTTTTGGCCAGAAAGAGATTGATGCGATCGCCCGGCATGCTTCGGGAAATTTTCGTATGGTCAAACAGATGCTCAAGCGGATCTTCTCACTGATGGATTATGCCAAAGCAAACGGAATCGCTTCGCACAGTGCGCCAAACCGTTGCGTGGTGACGATGGCGGCCATTGATCTGGGGTGCATCGATGCATGACAGTTTCGAATCGCTGCTGAGCCGTTGCCGGCGTTACCACCGAAAACAGATGCTCAAGAGGGCCGGATGGGCTTTTTTGTTTTTTGGCGGTGTCACTGCGATAGCTGTTATGAGTCTGCAAAACAGAGATGTCAGCAGTGAACTGGAACGTGTAGCGATCACCGTGCAACCGGTTACTCTCCCGACAGAGCATGTCGTGGAGCCACCCCGTGAAACTCCACGTCAACTGGATGTTTCGGAAGATGCACATTCCGCAGATGCGACGGCAGTTTCAACTACCCCGGTACCGGTGGAAATGAAAAAACATCGTGATATTGCCTATAACGTAGCAGTGGATGAGAGGTATCTGCTTGATTACACGGCTTCGAGACGAACGACTGAACAAGAGACGAAACCTGTGCCACCCGATAAAATGAGACAAGAGATCAGCGAGAAGACAAAAAACGTGCAGATACCGGTTTCAGCCATTGTGCCTTCTGATGAACAGGCACTGAAAATGAGTACCAAAAAACTCGCCAGTGTCGAAGATCTGATCGCGCAGCAGGAAAAAGAGCCCCGCTATGAACTGGCACTTAAAATTGCCGAATTCTATTATGATGATGCCAAATATTCGCAGGCATCGCTCTGGTCCAAAAAAGCAAACATGCTTGACAAAGAGGCTGAAGGTGCATGGATTGTTTATGCAAAATCGGAATATGCCCGGGGCAACAGGGAACGTGCCATCGATATTCTCAGCCTCTATCTGGCGAACAAGAATTCCAAAGAGGCAGAGATGCTGTTGATGACATGGAGGCAGGGAAAATAATGATGCGCTGCATTATGAGTCTTGTTTTTCTTCTGCTTCTCTCTCTTGAAGCAAATGATTATACGGAGTTCGCACGTTACTACAAGCAGCAGGATTTTGAATCCTATAAACAGGCCTGTCAGATCGGTCAACAGATTTTCGCCAAAGGCGAGCGCGATGAAAAGCTTCTCTCCCTGATTGGCATGGCATGTTTGCGGGCTGATTACATAGACACGCTCGGAAGCATTCAGAGCCGCCTTTATCAAACGGAAGAGGGGCGTGCCAATGCGTCGCTGTTTGCCTCGATGATTCTTCAAAAACGCCTGATCGCCCAGTCTTTTTATGATGATAGTGACATCAGTTCCCTGGCGCTTCCGATTACAGATCATCCGCTTTCGATAGTGTTTGCCGCATTGCGCGACAAACAGTATGAGCTGCTTAAGGAGAATCCGCGTCTTATCCGTTTTAAGAAAGACGGGAAGGAATACCGTGTGTACGTCGACTTTGAGAAAAAAGACAAAATTGCCATTGACATCTTTTTTGACGATGGCACACTTCAACAGCACAGGTATCGCTAATGATTAAACAGGTTGTACGACTCGGGGATCTTCTGGTTGAAAAAGGGCTAATCAGCAATGAACAGCTGATGCATGCGCTCTCTTTACAGAAAGAGTCCAATTTTACTAAAAAACTGGGTGAGGTTCTGATACAGGAAGGGTATGTCACAGACCGTGAAATCGCACGGGAACTCTCTTCTCAGCTCAATATCGAATTTATCGACATCTACGGCGTGGAACTGGATTTTAAACTGATCGGGCGCTACCCGAGTCATGTTCTTGAAAATGCCGAAGCGATTCCACTACGCGAAGACAGCGAATATGTCTACATCGCCACGTCAAATCCGCTCAATTATGATGCGCTTGAGGCGTTGGAACGAATTATTATTACCAAACCTGTCAAACTTTATCTGGCGCTCGATGCCGATGTGCGCAATATTTTCCAGCGTATCGCCATCATTCAAAATACCAAAACCATTGCCGAAGAGGTCAAACGCGAAATTTCACAGGAAGGGTATAAGAGCGAGAGTGACGAGAGTGCGGTTTTGAAACTGATCCGGCTCATCATTCAAGATGCCATCGTGCGTAAAGCGAGTGATATCCATATTGAACCCGATGCTCATGAAGTGTCGGTACGCTGCCGTGTGGACGGGGTTTTGCATGAGATTTTCGTTTTCGAACTGGCCATCTATAATGCGCTGGCATCCCGCATCAAGATCCTTGGAAATCTTGATATATCGGAACGTCGCAAAGCTCAGGACGGCCGTTTTGGTATGGAGATCAATAAGGGAGCATACGATTTTCGTCTCTCAACGACGCCGACGCTCTTTGGCGAATCGATTGTCATGCGTATTCTTGATCAGCAGAAGATTCTTCTCAAGCTGAATGATCTGGGGCTTGAGGATCACAATCTTGAGGTGTTTGAATCGATTATCCGTTCACCTTATGGCATTATTCTGATTACAGGTCCGACCGGAAGCGGTAAGACAACGACACTTTATGCATCGCTCAATGAGATCAAGAGTCTCGAGAACAAGGTTTTAACGGTCGAAGACCCCATCGAGTACCAGCTGCCGCTGGTACAGCAGGTTCAGGTGAATGAAAAAGTAGGCTTTACCTTTTTTCAGGCGCTGAAATCATTTTTGCGACAGGACCCCGATGTCATCATGGTAGGTGAGATTCGGGATATGGAGACACTCAGTGCTGCCGCACAGGCGTCATTGACGGGTCACCTTGTTTTTTCAACGCTGCATACGAATGATGCGCCGAGTGCCATCAGCCGGATGGTTCAGATGGGTCTCGAACCCTATCTGATTGCCGATTCGTTACTGGCCATCGTAGCACAGCGGCTGGTACGCCGCAACTGTGAATATTGCAAAGTTGAGTACAAACCGCATCAGAATCTTCTGCGTCCGCTGCATGATCTCTTGCCTGAAAACCCTGTCTTTCATAAGGGAAAAGGGTGCCCGAAATGTAATATGACAGGCTATTCCGGGCGTATTATGATTGTAGAGATTCTTCAGATAAACGATGTGATCTCGCAGTTGATCTCATCCAATGCCAATAAATTTGAAATTGCCAAAAAAGCCAAAGAACTCGGGATTTTCACGCCGATGGCACAAGACGGCCTTAGCAAAGCACTTCAGGGCATCATACCGCTTGAAGAGGTATTGCGTGTAACGCGTGGGTAGATCATGAAATATTTTGAAGTGCTTTATCGTCGGGGATCGCTGCGAAAACGGGTTGTCGTTGAAGCAGACAACCGTGTTGAGGCTATGAAGCATTTTCAGAAGCTTGAAATAGGCGTTCCGGTCCGTTTCAAAGAGGTGGCGGAACCGCTGCGGAATAAAATTCAAAAAATTATTGACAAGCAAAAAGATCCTATTAAAAAGAAGCGGGCGAATACTGAAAACTACATCTCCGTGCTGCGCCAGCTTGCGGTCATGCTTGATGCGGGAATGCCCATTAACGTCTGTCTGGAAGAGGTCATCCGTGCTACGGAGGATCCTATGCTTCTGGCTATTATGACATCCGTGCATGAAGATATTGAAGGCGGGCAGGGGTTGACCAATGCATTAAAACCCTATCGTCATCAGCTGGGTAATCTCTCCATATCGATGATTTATCTGGGAGAACAGACCGGAACGCTTTCGGAGTCCATCAATAAATTGGCGGACATCTTGCAGACGATACATGAAAACCGTGTAAAACTGAAAAAGGCCACACGGTATCCGATGCTGACCATTTTTGCGATGGCTATCGCCTTTGGTGTCGTTATTACGTTTGTCGTTCCGCAGTTTAAAGACATTTTTGAACAGAGTGGAGCAGAACTGCCATTCCCGACACGTCTTCTTCTCTGGATCGAATATGCCCTGACGACTTACGGACCGCTGATCCTGGTCGGGGCGATTCTGATGCTGATCGGATATCTTTACATGTACCGGCGCAATCCGAAGCTTGCACTCTTTTCTGACAAGATGCTTTTGAAGGTGTATATTGTAGGTGCCGTAACAAGATATGCCATGCTTGGACGGTTTGTCTATATTTTTGATGTGCTGATTCATGCGGGCATTCCGATTGTCGATGCACTCAAAGCCGCTGTCGGCGTTGTTGAAAACCGCTATATGAAGCAGCAGTTTTCGCTTATTATCGATGACATTGAAGGGGGACAGTCGCTTCACAGCGGATTTGTCGATTCAGAAATGTTTGAAAGCATGATTTTGCAGATGCTCAAGGCGGGAGAAGATTCCGGTGCACTCAATACGATGCTTGAAAAGATAACCAAGTACTATAATGACAAATATGATAATATTATTGATAATGTCTCTTCGATGATCGAACCGGTACTCATAGCCGCAATCGCGGGATTTGTACTGGTTTTGGCACTGGGCATTTTTTTGCCCATGTGGTCGATGGCCGAAGCAATGGGAATGTAACAGGAAACGTCATGGAACATGAAGCAGGTACGATTACAGTTGCCGTTATTTCTACAATCATTCTGGGATTCGGATTCTGGATTATTTACAAAATCAATGAGATATAAATAATGCGAATCGCTTTTCTGACTTCCATACTGAGTGTGTCACTCTTCTGGGGATGCGGCAATGAGACGCGTCCTGACAGTTATGTATCGCAACCCTCCGTACTCTTGACCAATTATAATATTTCACATATGCGCCTGCATATCGCCAGTGCCAGCAGCGGGATTCTGACCTTTAGTAGCACTACTTTTACCTATAGCTCGCCGACCCGGAACTTTGAAGGAAGCTGGAGTGCCACGGAATATCCGACACTGCTTCAAAACGGCGATGAGATTACCGTGATACAGACAATTGATTACACCACCAAAGAGGGATACAGCTTCAGTACCAATTTCTTAACGAACGGGATTGAACTCGATGTGGGAGATACGTTTATTATGACGGGCGATCAGATACTCAGTGGAAGTGTCACGCAGATCGAGGTTAATAACCTCGATTAATTGTCAACGAGACTGAAAAGCCCCATATTTGCGTCATACTCCCAGTGCCTGGTTTTGCAGGGTTTGTCGGCTTTGCACTTTGCCCCCTTGGCAGGGTCGGTTGCCGGACCGGTGTAGTTGTTTCCATTGAGCGTCCAGCCTGAAGGCGCCTGCTTTAAAATGGCATTAAGCGGCGCTCCCAACGTTGCAGGATAGCCCGAAGCATTGAGCGTTGAGGATGCAATCGATGCACCGCAGGTAAATGTACCTTCATTGATGATCCACTCTCCATGGCAGGCATCAAGCGCTACCTGTATGGAAGCGGCAGTAGAGAGTTCAGAAGAAATTTTTGCATTGTCACTCAGTCCCGTGAATTTCGGGATAGCAACGGAAGCCAGTACCCCAATGATTACAATAGAGATAATCAGTTCGAGCAGGGTAAAGGCCTTGTTCATAAGTTAAAATGAAGCGTTTTGATCAAGTGTAGCATTAGGTGTTTCACTGCCACTAATTTTTTTATTACATTTTTTGACAGTAAGTGAATCTTTAAAGTTTGCACACGTTATTTGAAGTCTTACATTTCTGTTTGAACCGTTAAAAGTCAGGACCGCCGCATCTCCGGCACCCCCATCATCATATATTGCTGTTTGATCCCCACCTGCATTATCTGTTACTGTCCAATGTGTACCACTAATCGTTGTAATCGCTGTTAGTGTAACATTGTCTTTTGTATATGATTCTTCAAGATCAACAAGATTGACGAAAGAAGAGGGAATTGCGCCATAGGCATCTTGAGCTACTTTAATAACATTGGCAGCTTCCGCATTTTGTTTCAGATCTTTAAATTTCGGAATGGCCGTCGCAGCCAGTACCCCAATAATGACGATAACAAAGATTAACTCGATAAGTGTAAAACCACTTCTACGCATAACTACCCCTTTTTGATGATAAAAATAATGTCTTTAGTATAGTTGAAAAAAGCTTACATGTAAAGAGGCGTAGGGGGTTTCCGCGCCAGTATTGCATATTTATGTCAGAAACCGTTTAAAGACATTCTGCAGCTGTTGTTCATCAATCGGTTTGCCTACGAAGTCATCCATTCCCGAAGCTATAAAGTGTTCCCGGTCACTTTCAAGAACGCTGGCTGTCAGGACGACGACCGGTGTGGTAGGCAACTCCTTTTCCTTTTCATAAGCCCTGATCTGTTGCAAGGCACCGACACCGCTGAGGTTTGGCATGTTCTCATCCGTCAGCACCAGCTGATAATCCGGATTCGCTTTGTATGCCGCAACAGCTTGCATACCGTCATCGACAACATCGTAGGTAATGCCATACTCATCGAGAATCAGTTTGATGAGCATCTGGTTCGTTTTATTGTCTTCTGCAACGAGAATGTGAGCATGAAACTGAGGGTGCATCTCTTCGTCACTATCTTCTGCAACATAGAGCCGTTCTACGGTGGCATCATCCAGGACGCGCATGACATCATAAGGGGCAAACGGTGCATGAAGCGCATGGACTCGCGGATAACTGTCATACCGATGTGTCGGAAACATTTCAAGCACGATGGCATGCATCTCATGGGCGATGACGGTGGCAATGGCTTTGGAATGGTCGCAGATAATGACAAGATCACACTGAAGGGTATCAAACGAGTGATGCATGCTGTAAGTGACGCCAAACTCCTGAAAATATTTTCCAATCAGCTTCATGGCACTGCTGTCTTCGGGTTCCATAGCAACCAGCGCGATGTTCAGATCTTTGATTTTGTCCGTCTGGTAATGAGGCCGTGAACACTCGTTGGAGCGTTTTGCCGGAACACTCAAGGTGAATATTGAACCTTTATCCGGCTCGCTTTTCAATGTAATGCTGCCCCGCATCATTTTGGCCAGTTTTCTGCTGATGGAGAGGCCCAAACCCGTTCCGCCGTATTGGCGCGTCGTAGAGCCGTCAGCCTGTTCGAAAGGATTGAAAATACGAGCCTGCTGTTCGCCTGTCATGCCAATGCCGCTGTCCTGAATTGAGAGCGTGAGCATGTCATTGGCAAAGGTGATCTTGATTTTGACTTCGCCGCCTTCAGGCGTGAATTTTATGGCGTTGCTCAGAAGGTTCGAGAGAATCTGGTTGATACGGACATTATCCGCTTCGAGACACTCCGGCATGGTCGTTTCAATGTAAAAATAGTGTTTGATATGTTTCTCATATGCTTTGGAAGCAAAGAGCAATACGGTGTTACTGAATTCTGTAATCGGTTCGAAGGCATGCGGTACGATACTGAACTTACCGCTTTGGATTTTAGAATAATCGAGAATGTCATTGATAATCCGTAGCAGTGATTGCCCGCTGTTGTCAATGATATCGAGATAGTGTTTGCTTGCTTCATCTTCAGTACGTTTTTTGAGAATCGATACAAACCCCAAAATGGCATTGAGCGGTGTTCGGATTTCATGAGACATATTGGAAAGAAATTCGTCTTTGGCCTTTTCCGCTGCAATCGCTTCATCACGGGCATTGATAATCGGAGTAATATCGTGATGCAGCCCGAGAATGTCAATCACGTCGCCCTGAGTATTCAGAATCGGGATAATGGTTGAATTGGTATACAAAACGCTTCCGTCACTGCGAAGCATGGCGAGTACACCTTTATAGATACGTTTTGCCGCAATACAGGTGCGAATTTCCTGCTCTTTGTCACCCCGCTGCTGCGGATCCAGCAGATAGGCACTGTTCTTATCAAGCAGTGAGCTGTTGCGAAGACGTGCCGCTTGGCCAAAGAGGCGGTTATAACTGTTAAGGGTGCCGTCTGGATTACTGTGCGTCACCAGAAGGCTCTGGTCGATTGCGAACTGAAACTGTGTCAGCTCCTGCAGTTGATTTTGCAGTTCAAGCGTCTGCAGATAAACCTGGTCGGAGAGGGTGGCATTCATGGATTCCAGCTCTTCCGTCTGGGCACGTATCTTGTCCTGAATCATGGCGATCAGGTCATTAAAAACTGTGTTAAGGGCAATCAGCGAGGGACTAAACGGCTTATAGTAAATATGTTCTCCGAAATCTCCCTCTTTCATCAGTTTTACGATTTGGGTTGTTTCGGTAATAAACTCTTCATCCTGCTTGCGGTTTTCGTGAATCAGAGTCACCTGAGCGTTAATGTCCTCTGCCATTTCAGCAAGTTCATCTTTTGAATTGATCGTGATAGCAGCGGGTTTGGAGCGTTTGAAGTTGAGATAATCAAAGAAATCTTCAAGTCCCTTGTGGAAAAGCTCCAGCTCTTTGAGAATGTTTTTACCTATCAGTGTTGCCAGAAACAGAAGCAGAAAGATGAAAAAAATATTGTAAAGCAGCTGGGAATAGAATGTCTGGTCGAATTTTGACTGTATTTTCTGGAGTGTCGCAAGCAGATCGCTTAAAACGAGCTCCTGCAGACTTTCAAGCTGTTCCAGGTATGCAGCCGAGAGCTGCTCCCACGCCAGCGGGTCCACACCAATGACCATATTTTGGAGTTCCCGCAGGGCATTGGTGGCGTTCATATCGGAGATACGTACGCGGAGGTCTATCTTCTCGGGAGACTCTGTGCTCATGGATTCATGAATCAGTTCAATATTTTTGCGGTATTTGTTAAAGGTGTCTTCAATGGCAAGCAGCCGATTATACTCGGCCTGATTGCCTGCGGCAAGAACCTGATAGGCGCCCAGAATTTTTTCATAAGCTGCATAATCATCCAAAAAACGCAAATAGTAGTGCTCTTCCCGACGCAGAACATAGTTTTTGAAGGTGTGAATCATACCGCCGTAACCGATATAATAGAGCATCTTCGAGAGCAGCTGCTGTTTGAGCGTCTGTTTATGCACCGTAGTGCGGTAAGCTTCAAGGTCAGTATAAAGTTCGGAGTGATGAATGGTATTAAGCGCTTCTCTGAAATGCGCGTCTTCTATGGAAGAGAGAAAGTCCTGATAGATCTGTTTCTGCTGGGTGATATTGGTCTGAATAGTAAAGAAAATATCCGGATCAAAGGTGCGCGTTTTGAAAACCTTGTAAAAGGAAGAGCTCTCTTCTCGAGCGAGTTCCTGCAGCAGTACCAGTTTTTTCAGAGCGACGGCATCGCGGTTGACTTTAGCGTGCGAGGTATTGAAGTGATGGCGGTCAAGAATGGTTAGGATGTGCCCGTTTATCTCTGAAAAATAGCGTTCAACGAGATAGTTGCTGACATGTTTTTTGAGAATCTGAGTGCGCATGGTTTCAAGTTCCTGCCAGTTCTTTGCCACAGCAAGATCTGTCAAGACCGTTTCGTGCTTTATGGCGAGAAAGGACAGGATGTACTGATTGCTTCTTTGCTGAGTAGATTGAAGCTGTGTCGTATTGATGTCGTTATGCAAGAATGCGAGGCTGGCATCGCGCTCTTCCTTGAACTGGTGCAGAAGCCGTGTCGCTTCTTTGGCCAGTTCGGAGAATGTAAGCAGTTTCTGCGCTTCCTGATTGTTCTCAAAAGCGCGCATGACATTGCTGCTGCTGAGATAAAGAACGATCACAATCGGAAAAAAGACAAGCAGATAGATTTTATGCGTGATCTTTAAATGCGACATCCCCGCTCCGTCTGCTTTCAATGACTTAGTCAGGCGAGTATATCATAATATGTGAGGTACAATGGCGTCATGAAAGACAGAGTATTTGAAAAACCGATTCACAAACAATTTGAGTTTGATGCGGAAGTTGCTGCCGTATTTGACGACATGCTGCAGCGTTCCGTTCCCTTTTACACGACGGCGATGCAGATAACGAAAAATTTTGCGCTCGGGACGTTAAGTGACGGCGGTGTCATGTACGATCTTGGCTGTTCGACCGCATCGTTACTGCTGGAGTGTGAACGCAGCCTTACATGTAACGCCCGACTTGTCGGTATTGACAATGCTCAGGCCATGCTCGAACAGGCCCGGCGCAAACTGGAAGCATACGGATCGCAGATTGCCCTGCATCAGGGAGATATTCTCGATTTTCCCTATGAACCCTGTCAGGTCGTCGTCAGCAACTACACGTTGCAGTTTATACGCCCCCTGATGCGCGAGAGGCTGCTTCAAACTATCAGCAGCGCACTGGTTGATAACGGGGTCTTTATTTTCAGCGAGAAGATCATCAGTGATGATAAAGTACTGAACAAGCAGCTGATCGACCTTTATCATGATTTCAAAAAATCACAGGGCTACAGTGATTACGAGATTGTACAAAAACGCGAGGCGCTGGAAAACGTGCTGATTCCCTACAGTGAGGCTGAAAACATCGAAATGGCGAGACGCAACGGTTTCCGCCACTGCGAAGCAATCTTCCGCTGGGCCAATTTCGCAACGTTTATTGCGCTGAAATAGAGCTATTTTTCCGTACCGAAATCGATGAGGTTCTCGTCGCAGTCCTTGTGGTAGTATCCTTGAAGATCGTAATACTCTTCGCAGGAGTTATAGTAGCGCATGGAAACGCCGCGTTTGTTGACGCAGCCGCTTAGCAAAAGGGCAGTGATGGCAAGAAAAAAGCTCAGTCGGATCATGAGCACGATTGTATCCAAAGGGGGAAGCCGATGCAAGTAATGGAATATTTTAAAACGCTCTGTGCCATAGCGCACTGCTCCCATGAAGCCGGTGCCATGCTGGTGTATCTGGAAGCGCAGGCAATGGCGTATGGTTACGCGACGGAGCGTGATGCTTCGGGTAATCTGCTCTGCACGCATCCGAAAAGCCGCGTGACGCTTCAGGCGCACTACGACATGGTCTGCATCGGCAGGGCGCCGCAGATCGAAACGTATGAATCTGACGGATGGCTTTACGCCAAAGAGAGTTCTCTCGGAGCAGATAACGCCATTGCGATGGCGATGATGCTTGCCCTGATGAATGAAAACACCCCGGTCGATCTGCTCTTTACTGCCGATGAAGAGGTTGGACTGCTCGGAGCACGTGATTTGGGAGTCACCCTGAAAACGCCCTATATGCTCAACCTTGACAGTGAGAGCGAAAATGTCGTTACGGTCGGTTGTGCCGGAGGCGTGGATATTATTGCGACGCTGCCGCTGCATTACCGCCGTGTCGAGAGCGGTGTCTGTACCTTACATGTAAAAGATCTTCCGGGCGGTCATTCGGGACTTGATATCGACAAGGGTGTTCCCAGCGCGATCAGGGAACTTTTAAAACAATGCGGTGACGGGATGCTTATGGATATTACTGGCGGGGAGCGGCGAAACTCGATTCCCAAAGCGGCATCGGCGCGACTTACATGTAACATGCCGCCATTTCAGAGTGTGGATGTGATTGAAGAATCATCGCAGATTCTGGACATGCTTGAAAATGCGCCGCACGGCGTAATCGCCCGCGACGCGAAAGGCGGTGTGCTCAGTAGTGTCAATCTTGCCATGGTCGCCATTGAAGCGGGCGTGCTTCACGTGCACCTCAGTGCCCGAGCCATGCGTGGTGATGCGCTTGAATCGCTGCGAGAGGAGACGAAAGCGTATTTCAGATCTTTTGGATGCGATGTCCGTGATGAAGGGTGGTACGATCCCTGGGAAGCTGAAGAGAACGACTGGAGCCGCCATGTTGCTGCGTGCATTGCCTCGGTGTCGGGTCACGTCAGTGTCGAGACCATTCATGCCGGTCTGGAGTGCGGTGTCATCAAATCGCAGTTTTCGAATATTCAGATGGCTTCCATCGGCCCCAACATCCATGCGCCCCATTCGGTACGCGAAGGGGTGGAAATCGCATCCGTAGCGCGGGTGTTCGAGAGCGTGAAAAAGATTATCGCGCTTTAAAACTCTCCGTGCTTTTGCAGTACGCCTGCAAAAAGCATTCGCTCTCGCATTTCGGGTTTTTTGCGGTACAGATGTAGCGCCCGAAAAGCACCATGCCCTGATGGAGCTGATGCAGATCGGTTTTGAATTTTTTCACCAGCGTCGCTTCGGTTTTGAGTGCCGTATCGTCATCGCTCAGCCCCAGCCGGTGTGCGACGCGAAATACATGTGTATCGACTGCCATCAGGTTGGCACCGCTGTATTCGATCATGACGACATGCGCTGTTTTTTGTCCGACACCGGCGAGTGTCACCAGCTCTTTTTCATCAAGAGGAATGTCTCCGCCATAGACCTCAACGACCCTTTTGGCCATTTCGATAATGTTTTTGGCCTTGTTGTTGAAAAAGGAGCAGCTCTGAATCAGGGCTTTGACATCCTCGAGATCGGCCTGTGAAAGGCTTTGTACATCGGGATAGCGTTTAAAGAGTGCGGGTGTGATGATATTGACCCGTTTGTCCGTACATTGCGCAGAGAGCGCGACAGCGATTATCAGTTCGTAGAGATTGCGATAGGTGAGTTCCGTTACGGCTTCGCCATAACGTGCCAGCAGGGCACTTCGGATTGCTTCGATCTCTTTTTTGGTTGCTTTTTTCATGAGCATATTTTAACATTTATTGTGTTGTGCTACAATAAGCCCAAAGACGCATGGGAGAGTTGATGGCACTCTGGGACTGGTTACGTGATGTGATAGGAGACGACGGCGGCTCGGAGCGGGAGTGCATCGAGAAAGATTTTTATTACCAACTGCTTGATCTCAGCCGTGACGCCATCGCATTTTATACGGCAGGCACAGGTATTGTCGGTGCCAACAGCCGTTTTCTCAAACTTTTTGAAATCGAAGATCTTGATACCCTGACACGGGAATATCCCTCTTTACACAATCTCTTTGACGACGAAGACGAGTCGATACTATGCGAGAACGATACCGTATGGTTTGACTATATCCGAAAATCCCATCCGCAGGGATACGGCGTTCGTTTTATCGACAAACACGAACAGATTCATCACCTGCTTTTACATGTAGAACAGATAGAACACAATAAGACGTATCTCTATTACGTGACTTTCAAACAAGCCGAGGAGATTTATGCTTTGCAGGCACGTTTGATGGAGAGCGAGAGTGCGACGAAAGCGTTCCTCTCTGATGTCGGAATGCAGTTTCGCACCCCGATGCAGGGCATTCTCGGTTTTGTCAAGCTGCTTGAAAACAGTGACCTCAATGTAACACAGAACAGTTATCTCAAACAGGTGGCGCTCTCCGCCCGCGAGCTGGTGGCCAATATCGAGAACCTGCTCACCACGGCGGAAATGGAACATGAACCCGGAAGCAGCATTGCAAGCGGAAGTTTCCATCCGCAGATCGAAATTGAAAACCTTCTGGGCTCTTTTGCCCACAGAGCACTTGAACACCATGTCAGCATGTACAGTGACGTTGACCCTTCGCTTCCTCAGACGCTTCTTGGAGACATCAAACGGCTCAAGCAGCTGCTTTTCGGTGTGGTGAATTATGCTTTGCAGGTAGCTCACGGACGGAGCGAGCTGACGCTTAGCCTGCGTGTGATTGCGCGCCCTTCGGTTGATCAGATACGTGTACGCTTCGGTATGCTGGTGACGCGGACAATTGCCGATCCGCACCGTGACGATATGACGCTGATCCGCAAGCTTGTTTCGCTCCTCGGCGGCGAACTGGAACTTAAAAACAGTGATGCAGGGAGTGCGGCTATTGCTTTTGAACTTCCCTTCGGCATTGCCAGACAGAATATCCCGGTGATTCAAAGCCACTCCGGACACTATCGTGCCCTCGTAGTTGAAGATAACAGTATCAACCAGAACCTTATGCGTCTCATGCTGGAGGGATACGGTATCGAAGTGGCATTGGCAAACAACGGCGAAGAAGCAGTAGCGCACGCGAAAAGAAGTGACTTTGACATTATCATGATGGATATCGACATGCCGGTCATGAATGGTATTGAAGCCACACGCGAGATTAAGAAAATGCAGCATGAATCGAATCGCCATACACCGATTGTTGCCGTAACGGCACTTGCGATGCAGGGGGATGAAGCCCGTCTTCTGAAAGCAGGGCTTGATGATTACCTGGCTAAACCCCTGACACGGGAGATGCTGGAGTTTATTTTGAAAAAATATCTGAAACTGGGGTGTGACTGATGCATTACACGGCGGAATTTCAAAAACAGACCAAAACCCACTTTTCTCTTCTGATGGCGTTCTCGAACCTTGAACACGATCCACTCTTTTTCTTTAATGACTCCGAAAAGATTGTCGGATGCAATGAAGGAGCTCTCAAACTTTTCGAAGTACGGAATCTGGAAGAGCTTGTCAAAAAAGCAGAGGGCCTCTGCGAAACCTTTGTGGAAGAAGCTCCCTATTTCAAAGAGTGTCGGGAAGGATGGCTTAAAAAGGTAGTGGCTCTGGGCGAACAGAAGATTAAACTCAATCTGCCCCAGACTTCGCTCAAAATCTTTACGATTGAGGCAGAAGCGAGCCGGATCGAAGGGTACAGCTACTATATCGTGATTCTGCGCGATACGACGCTTCTGGATCGTGCCAGACAGGCGCAGCGCTATTTCGAATCGTTCAAACAGAAATTCCTGCACAGCATTTCCCATGAATTCCGTACCCCGATGAATGCCATCATCGGATATACCGATCTACTGGAACATACGGAGCTCAATCCCGAGCAGAACGAATATCTGGGGATGATTGGAAAAAGTACCTCTTCCATGATGCAAAATGTTGCAAACCTGCTACAGCTTATGGAGCTTGAAAACGGCAGTATGCAGCTGGTGCTCTCACCGTTTGATCCGGTTCGGGAGTTTGAAATTCTGATTGACGAATTTTATGAACAGGCGCACAGCAAGCGGATTCAGTTGATGTTTATGATCGATCCGCGACTGCCGAAAAGTATTAACGGGGATCTTGCAAAAATCAAGACGGTACTGCGGGCCCTGATTGACAATGCTATTAAATTTACCTCCTATGAGGGGAGCGTTTATGTCGAAATCCGCCGGAAGGATGTTGATGAGAAGTGGATGGAACTGGAGTGTTCGATAACCGATACCGGAATCGGTATTCCGCCGGAGCGTATATCGACACTTTTGCGTCCTTTCGGTTCGGCCATTGAAAACCGCGAACGCGGTATTAACGGCTTGGGTATTGGACTGACACTGGCCAATAAGACACTGGCATTAATGCAGACGCGGTTGCGGCTTAACAGCGAAGTGAAAAAAGGAAGCCGTTTCGCTTTTTCCGTCAAGATGCAGCGACTTGAAGAAGGCAGTTTCGAATTTGTCAGCGGCAGCAATGCCGCCATCTGGGCCGAAGATCCGAGATATGCGATACAGGCAAAACTGCTTGGCGGTTATCTGGAACGTTTTGATGTCGATTTTTCTGTGATTGAAGGTCTTGCGACGCCATCTCTGGCACAGACCCAGATGCTCTTTTTGATTACCGACCATCTTTCCGAATCCCGGATCAAGACGATTCGAACGACATTTCCCAATTTGAAACTGGTGCCGGTCTATGATAATGACCATCAGGAAAAATTCGAATTACTCGAAGAGCAGTTTGATGCGACGCTGCTATTGCCGATACTGCCGCACCGCCTGCACCGGACACTCTCTGTTGTCTGGAACAAAATGCCCAAAGAGTATCTCAAACGTCCGCTGCACATTCACAAACCGCGTACGTATGAGCATGTCAGGATTCTTGTTGCTGAAGACAACCTCATTAACCTCAAACTCATAGAGACAATTTTGCAGCAGGAACACTATATGGTGTCCGTAGCGAAAAACGGGCAGGAGGCAGTCGATGCGTACCTGAAAGAGCCGTATGATATTGTTCTGATGGATATCGACATGCCTGTCATGGACGGCGTCACGGCCAACAGACTGATCAAAGAGATTGATCGTCACGACAAGCGTGCCTACACACCGGTTATCGCATTGACGGCGCATGCCCTTTCCGGTGACCGCGAACGGATTCTCGGAGCCGGGCTGGATGCGCACCTGTCCAAACCGATCGAAAAAGCGCTTCTGCTGAAAACCATTGAGAACTTTTTGAATAAAAAGAAAGATGCTGCAACGGCAGGCTAATATTTGTCGTTCGTTTGATATTACCACTTATAATGCCTCATCCAAAGATAACATTGAAGGAACATTAATGAAATTTGCACTCAAATCATTTGTAGCGGCAGCACTCCTGGCCACTATCGCGTCAGCCACACCGATAGCCACAGTTAACGGAACTGTCATCGATTCGGAAGAGGTCAACCGTGTTTTGATGGAGGGGACTCAGGGGCGTTTTTCTTCGCTTCCCGCTGACAAACAAGAGGAGCTGCGAAACCGTATCATCGACGGTATGATCTCTCAGGAACTGATTTATGAAGATGCCAAAAAAAGCGGTATTATGAATTCAGATGCCTATAAAGACGAACTGAAATCCGTTATGGAACGCATTGAAAAGCAGCTTGCCGGTAAAGTATGGCAGGAAAAAGAGCTTGAAAAAATTACAGTTACCGAAGCGGAACTGAAAGACTATTACAAGCAAAACAGTGCCGAGTTTGTTGAAAAAGAGAAAGTCCATGCGCGTCATATCCTGGTGAAAACCGAAGATGAAGCCAAAGCGATCATTAACCGTTTGAGCAATCTCAAAGGCGATGCACTCAAAGAGAAATTTATTGAGATTGCAAAAGCGGAATCCACAGGACCGAGCGCACCAAAAGGCGGCGATCTTGGATTTTTTGCACAGGGACAGATGGTTCCTTCATTCAATGACGCGGCATTCGCCATGGCTGTCGGTACCGTAACGACTGCACCGGTAAAAAGCCAGTTCGGTTACCATGTCATCTACCTCGAAGAGAAAGCCGACGCCAAAACACTGAGCTATGACGAAGTAAAAAATTTCATCGAACAGCGTCTGCAGTCTCAAAAATTTGAAGCGCACATGCGTGACAAAATGGACGCGCTCAAGAAAACGGCTAAAATCACCTACGCCAAATAAGCGTGCTTCCTTCTGCCATCACGCCACTGAACGTGCGTGGCAGAACCTTCTTCATCAAGCGTGACGATCTTATCGATCCGTTCTTGAGCGGCAACAAATACCGAAAACTCCATACACTGCTTCAAAGCGATTCGCATACCTGTTCGCGCGTTATTTCCTATGGCGGCAACCAGTCCAATGCCATGCTCTCCATTGCAGCGCTGTGTCATCGCAAGGGATGGCAGTTCGATTATCTGACGCCCCACGTTCCCTTACATGTAAAGCAGCAGGCGCATGGCAATCTGTATGAAGCCCTGAAGCTTGGCATGCAGATGCACGAGTTTGAAACGGGTGATTTTGAGCCTGCGGTACAGCGTCTTTTTCTTGATATCAATCCGCATGAATGTATTATCCCGCAAGGGGGTGCCGATCCGCTGGCCAGAAATGGGGTTGCCCTTTTGGCACGCGAAATAGAGGCATGGCAGAAAGAAAACGCTATCACGGAACTCTCTGTGGTCACCCCTTCGGGAACCGGAACGACAGCGTATTATCTGGCGCAGACGTTATCATGCGATGTTATTACGACACCTCTCGTGGGAAGTGAATCCTACCTTAGAAGTGAGATGGCCGCTTTGGGAGCGTACCCTCAAAACCTGCATATTATCGAAACTCGAAAGCGGTTTCATTTTGGAAAACCTTACCGGGAATATATTGCGTTGCATCGTGAACTTGAAGTGGCAGGGGTCACGTTTGATCTGCTGTATGCTCCAAAAATGTGGATAGCGCTTCTGGAACAGGTTCCGGAGGGGAAAACGATTTTATATGTGCACAGCGGTGGTGTGGCGGGCAATGCGACCATGATGGCGCGCTATGCCCGAAAAGGGTGGGTATGATTTAGTTGCGGTCGATGGCGTTGAGATCATCAAAGGCTTTGATAACACGCGCAACCAGTGACTCTTGCCCGGCACGCAGCCATTTGCGCGGGTCATAATATTTTTTGTTCGGTTTGTCTTCGCCTTCGGGATTGCCGATTTGCCCCTGCAGATAGCCATGGAACTCCTCGACATAATCTTTGACGCCTTCCCATGTGGCCCACTGGGTATCGGTATCGATATTCATCTTGATGACACCGTAGCTGATCGCTTCGCGGATCTCTTCGAGTGTGGAACCCGAACCGCCGTGGAAGACGAAATTGACCGGTTTCTCTCCGAGTGAAAATTTTTCGGAAATATATTTTTGGGAGTTGTCGAGAATTTTTGGTGTCAGTACGACGTTACCGGGTTTGTAAACACCGTGAACGTTGCCGAATGATGCTGCAATGGTGAAGTTGGGGCTGATCTGCGAGAGCTCTTTATAGGCATAGGCGACATCTTCAGGCTGGGTGTAAAGCAGGGCGTTGTCGACGCTACTGTTATCCACGCCGTCCTCTTCTCCGCCGGTGACACCCAGCTCGATTTCAATATGCATGTCAATCTTGCTCATGCGCTCGAGATAGCTTTTACATGTAGCAATGTTCTCTTCGAGACTCTCTTCGGAAAGATCAAGCATGTGAGAACTGAACAGCGGTTTGCCGTAGGCTTCGAAAAACTCTTCGCCGGCATCAAGCAGGGCGTCGATCCACGGCAGAAGCTTGCGTGCGGCATGGTCGGTGTGCAGGATCACGGGAATGCCGTAGAGTTCTGCCATCTGGTGGACATGCATGGCGCCGGCAATAGCACCGGCAATGGCAGCCTGCTCATCTTCGTTGCTCAGTCCTTTGCCGGCATAAAACGAGGCGCCACCGTTTGAGAACTGAATAATCACAGGTGAGTTGACTTTTTTGGCCGCTTCAAGAACACCGTTGACTGAATCGGTGTTAACGACATTGACCGCAGGCAGCGCGAATCCGGAAGCTTTGGCCGCTTCATACACTTTTAGCAGGTCTTCACCCCAGACAACGCCGGGTTCTACGATATCCAAGATTTTCTGTGACATGACATATCCTCAATGATAATATAGGGCAATTATAGAGTTTTTGCTATTATGTTTCGTTGAATGTCGGGGAGGAGATCATCAAACATTTTTGCTTTTTATTGCTCTTACATGTAAGTATTACAGCGACATTACATGCAGAACTCTATAGCGCATTGCAAAGCAGGATGGATGGGGCTTTAACACGGGCTCAACAGATGCGTCAGAGCGGATTTTTCAGTGATCTGAACTCCCGTTTTGATGCCCTTCGCACCTGTAAGGAAGAAGCGGATGCTCTGGAAGCGCATCTGGAGCCGGAGCAGGAGATCAGGGCGCGGCGTTATCTCAAACAGCTGCGTCGCTGCGACGCATTGGCAAATCAGCTTGAAGCCGCTTTTAACCGGGCCGTTTCCGATGCGATCCTTGCAGATAATTTTGAGCGTTTTAGCGCGTTGGTGAAGATAGGGTTGCCTTCGGGAGACTCTTTCAGATCTCAGGTGGCAGCCTATTATGAAACACGTCGCGCGTCGCAAAAAATCGCGTCACTTGAAACGCTGCGCAGCGAGCTTGAAGAGGAAGAAACGAGCCGAACCCTGCAGGCGGAAGAGTATGCGGCTTACGAAGCGTATGTAGAGGTCCTTGCGCGGGAAGAAGCGGAGCGTCTGCAAAGAAACAATGCTCCGGATAAACGGCGGAATGTCCTGATTACCACGGAAGCACGGGAGGGCGGGTATGATTTTGTCGCCCGAAACCTGAATCCTTTCCGGGTTACGGTAGCATTGACGCTGAAGGCATTAAAAAACTTTCAAAGCGATACGAAGAATCCCCTGTATGTTGAACTGCCTCCAAAAAGTGAACAGCATCTCTTACATGTAAGCCGTATCAATCCGGAAGCTTCAGGAAATTTTCAATCACACTACAGCTGGGTCATGGGATCGGCTCTGGCAAAACACAGTAATCCTTTTTACCGTCTTCCGTTTCCCGCGGGCAGTACTGTTCCCGTATCTCAGGGGTTTTTCGGAACGGCGTCGCATCGCAATAAACATGCCATTGATTTTGCCGTGAAAACCGGAACGCCGATTGTTGCGGCACGTGCCGGACGCGTGATTGCCGTAGAGGATTCCCATGATCGCGGCAAGTTTGACAAGTCTTTTGCACGCTATGCCAATTACATCATAATAGAACATGACGACAGGACCCTTGGCAATTATTATCATCTGAAATATCATGGAGTTGCTGTCAAGGTGGGTCAAAATGTAACAGAAGGTGAGCTGATCGGTTATACCGGGAATACAGGTTACAGTAGCGGTCCACACCTTCATTTCAGCGTGTCAATGGTAGATCCTGTAACAAGAATGAAACCGGTTACAGTTTCATTTCGTATCAAAAACGGTTCTATAATTATTTCTAATCCAAGAAAAGGGGATGTTTTTACGGTACAATAAGTATATTAATCTTTTAAAATTACAAAAAGGTAAAGGTGCCTCGTGTTAAAAACAGTAAAAGCGCGTATCATTTTTTCCACACTGATGCTCAGCATTATCGGCGTCATCGGTATCAACTATTATCTTTCCAAAACGCTTCATGAACTCTCAAACAAAACGACCAAAGAATCGCTGATAATGTTAAGCAAGTCGATTTTTCAGACGTTGCGGCAAAGTATGTTTGCAGGGGATGCTGCGGTGGTACTCAGCACGGTGGATGAAGCGAGTCAGATTGAAGGAATTAATTCGCTGCATGTCATTAAATCGCAGGCGGTCATCGATATTTTTGCTCCGGAAGAGCGTTTTACGGAAGATCCGCTGATACGAAGTGTTTTTCAGAGTAAGAAAGATGAAATCATCGAATCAGAGGGTGAGTATCATACCATACGGCTGCTCAAACCGCTTCAGGCGAGTGCTGAATGTCTTGCCTGTCATGCTAATGTCGCTGAAGGCGATGTCCTCGGTGTCATGGATCTTGTGATTTCTCTTGATGAAAATGACATGGAAATTGCTTCGACACAGACAACGCTACTGGTAATGTTGCTGCTTTCAACCGTAGTTTTCATGGCGGCAGCCACCTTCTTCTTCTCCAATGAGATCATTAATCCGCTCGATCAGCTTCGCAAGCGTATCGGAGGTCTTGTCGATGGAGACAAGGATCTGACCAAACGACTTGATACCAGCCGCGACAATGAGTTTGCCGCTGCGGCCAAAGCCGTAAACGAATTTGTGGCGATGGTTCAGGAAACGGTCAATCAGGTCAAGAAACTTGGCAGTGACAACGAGCGCATTGCATCGGATATCACGAAGTCCTCTCAACAGATCAGTAAAAGCATTGATGAAGAGCGGAAAATTGTGACCGAAACGACAGAACGTACCCGTTCCATTCATGCTATTTTAAACGATACCCTACGAATCACGCAGCAGACGCAGCAGAATGTTACGGCTGCGACTTCCGATCTTGATAATGCAAAGGCATCTCTGCTGGATCTGGTTCAGGATGTCAACAGTTATGTCGAAATCGAAAATGAGCTCTCTTCTGAGTTGCTCCACCTTCGTAATGATGCCGATCAGGTCAAAAATGTTCTGGGGGTTATCAAGGATATCGCGGATCAAACCAATCTTCTTGCGCTTAATGCAGCGATTGAAGCCGCACGGGCGGGTGAGCACGGACGTGGTTTTGCGGTCGTTGCTGATGAGGTGCGCAAACTGGCGGAACGCACATCCAAAAGTCTGGTCGAGATTGAAATCAGCGTCAATACCATTGTCCAGTCTATTAATGACGTGAGCGACCGAATGGGCGACAATGCGCAAAATATGGAAAAACTGAGTGATGTCTCGAATGATGTGGAAGAAAAAATCAGTGCTACCGCCCGCGCCATGTATGAATCCCGGGAAGTAGCGGAGGCTTCTTTCCGGGATACGCAGGAGGTGGTTAAGCACACGGAATGGATTGTTGATAAAATTTCAAAAATCAACGAACACTCCCACTCGAATCAGCAGCGTGTCGGTGCGATCGACAATGACCTGAACCGTCTGCTGGATGTTGCCAAATCACTTCAGGCACGTATTAACGAATTCAGGAGTTAACCGGCTGGCCGAAGTGAATGCCAATCCAGTGCGCTTCTTCCGAGGTTTCCAACACTTTATGACGTTGGTGGGGAAGCAGCAGGAGATAATCACCAGCGGTAAGATGGTGCAGGGTTGATTCGACATCGATGAGAGCCCACCCCGAGAGCAGCAGCACCCATTCGGATGTTTCCTGATCGTACCAGATGCCATCCTTAAAAGCATGTGAGCAGATGTGCTCTACCCGGAAGTGCTTCTGATTCAAAAGGGTTGTAAAAGATTCTTTGCCGATTTCAGGTACGGTTGTTGCGTCAAAAATATTCATAAACTGCTCCTGCAGGGTCGTTTGCGTCATTCTATTATTATATTTTAAATGTTAAGATGCGGCATGAAAAACAAAAATATTGTCTTGATCGGTTTTATGGGAGTCGGTAAAGGTACTACGGCGCGTGCCATTCTCAAACAGTCTCAAATGATAGCACTGGATACGGATGACATCATTGAAAGTATGGAAAACCGCAGAATCAAAAAGATTTTTGAAGAAGAAGGCGAAGCCTATTTCCGCGAGCTTGAAAAACGGGTTGCGATTTGGCTTCAGAAAAATGTGACCAATACACTTATCTCTACGGGAGGCGGTTTTTACAAGGTTGACAATCTTGAAAAAATCGGCACCGTGGTGCTGTTGCATGCACCGTTTGAGGCGATATACAAACGAATTATCGAACATCCCCTTGCTGAGAAAAAACTGAAAAAGCGTCCGCTCTTTCAGGATATCGACAAAGCGCGGGAGTTGTACGAAAGTCGTGAAAAAGCCTATCTGAAAGTGGCGGACATTGTCATCAATGTAGAGAATAAAAGTGCCGAAGCAGTCGCTTCCGAGATTTTGAAAAAGGTGAAATGATGATAAAAAAGATTGTGACGGGACTTTTACTGTGCGCCGCACTGGTTTGGGCCGAAGGAATCCGCTGGGAGAAGGATATCGCTACCGCAATAAAGAAAGGGCGCCAGCTGAATAAACCGGTCATGGTACTTGTGAGTAAAGACGGATGCCACTGGTGCGATCACATGCGGGAGAATACCCTAAAAAATCCGGAGGTCGTCAAACGTCTCAACAGTGAATTTATCAGTGTCGAAGGTTACACCAATCGTGGTGAGGTTCCCCGCGATCTGATGACACGCGGGACACCGGGTACCTGGTTCGTGAAAAACGGAGAACCCATGTTTCAGCCTCTGATGGGTGCTCTGCCGGCAGATCAGTACCTCGAAGCCCTTGGTGTCGTCACTGAAGAGTTTAGAAAAATAAAAAAGTAGCCGTGCGCTACGTTTACATGTAAGGAAAAGGTTCATGACAACATTCACCACGTCAGATCAAGATTTTACCGGGCGTTTTGAAGAACTGCTCGGACGTGGAAAAATGGATATCGCGCATGTGTCATCCATTGTCAGCGGTATCATCGAAGAGATTAAAACAGACAAGAACAGTGCGCTCAGACGTCATATTGCCAAATTCGACCACTGGGAGCCCGAAGATGACGCGGCATTGAAAATCGATACAGCTTCGATGAAGGCTGCATACGATGCGCTGGAGCCGACGTTAAAGAATGCACTGCATCTCGCGTATGACCGTATCCGTGCCTATCATGAAAAGCAGATGCCGCGAAGCTGGTTCGATACGGAAAAAAACGGAACGATTCTGGGTCAGAAAGTGACGCCTGTCGATCGGGCCGGACTCTATATTCCCGGAGGTAAGGCTGCGTATCCGAGCTCTTTGCTGATGAATGTGATTCCGGCACAGGTTGCGGGTGTCGAGCAGATTATCGTGACAACACCAACTCCGGACAACGAACCCAATGCCCTATTGCTAGCGGCGTGTCACCTGTGTGGCGTGAGTGAGGTTTTCAAAGTCGGCGGTGCTAGCGCCATTGCGGCAATGGCATACGGGACCGAAACGATTCCGAAAGTTGACGTCATTACCGGACCCGGCAATATTTTCGTTGCGACGGCAAAAAAAATGGTTTTCGGCGACGTACATATCGATATGATCGCAGGACCGAGTGAAATCGGCGTGTTGGCAGATGAGAGTGCCAATGCCAACCATATCGCCATTGATATGCTTTCCCAGGCGGAACATGATGAGATGGCAAGTTCAATTCTGATTACTCCATCGGCGGAACTCGCAGCGAAGGTAGAGGTAGAGATCGAAGCGTGGCTGAAAAAACTTCCGCGTGAAGCGATTGCACGCCGTTCCATTGAGGAGCGTGGTGCCATCATTGTTACCGCTGACATGGCTGAAGCCGTGCGTCTGATGAACGAGATCGCACCGGAACACCTCGAGGTAATTACGCCGAATCCGTGGGAGCTGCTGAGTGACATCAGGCATGCCGGCGCCATCTTTCTGGGCCCCAATACACCCGAAGCCATCGGTGATTATGTGGCAGGCCCCAATCATACATTGCCAACAGGGGGCACGGCCCGTTTTTACTCGCCGCTGGGTGTCGAAAACTTTTTGAAAAAATCGTCGATCATCTCTTTTTCCTCACAGGCAATCAATGAAATCGGAGAAGCGTGTGCACTGATAGCCAACACCGAAGGTCTGACAGCTCACGAACAATCGGTAAGAGTACGTCTCTCCAAATAAGACGGCAGCTTCGGCTGCAATATGAAAAATCATTCACTGAATATAATTTTTTCTTTTACAATTTTCAACTTTCCCTTTTTACACAGTAACAAAATCTTGTGACAAAAATATAATTTTTTTTAGTTTGAGTTAATACTCTTTTGGCTAACATCTTCTCCAGTTAAGATGTCGCTAATTGCCTAAATTAGGGCATCTTCTTATTGTTATAAGTGTCAATTATAGTAATCTATTTCAAGGAGAGTTTATGCAATTGGGTTTTCTCGTTGACCTGCACCTCTGTATGGGATGCAAGGGATGCGAAATCGCTTGTAAAGTGGAAAATGAAGTTCCACTGAGCACCTGGCGGCTTCGCGTAAAATATGTCGATGTGGGGACGTTCCCCGAAACCAAGCGAACCTTTACACCGCTTCGCTGTAATCATTGCCAGAATGCACCTTGTGAACGCATCTGCCCGGTCAGTGCGCTTCACTACATTGAAAACGGCATCGTCAACATCGACAAAGAACGCTGCATCGGGTGTGCCGGTTGTGTCATGGCGTGTCCGTACGGTGCAATCTACATCGATCCGGAAACGCAGACGGCTGACAAGTGTACCTATTGTGCCCATCGTGTTGCCAGTTCCATGATGCCGGCATGTGTTGTTGCCTGTCCTGTTGAAGCGAATATCTTCGGTGACCTTGATGATCCGACCTCGAATATCAGCAAGTACATTCAGGGCAATCAGGGCAATGTGCAGGTGCGTAAACCTGAAAAAGGTACCAACCCGCACCATTACTATGTCAATGGCGGTAACATCACATTGAATCCTCTGGCTTCAGAGCGTGTTGAAGGTCACCAGCTCTTTAACAAACTGACCACCAAAATGCCGCTAGGAGGACACCACTAATGGTACACGAAACAATTACTGCGACCCATGCCGTCGTTACTCTTGATGTTGGTCTTCCGGGTATTGTATGGCCATGGAAAGTTACCATCAACATGTGGGCAAAAAGTATCGGCACCGGTGTCATCTTTATGCTCTTTTTCCTGCTGAGACGTTATGCCAATGAAGCGCGTGATCTTCGTTTTCCTACAACAGTCGTATCGCTGATCTTCATTCATATCTTTCTGCTCTTTACGTTGGCAGATTTGCATCAGCCGCTTAGAATGTGGCATATTTTCTTCTATCCGCATACTACGTCTGCGATTACCGTCGGTGCATGGATGGCGACGCTGTTTGTCGGACTGCTTTTCGGACTAGCGTTCCTCTCCTTTATCAAAAAAGACAATGCCGCGTTTGACAAGCTGCTCATGTGGGTCACCATTCTGGCGATTCCGGTGACACTCTATACCGCGGGTCTGATGTCTCAGTGTACCGCGCGTGAACTGTGGCAAATGCCTACAGAATCCGCACAGATGATGCTTGCTGCACTGCTTGCCGGTTCTGCAACCATGATTTTGCTTGGCGGCAAACATCTCTCCTATGAAGCGAAAAGCTCTCTGGGGGTTATTCTGGGGCTGAGCGCGCTGTTCGCATTTATCCTTTACATGGCTGAATATATTTTCGGCCCGATGAAAGCGGAAGAGGTCGCGGCAGTACTGCAGTACATCAAAGGTGACGGCGAGTACGCCTCTCTCTTCTGGATCGGTCAGTGGGTGGCATATCTGCTTCCTATGCTGCTTATTATGCTGAGCCGTGCCAGCAAATCGGAGAGCATTCTCAAACTGGCGGCACTTTTGGCACTGGCGGGACTTTATGTTGTCAAACATGTATGGTTGATGATTCCTCAACTATTACCAATGAGTTAAGAAAAAGGGTTTAGATGTATTTGGAAAGTAGACGATCATTTATGAAAGGCGCCGCGTTTACAGTCGCGGGCGCTGCTATTGCAAAAGGTGTCTTTTCTGCGGACGCGATTGCCGAATCGGTGAGCGACAGCAAATTTACCAATACGCCTGATACGCTCTCATTCTATCCACCGCTTGAGCAGTGGGAAGATTTCAAAGAGCTCAGCGGTGAAGACTGGAAACGCGGCGGTATCAACCGTAAAGGTGTACGCAGTGCTGAAAATCCGGATGGGATCGAAGTTCATGACTTCATGATCGTTCCGACAGCGTGTTCGAACTGTGAAGCATCATGCGGTCTGACAGCATGGATTGACAAAAAGACCTTTACGGTCAAAAAATATATGGGTAATCCGCTCCATCCGGGTTCACGCGGACGCAACTGTGCAAAAGGTTATGCGACCCAATCACAGATGTATGATCCGGATCGCCTTGCGTTCCCGATAAAACGTGCTCCGGGTTCTGCCCGCGGTGAAGGTAAGTGGATCCGTACCACTTGGGATGAAGCCATGACCACCATCGGTAAGAAGATGGGTGATACACTGCGCGTCGGTGATGAGCTTTCCCGCAAGTCGGTCATGTTCCACGTCGGCCGCCCGAATGAAAACGGATTTACCGGACAGGTTTGGCATACACTGAAAACAGATGCATTCAACTCGCATACGAATATCTGTTCTTCAGGTGGTCGTACTCCGACAATTCAGTGGGCAAATGATGACCGTACGTCTCCGGACTGGGCAAACGCCAAACTGGTGTTCCTCAACTCGTCACATGCTGCGGATGCGGGTCACTATTTCCAGCAGTCTGCCGGATTTATTGCCGATGCACGTAAAAAAGGTGCAAAACTGGTTGTTATGGACCCTCGTATGTCCAACTCAGCCGGTATGGCAGACCTGTGGATTGCATCATGGCCCGGTACGGAGCCTGTAATCTATCTGTATCTTGTCAACCGCATCCTGCAGGAAGATAAAGTTAATAAAGAGTTTGTACGCCGCTGGATTAACTGGGAAGTTATGATGCGCAATACCAAGTACCTCGAGTTCATGGTAGAGAAGGGCTATATTTCCAAAGTTCCGAAAAAGAAAGATTTTGCAAGCTTCCTTGAGATGCTCAAAGAGCTTTATTCACCTTATACACTTGATTATGCAGTGAAAGAGACGCATGTCCCTGCGTATAAACTTGAAAAACTCTATGACATGTTTATTTGGGCAGGCGATGCAATTTCTTCGTACTTCTGGCGTGCCACCGCTGCGGGTAACCGCGGTGGCTGGGTTAGCGGTCGTACCGGATATCTGGCACTTGCCATGCGTGGTGCCATCGGTACTGTTGGCGGTACCTTCTTCCATCACTGGCATGTTATTTCCGTTGCAGGCAAAGGCGGCAGCGCTACAGTCGGACAGGGCAAACGCGGTGCGGATGTCCCTGCGGTTGATGTCTGGAATGAACTGGCATGGCCACCTGAATGGCCGCTCTCAACGTATGAAATGTCATTCCTTCTTCCGCATCTGCTCAGTGATACCGAGTGGCAGCAGAAATGGATCAAACGCGGATTGAATGTTCCAACGAAACTTTCAGTCTGGATTCCGCGTATGTACAACCCTGTCTGGATTAACCCGGATGGATTCCGCTGGCTTGAAGTGCTCAAAAACGAGCAGAAAATGGAGTTGACGTTCAACCTGTCACCAACGTGGTCAGAAACCAACTGGTATGTTGACTATGTGCTTCCTGTCGGTCTGGCGGGTGAACGTCACGACCAGCACTCTGAAGCGACCATGCCGGCGCGCTGGACGTCGTTCCGTCAGCCTGTCATGCGTGTTGCTCTGGAAAAAGCGGGATGGAAACCGAAAAATCCGAACCGTGCCACACTTGAAGCTCATATCAAAGCGGGTCTGGGTGAAGTCTGGGAAGAGAATGAGTTCTGGTTCGATATGTGTGTCAACTATATTGACCCTGATGGTTCTCTGGATGTCAAGAAAATGTGGGAGTCCAAGCGTCATCCGGGCAAACCGGTCACCATTGCAGAGTGGTATGATGCGGCATTTGGAGACAACCTGCCAAATCTCAAGCAGACTGCTACCAGCGATCCGCGCTATAAAGATGCCGAGTTCCCGGTTTACGAATACATGCGCGATCATGGGGCATGGATGGAAGAGAATAACATCTACCATGCTCAGGAACGCGGCGTAGAGTTTGATGGTCAAAATATGATTTCACACGGTCATAAATATGATAAACGTGATCTTGAAATCGACCGTGAAACGGGTGTCGTATACGCAAAAGCACATAAAGGCGGCTGGAAATACAAACATGAGAAACAGCCTGTCGCCATTGAAGTTGATGGCAAAATGGTGGAAGGTTTTTCAACGCCGGACAAAAAACTCGACTTCTTTGCCGAGTGGCTGGCAGAAGAGTGGAAATGGCCTGAATATGCGATTCCGTTCTATCCGCGTAACGAAGATGAGAAAAAAGCAATGCCGCACATTGTTTCTCACGTCAACCATATGTACATGAAAGAAGAAAACTCGTATGCATTGAATACCGTTTTCCGTCTGCCATACAATATTCATACGCGTTCTGCAAACTCCAAGCATTTGATGGAGATTTCTCAGAACCATGACCCGATCTGGATCAGTACGCCTGATGCCAACCGTCAGGGATTCAAACGCGGTGATGCGATTCGCGTCCGTATTGTTGACTCACTCTCTGGACTTGAAAGCGGTTATTTTGTAGCCATGGCGATTCCTACTGAAGGTGTTCTGCCGGGTACGCTTGCCTGTTCACACCATGGAGGACGCTGGAAGCTGAAAAATGCGGTTTCCATTCCTAACGGAGTGAGCGACGGTAAAGTCTCGGTAACTCACGGTGATGCCGACATGACAAACCCTGAATTCCTTGCTGCCTCTCCGGATAATGCCGGACGTGACGGTGCGCAGATCAAAATCGAAGATTATGACGGCACTGCGGGTATCAACAGCTTCGGTGTCCCGACAGCTGAGATCCAGATGGACGGCAAAGAGGGTAAACTCAAATATGTTGAAGGTATCAAGCCATTCCATTCCAAACGCTTTGCAGCCTATAACCGTGACTCTGACAATATCTGGTGGGACGGTCTGTCCGGTTCCTGGCAGAATGCTGTTGCAGCTACGCATCCTGACCCGATTTCAGGTATGCACTGCTGGCACCAGAAAGTTATTCTCGAACCGGCGCAGCAGGGTGACAAAATCGGTGATATCCATGTCAACTATGAGAACAACTTCAAAGTCTATCAGGCATGGAGAGACCAGCTTACTCGCGGACTTGACACTAACTCCGAGTTCCGTCGTCCTCCGCATATCAAACGTCCCTGGGTGCCACTCTCGGAGACAGCATATCGCGTCGAAATCAAAGACGCGTAATAACGACGATTACCAAGCGGCCTTTCAGCCTGCTTGGTTACAATCTCGCAACTTTTAACTACGTTAGGAAATCATTAACCCGATGCAAGATACACAGGCACGCAGCAACATATACGCACTACTTTCCAGAATATTACTTCAGGAACTCGACTCCGAGATGCTTGACATCATCAAAAAAGACAGCAGTATGCTCGATCTTATGCCAAACCTCCGAGATTGGGAACTTTTGAATACTCTTGAAAACAGTGTTCTTCTTGAGAGCTATGTGAACCCTGACTTTATCAATGTCTCCCTGTTGCACCTGATACCTTATGAAACCTTCTATACCCGTGATGACCAGATGATCGAAACCGGGGGTGCGAATCCCGTAACGGATATCTATAGTGTCTACGATTTTGTCGTCGATTTTGAAAAAGCACGGGTGGTATCTACGGATCATATCGGTGTGGAACTGGAGTTCATGCATCATCTGTGCGAAGCAGAGTATAAGGCGCGCCACGAAAACGATATGGAAGCCGTCGCGGAATTTTTACGGGTTCAGCGAGAATTTCTCAATACTCACCTGCTGGTCTGGGCGCCGCTGTATCTGCTTAATGTCAAATACGAATCCCGCACGCCGCTCTATGCCGATGCCGCCGATATGGCCATAGAGTTTCTGCTCAGCGATAATGAATATCTGAACCGCGCAGTCACTCCGGTATAATGGCTGGGTTAACACTCGACTCTGCATGCTGTGTCCGTGCCATCAGCAAATTCAGTAGCTGTGATGCGTGCGAAAAAAGTTGCCCGACTGCTGCCATTTCTATTGCGGAAGGCATGCTTCCTTCTTTGAATCTTGCCGCATGTGTCGGTTGCGGTGCCTGTGTCGGTGTCTGTCCGAACGAAGCACTTAAACTCGATGATTTCAACAGCGTCGATTTCTTCTTTGACTTTGTGACGCAGCCGGAAAAGATGATCTCATGCCGCAAGAATGTTCCCTGTCTGAGTGCCTTGCATGTAGAGTATCTCGTAGCACTCGCATCGCTCAAAAAAGGTGTCATTTTTGATATGGGCCATTGTGAGGGATGCGATATCGCTTCGACATGCAAACCGCTTATTGTTGCGCATGCCGAAGAAGCGAACTATCTTCTTGAAGCGACCGGGCAGGATGCCCGCATCGCGCTTGAGATGGTTGCCTATTCGGATGAAAGCGGGGATGAAAACGCCGCAAAAGCGGATCGCAGAGCCTTCTTCAATGCTATCAATCTGAAAAATGCTACCGAAGCCAAAGCAAAATTTGAACGTAATGTGGATATTGCGACCGACGAATTCGTTGAAAGTTTCCTCTCCAACGATCAGATCACACGCATTCGGCAGAAGCAGCTGGGTGAAAAGCGCAAGCTGCTTTTTACTGCGCTTAAAAGAGTGCCCAAGCCTTTGACATATCATGTTCTGGATGCAAATGACCTGAGCTTCACGTCGCAAAAGCTTTTTGACATGGACTCCTGTACGGCATGTCAGATGTGTTACCGCATCTGCCCTACGGGTGCACTCAGTTCCGATATGCGAAACTCAAAGATCGACTTTGATCCGTTTATGTGCATCAAGTGTCATCTGTGTCACGATGTCTGTGAAACGAATGCGCTGACACTTTCGCCTTCGTATAATCTCAAAGAGCTTTTTGAACCCTCCGTACAGCGGCTTGCCTCGTTCAAAGTAAGAAATTGCGACGAGTGCGGTTCCCTGTTTATCTCACTCCGCGGTGAAAGTGTCTGCCGACGCTGTGATATTGAAGAACAGGAAGCAAGGTCTTTGTGGGGGATTGATAATGAATGAATCCAACAGCATTAGCAACACGACCAGACTTTACGGTTTTATTGCCGAAAAAGCGCAGCAAAACCGATTCAGTGTGACGCTAAACCGAATGTTTAAAGCCGCTCACGACGATGCGATGATGATTCCGATGAACATACGCGAAGATGACTTCTATTTTACCCTCAGCAATATGAAGCGTTCCCATCTCTCCGGGGCTATGATTTCCCGGGAGTATCAACAGCAGCTTGGCGAATTGCTTGAGCGTTCGGCTGCATTGGTACGCCAGAGCGGTTTTTGTGATTTTGTCCATGTCACACCCGAAGGGCTGCATGGTATTGCCGTTGCTCCCGAAGCGATGGCACAGCTGCTCGGATCGTTACATGTAAAGAAGATCGCCATCATCGGAAGTACTCCCCTCGTTGCAGCTTTGGCACTGAGGCTCGAAGCGTTGGAAGTCTCATTTTTCGACCCTTATATCGAGTCTTTGATGGCGCTTGGCGAACGTATAGATCGGGAGATTGACATTAACCGGATAGCTGAGGGAATGACAATCGATTTAAGCGCGTATGATGCATTGATAGCGTGTTCGGAAATTGAAGATTTTGATATGATCAGAGGCATGCCGCGCTTTGCCATAGCGCCGGAGCACGGAAAAAAGAGTAACCTTGCCGCATTATGCGGCGACGGATGCCACTATCTGGATGCGGATGCCATGCTGGAAAACTACTGTGCGACACTGCACGAGATTTTGATGAAGGAGCAATAAATGAATTCAGAAGATTTAAAAGACCTGCGCGCGGAGTTTGACAAGTTTGTCCGCGAAGAGTGCAGTATCAATCCCGAACAACTCTCCGAAGGGAGCAACCCGGATCGCGGAGATGCCGAGGATGACGAGCCGGCACCCGCTTTTGTCGATGAACTTTCCGACAGATTGCTGGCGCCTTCGAAAAGCGGCGTTTACCTGTCACGAATCGATATCAAGCGTATCGCCGAGGCAATCGATGAATCGATCCCGATCAAGGAGCGCAAGAAGATGATCAAGGCGCTTTTCCGCCATACGACTTCCAAAGCGTATCTGAGAACGGCGTTTGACGAGATCAATCGTCATCTCGGGGGACGTCAATTGATCTATACGGAGCTCTCCGAAGCATTTCCGGCATCCAAAGCCATCTTCGATGTCCATATCGCCAAGATGAAAAAAGTACAGAAAATGTTTGATCAGATCGTTGAGGACTTTGAAGAGATCGAACCGACGTCCGATCCTATGATGATCTAGGGGTGTAGCAACCGCTCAAGAGCGCGTTCAAACCCGGAGCGGTCCAGATCATATTCGGCAATTGTCCTTTTGGCCGCGGCGATGGACGCTTCGGTGATCTCTCCATTGGGGAGTACCGTTTCACGGACGGCTTTCAGTTCTGCCGCCATCTCTCTCTCAATGCCGTACGTACCGTCCGGATCGTCACTGTAGCGTATAAGATGTACGATATCCGCTTCAAAATGCCAGCGGTTGAAGATGGTCGCGGTTACGTCGGTCGTTTGTGAACCGCAGGCCGCCTTTTCGGCTTCTCCAATCTCTTTGCCTTCATCCAGCGCCTGCTGAATCAAAGCGGCTTTCCCCTCATCAAGAAGCGATCGGCTGATAATCACACGTCCGATATCCACAAGAAAAGCTGCCGGAGCGAGTTTGGCAAGTCGTGTCGGTTCACGGCGGATCAGCCAGTTGATCATCAGTGCCAGCTGGCGTTCGCATGCAAGTGAAAACTGCTCTTTGGTTATGGCGTAGGGGGAAAGATTGATTGTAAAGTTTGCGTTGACGACCGTGTTCAGTGCAAAAGTACGCACGACATCGCGTCCCAGAAGCGAAACCGCCTGCTGGACATTGGTGATCTGACGTTTCATCCCATAAAGCGGGGCATTGGCGGCACGCAGAATATCGGTTGTGAGCAAG
This sequence comes from Sulfurimonadaceae bacterium, assembly GCA_050305515.1. Classification (GTDB taxonomy): domain Bacteria; phylum Campylobacterota; class Campylobacteria; order Campylobacterales; family Sulfurimonadaceae; genus JAFGUB01. The sequence continues at coordinate 201,941 of JBNLFL010000025.1, forward strand.
GGATCTTTTTCTATGACTTTGCGAAGATCTTCAAAGGTACTCTCAGGATCATGATAAACCCGTTCCACTTCGCGAACCGATTGCGGAAGCGGGGGAATCATTTCAATATGATTCATGAGGTTGTTTGTCATGATAATGCCTTGATATACAGGCAGTGACTGCCCGGGAGTTAGGAACCTATTCTAGCATATCCCGGATTGAAGAACTCTCTTTTTTACTGCAACAGCGTAAAAAATTATGCTGCAAGAAAGCCGGAGAATTTGAGCCAGCCCTGCCAGCAGAGTGCTGCGCTGATGCCGGCGGCGACTCCGGCAAGCAGATCATCGCCCATAACCCCCATGCCGCCATGGACATCACGGTCGATGCGTCCGATGTAGGAGGGCTTTTTGATGTCGAAAAGTCTGAAAAAGACAAAAGCTAGTATGACCTGCACGGCAGCGCCGCTTTCAAAATTCATAAGTGTTTCGACAGAGAGGTCGATGCCGGGTGCAATGCAAAGCGCGAGCCACATACCGGCAAGCTCGTCGATGACAATCCGTTTATCATCATGGATGCCGCTCTCTTTTTCATAGGTATCGATCATTTTGATACCTGCAACCGTTGCGAGTGCCATCGCAAGAAACAGGGTTTGACTGCCGAGTGTAAGCAGAATGCCAAGCCCCAGAATCAGGGCTAAGAGTGAACCGGCCGTTCCCGGTGCTTTTGGCGAAAGTCCGCTGTAACCGACGGTAATGAAAAACCAGTTCATGAGGCTCCTTGAATCATGTCAGAGAGGTTGTCTGATGCAGCTTGATCATCTCGATGTAAAAATCGCGCTCGGAGTGGCTTTCCAGCAGACCACTGTGCGGCATCAGGTCGTTGTAGAGTTTTTCGATATTTTCAAAGCGGTTGGGATACATTTCGCTCAAAATGATTGCGGAGAGCTCTTTGCGCACCAAAACGGCCGGCGGGAGGATTCCCAGTTTGAAAAGCTGCAAAATGGAATCGGATGAATAAGAGATGTGATGATGCTGCCCGTGCGGACAGGTATGCGTGCTCACCAGCGTGGTGCATTCATTACAGTAAACATACTCACTCGCAATATTGATCTGAATATCGATGCCCTTCATCTGTTCGAGCAGGGAGCGATCGAGTGAACGGTCGTAATAAAGGTTGACCCCGGCATGGTTCTGTCCGATTTTCAAAATATTGCAACCGTAGTTTTTGGCGATGATGGCATCAAGAATGATCTCATTGTAGCCTCCGAAAATGTAGCTGCTCTCCAGAGGCACGACAACGACACGGTTCTTTGGCAGGAAATAGTGGATGAAATACTCTAAAACCTTGACACGCAGATCGTAGCTCAGATCGGCATTATGATAGGGCTTGAGCAGGAAAATGACCAGCAGGTCCGTCTTCTCAAGTGTCTGTCGTATCAGGCGTTCATGGGCACGGTGAAAAGGATTGGCCGCCATGACAATGGCGGTCGTATTTTTGGCATTGGTCGTCGCCTTGGCATCTTCGACGAGCTGTTTGCTGCGAAGCAGTTCTTCATGTTCGATCGTGAAGTTTCCGCTGACGGCATAGCGGCCGATGCGCTCGAAGTTGCTCAAAATACCGGGATGGTTGATATCATCCGTTCCGTACATGGTCAGAAGCCGTTTTTTGGCATCGATTTCGAAAACTTCGTCCACACAGAGCTCACCGACTTTTTCGCGGTTGCAGACAAGATCGAGAATCTCTCCCGTCGTGGTTGAGGTCAATACCTCTTCATTGACTTTGCCGTTGGGAGCGAGCAGGAACGGGAAGGGGAAGCTGATGCCGTCAACCAGTTTGCTTTCGCACATGGCTTTCATCTGCGCTTCGTTCATAAGCTCCGTAACAGGGTAAAGCAGACCCGCTTTGAGCAGTCCCAGTGCCGAAATGGCCTGTTCATCAATGAACAGGGCTCTATTTTTTCTTGACGATGCCATATTTCTTTCTCTTTTCCCAAAGACTTTTACGCGAGATTCCCAGTTTTTTTGAAAGTTCGGTATCGGGGAATTTGTGCTGGTAATTCAGAACGATATATTTAACGTAATCTTCAATAGGGAGAATGTCACCCTGTTCAAATAGCTGGTTGTGGCTCTTGAGCTCTACGACGCGGTAATCGACATCGGTGATTTTTTCCGTACTGGCGACAATCACCTGACGGTTGGCGATCAGATTGAAGAATGTCGGATAATCGCTCTTCTTAAGCGCCTGAAAATCGGTGATGTAGATGATTGCCGAAGGTGCGACCGTAGTAATCTGGTGCAGTGCGTCGATAGAGGTGAGTGAAATGAAGTAGAGCGTACGTTTACGCTCAGCCGCGTATTTAAACGCGAAGGCGTCGCTCTGCTTCTGATTGTTGCTGGAGATGAAAAGCGGCAGGGTCGCAGAAGCGAGTTCGCTGTCGATGGCGACATTATTGAAGGTATGGTTGAGATAGCGCTCATAGGTTGAGCTGAGGCGCTTGAGACGCTCATAATCCTGAAAGTGATCGATCTTCCGGATGAGATCTTCAATCATAAACGGCTTCTGAATGTAGTCTTTTGCTCCGGCACTGAGCGGTTTGGAAACGGTATCGTTGGAAATATAGGAGACCATCAAAATGATGACGGAATCTTTGTAGGCGTCGATGATAGGGTAAAAATCCTGACCGTTGATGTTGGTTGAGAGCAGGACGACATCGTAGGCGGTTCCCTTGAAGGCATCCTTGATGCTGCTGTAGTTGTCACACTGGTGCCCCAGTTCGGTCAGTTTGGCTGAGATGCTCTGAGCCAGATAGATCTCGTTTTCTAAAATCAGTATTCTCATTGTTGTGTCCAGTCAAAATAGTGTAATGAGGCTGTGGCCATAACGCCAACGCCCTCTTCGCGGCCGATAAAACCGAGTTTTTCCGTTGTAGTCGCCTTGATGTTGACCCGACCCGGTGTGAGGCCGAGCAGGGAGGCAAGCACGTGACGCATCTCCTGTTTGTAAGCTCCAAGACGCGGTGTCTGCGCCATGATGGTCAGATCAACATTGGTGATGCCGAATCCGAAAGCATACAACTTTTCTACCGTTACATGTAAGAGTTCTTTGGAATCGATGCCTTTATAACGGTTATCGCTGTCGGGAAAGAGCATTCCGATGTCGCCCATGCCGGCAGCTCCCAGCAAGGCGTCAATGAGCGCATGAATGGCAACATCGCCGTCGCTGTGGGCCCTGAAGCCGAAAGGTGCGTCGATGTTCACACCGCCGAGGACCATCGGCTTTCCGGCCTCAAAGGCATGGACGTCAAAGCCGTTTCCTACGAGGGTAGCCGAGGCGGGGGCTTGCAAACAGGAAAGCCGCAGCAGGTCGTGGGCATAGGTGATTTTGTGCGCTTCTTCATCACCCGGAACAATCAGGCGCGTTCCGCCCGAGGCAACGATGGCACTGCTTTCATCGGTAAAAAGGGTGTCGGTATCGAGTGCCTTGCGAAGCGCGTCAGTTCGGGAGAGCTGCGGCGTCTGAATGCGCATCACCGCATTGCGGTCGATGGTTTCGTTTTCATAGACGATGGTGTCGGTACTCGAAAGTGCCGGTACGATCACATCGGCATCGTCGGCATGGGCTATGAGACGTTCAAGCAGTTCCATGTCAATGCAGGCGCGGGCAATGTCGGTAACCATCACATGGCGTGTCTCGACCTGAGTCAGCGCATGGCGCAGCGACTCCTGCCGGCTGCTGCCGCCTGCGACAATACTCAGGGGTGAAAGCATCTGCATAAATGCGACTTCATCGGGATGGGCGGTAATGATAATTTCTTTAAAAAAATCACTTTTCTTGAGTCTATTGGTAACAAAAAGCCATAGCGGATCATGACCAATACGCAACCACTGTTTTTTCACAGGAAGTTTAAAACGACTCGAATCACCCGCAGCGAGCAGGATCAGCGTTAAATCAGACAAATTTTCTCCTGTTTACGGAAAACTGTTACGAAATTATACACCAAAAAGCTTTTTTTTATCTTGTTTGTGTACCATTTCGGATACTCGAACCACGTCTTAAAAAAATTTGAAAATATCGGGTGAACTTTTTTGAAAGGTCTGTTTTTTGGTCAAGCTTAATATATTACGCGAAAGATACCGGCTGACGGCATTTCAAAAATCGGCGCCGGAGTTTTAAGGAGATATTATGAGAGCTTCTTGGGTTGAAAAACGCAAAAATGACAGCGTGCGTACCCAGATGTATTATGCCAAACAGGGGATCATTACCGAAGAGATGGCCTATGTCGCCAAGATCGAAGATCTGGACCCCGAACTGGTACGCAGCGAGATTGCACGGGGCCGTCTGATTATCCCGGCCAACGTCAATCACACCTCACTTGAACCCATGGCAATCGGTATTGCGGCACGCTGCAAGATCAATGCCAATATCGGTTCTTCCGCACTTGCGTCTGACATACAGGGCGAGATTGAAAAAGTGCAGGTTTCACAGCACTATAAAGCGGATACGGCCATGGACCTCTCCACCGGCGGTGATCTTGACGAGATCCGAAAAGCGGTTATCGCCAATTCGAAAATTCCCATCGGTACGGTTCCCATTTACCAGATTCTGCACGACGTGAACAACAAGATCGAGGATCTCAGCATTGAAAAGATGCTTGAAGTGCTTGAGCGTCAGGCGCAGCAGGGGGTGAGCTACTTTACCATTCATGCGGGTTTCCTGCTTGAGACCATGCCCAAAGTGGCCAAACGCAAAATGGGTATCGTCAGCCGCGGCGGAAGCCTGATGGCGGCGTGGATGATGCACTATCACCGCGAGAATCCTTTTTATACGGCATACGATGACATTCTTGACATCTGCGCCCGCTATGACGTGTCGCTCTCTCTGGGCGATTCACTCCGTCCGGGATGTCTGGCCGATGCCAGTGACGATGCCCAGCTGGGCGAGCTGAAGGTTCTGGGAGAGCTCACCCTGCGTGCCTGGGAGAAAAACGTTCAGGTTATGATTGAAGGGCCGGGTCACGTGCCGCTCAATCAGATTGAACGCAACATGAAGATTCAGCGCGAACTCTGCCACGAAGCACCATTTTACATTCTGGGACCGCTAGTGACTGACATTGCGGCGGGGTACGACCATATTAGCTCCGCTATCGGTGCTGCCGTGGGTGGATGGCACGGCGCTTCCATGCTCTGTTACGTCACACCCAAAGAGCACCTTGGCCTGCCTAATGCGAACGATGTCCGCGAAGGGATCATCGCCTATAAAATTGCGGCGCATGCGGCAGACATCGCCCGCGGCCGCAAAGGCGCGCGCGATATTGACGACGAGATGAGCGACGCCCGTTACGCCTTTGACTGGGAAAAACAGTTTGAACTGGCACTCGATAGCGAACGTGCCCGTGAGTACCATGATGAGACCCTACCGCAGGATGTCTTCAAAGAGGCGGAGTTCTGCTCCATGTGTGGACCGAAATTCTGCTCCTACAAGATCACGCAGGAAATTATGGAAAACCCCGAAGCAATCGCAAAGATTGCGGCTGAAGCCAAAAGCGCCAGCTAAATCATTACATGTAAAGGATAGATATGACAAAAGAACTTGTTGAAAATGCTCTGAAAAAAGTGACCTATCCCGGCTTTACGAAAGATATCGTAACGTTCGGATTTGTCAAGGACATCGCCATCGACGGCGGCGCCGTTTCGGTAACGGTCGAGATTACATCGAGTGCGCCGGAAGTCGCACACCAGATCACCATGGAAGCGACCGAAGAGCTTAAACGTGCCGGTGCAACCAGTGTCAACGTGAACATTAATGCTCCAAAGATTCCGCGCGAGAGTTCGTCAAAAGGCAAAAACATTGCGCCGCACGTGAAAAACTTCGTGATGATCAGCTCCGGCAAGGGCGGTGTGGGCAAATCCACATCATCCGTCAACCTCGCGGTGGCGCTGGCCATGCAGGGCAAAAAAGTGGGTCTGCTTGACGCAGACATTTACGGGCCGAACATTCCGCGAATGATGGGTGTTGAAGATGTCAAACCCGAAATCGAAGGCAACAAAGTACTTCCGATCAAAGCCTACGGCATCGAGATGATGTCCATGGGGTCGCTGATGGAAGAGGGCCAATCGCTTATCTGGCGCGGATCGATGATCATGAAAGCCATTGAGCAGTTCCTGCGCGATATCCTCTGGTCGGATCTGGACGTTCTGGTCATCGACATGCCTCCGGGAACCGGTGACGCGCAGCTCACACTCGCACAGAGTGTTCCGGTAACGCTCGGTGTCACGGTGACAACGCCGCAGATGGTCTCACTCGATGATTCCAAACGTTCGCTCGACATGTTTAAAAAACTCCACATTCCCATTGCAGGGATTATCGAGAACATGAGCGGCTTCATTGCACCGGATACCGGCGTGGAGTATGACATCTTCGGCATGGGCACCACACAGCCGATGGCCGATCAGTTCGATACCAAGATTCTGGCACGCATTCCCATCGAGCCTTCCATCCGTCAGGGCGGTGACAGCGGTAAACCGATTGTCTATTTTGCTCCAGAGTCCGAAACGGCCAAACGCTACATGGCTGCCGCTGAAGATATGTGGGCGCAGATCGAAAAGATCAACGAAGAGGGCGGCGTGGACAATCAGGCCATTCAGCCTACCACACCTCCGGGCGTCTCCGCCTGCTCGACACCGCAACAGCAGCCTCAGGCAAAAACTGCCGAAGAGAGCTGCGGTACAGGCTGCGGCTGTCATTAACCTCTCGGCTTACATGTAACGCTTTACATGTAAGCCTTTATAAAAATCCAACGAATACAAACTCAGTCAAAGACTGATGAAAAATTGAAATCGGGCCATTCGAGCCATGACAACTCCGCATCAAACCAGGAAGGCGAGCTATTGTCGGTCAAAGCGGAAGCCATTTCCGATCTCATAGCGGTATAGTCGCATACTTCGCCTGTCGATTGATGATAGGCATCAAATTCTCCGGGTGACACGTACAGGCACATGGCCCAGCAATGCCAGTCAACCGCAGACGCTGTTTTTGCCGCATTTTGCACTTCCGGGACTGAGTAGTACTTTTTTTTGCCGTAATTTTTTACCAGAATCTTTCCTACCGATTCAGCATAGGCCTTTTTGTCTTTTGGCGGGTTTGCACAGGATGCTGCCATTTGTTTCCTTTTTTTGATGTGGTTTTACATGTAAGCATATATATATTCATTTCCAATAGAGATATTTGGAATGGAGAAGAGGTATTGGTATTACTTGAACTCTTTTTCTCTTTTCTATGGAAAACATGAATGAGCATTGTGCTGATCAGAACGCTTTTCTGTAATACACCTGTATGCTCGATGTTGTCATTTTGTCAATGAGTTTTTCAATTTCCTGTTCGCTACTTTTATAGTTTATTTCCCCATGATAAATCGTAAAGGTTCATCACTATGGCATTTACCATAAAAATTTATATCCACGCCACCATCATTTGGAAACTGGGTTAATACTACTGATAATCCAGATGTTTTATCTTTTCTTTTTGATAATTGATCTTGAAATATCCATACTTCATAAAACACAGGAGGTTTATGTGAAACAACACGTGTTTCAACCAGATCATTTTGCTCAAACCCACAATTTTGTTTAAATGCTTGCAATATGTCAGAATAAAGTCTTATTGAGTTTAATGCAATACTTCTTCCTTTTTCTCCAGCCCAGTTCGATTCATAAAAATCTGAATCTTGAGTGGATATCGTTTTATATAGTCTCGTTGGCATTTTTTGTTTTTCAAAGGTTTGATTTTGAACAGTCATTTGGTTAGTAGTACTACTAACGCAGCCATTCATTATGAAACCTAATATTGTTAAGCCAACAACTGTTTTATTTATCATTTGAAGTCTCCTTATGAACTTAAAATTTCACAAAATGAAATATTTTCAGAGATTTTACGCTCTTTTTCTTGAAATTATTTCTCTTTACATGTAAAGCGCGGGAAAAGGTGTGTCAGGTGTTGGTATAAGAGGTAGTGGAGAAGGTCGCCCTTACTCCACCGTAACGCTTTTTGCGAGGTTTCTGGGCATGTCCACGTCGTTGCCGAGGCGGATGGCGATTTCCATTGACAGCAGTTGCAGTACCACCATCATCTCGAAAAACTCCAGCATGTAGTGGCTACTCTCTGCGATGGGAATGTAATCGTCGGCCTTTTCAAATGGCAGCGGGCTGATGGCGCAGATGGTCGCGTCGCGGGCGCTGAGCTCTTCGACGTTGCTTTTGGCTTTCTCATAAAGCATATGACGCGGGAGCAGGGCGATGGTAAAGAGCTCCGGATCGGCGAGTGCGATGGGACCGTGTTTCATCTCGCCCGAGGGGTAGCCTTCGGCGTGGAGGTAGCTGATCTCTTTAAGTTTGAGCGCCCCTTCGAGTGCGAGCGGGTAGAAAACGTCGCGGCCTATGAAGAAAAAGCCGTGTCCGTGCAGGTAGCGTTTGCTCAGGCGGTGCAGCCGTTCGTGCAGGGTGTCGCTCACGGCGGTTTTTGCCGGGACTTCGCGCAGCACGGCGATCTCGTTTTGAATCTGCGTGCCGTTCATACTCTCTCTGGTTTTGGCCAGGTAGAGCGAGAGCATCCACAGCACCACTACCTGCGTGGCGAACGCTTTGGTTGAAGCGACCCCTTTTTCGATGCCCGCGCGTGTCAGAATGGTGGCATCGGCAAGGCGCACCATGGAGGAGTTGTCCACGTTGCAGATGGCAAGCGTTTTGAGTCCGGCAGCCTTGGCCATTTTGAGACTCTCGAGCGTATCGGCCGTTTCGCCGCTCTGGCTGATGACGACAAAGAGCGCATCTTTGCGCAGCAGCGGTTCGCGGTAGCGGAATTCGCTGGCAAAAGCGACCTGCGTTTCGATTTTGGCGTGGCGCTCAAAAAGGTAGCTGGCAGTCAGTGCTGCGTGATAACTGGTGCCGCAGGAGCAGAATGTGATGGTGTTAATGCCTTCAAAGAGTGAGGCATCAAGCTCGTCAAAACGGATGCCTTCGTCGCTCAGGCGCCCCAGCAGCGTATCGGCAATGACATCTTTCTGCTCGTAGATCTCTTTCTCCATAAAGAAACGGTAGCCTTCTTTTTGCGCGGAGAGTTTCGATTCGGGCAGGGTGGCAAATTGCGGCGTCTGAAGCGTGTTGTTGGCATCATAAAGGGTAATGGTGTCGGGAGAAATAAAACCGAAGTCGCCGTCTTGCAGGTAGATCACCTGTTCGCTTTTTCCAATGAGCGCCGCGTCGGAAGAACCGAAAAATTTCTCACCCGCTTTATTGGTGCCGATAATCAGCGGGGAACCGTGCTTGGCGAAAAAGATCTGATCGCTGCATGAAGTGGTGACAAGCAAAATGGCAAAAGCGCCTTCCAGCCGTTCCATCATCAGTTTAAACGCGTCAAAAGGAGCGTTTCCGGCGTCGAGATAGTATTCAAACAGGTGGACGATGACTTCCGTGTCGGTCTGGGAAAGAAAGTGCTTGCCCGCTGCGATCATCTCCCGTTTGAGCTCCTGATAGTTCTCGATAATGCCGTTATGGACGACGTAGGAGCTTTGACCCATGTGCGGGTGGGCGTTGAGTTCGGTCGGCTTGCCGTGCGTCGCCCAGCGCGTATGGCCGATGCCCACGGCAAAGCCTTCAGTAGTGAAACCGCTGCACTTTTCCTCAAGATTGATGAGCTTTCCCAGCGCCTTGAAGCTCTTGAAGTTTCCATTTTGCAAAACGGCGATTCCGGCAGAGTCGTAACCGCGGTACTCCAGCTCGCGCAGTCCGTCTATGAGCAGCTCTTTGGTTTCACGCGGTCCGATGTATCCAACGATTCCACACATTAATTGACTCCTTTGATGAGCATGTCGATAACTTTTTCGGCATTATCGCACACGCCGTTCTGTTTTTCTATTAAGAAGTGGTCGTTCGCTTTTGTCTTGGTTGAATATATTTTCGCAGTGGCCACGTTGGCCTTGACCTCTTCGAAACACTGCATGATGTAAGCAAGAAGACCTTTTTGGTTAGCGGTGTTGACGATCAGCTCTGCGTAGGTTTTGGAGTGTTCGCAGTCAAAGGAGATTTCACCCTTTTTGATGACGGGTCGGTTAAGTTTAATGCTCAGGCTCATATCGAAAGACTCCTCGACGATGATGCCGATCTGATCGAGCGTATCATCTGCGGGAATCAGTGCAAACTCGATCTTGAAATACTTGACACCGTCAAAGAGGGTGATGATGTCCATGCCCACAACATCGAGGTAGCTCAGACTTCCTAGCAGATAGCCAAGGTTAAGAGGTATTTTCCGCCAGATCTCGATACTGAAGGTTTTGTCCACTTTCATGTTAAAGCGGTAGCCGTTAACGTGTTGCGCCGTCTCACAGATGTCGAGAATCTCGTCGATACTGCGTTTAAAGAAGAAAAGATTGGACTCGACGGAGAGAATCTTTTTCTGCTGAATGCGCGAGAGCTGCAAAAAGCGTTCATTGTTGCTGATGCGTTTTTCAATGCGAAGACGCTTGGTCGCATCCGTGATACGACCCGCGTTTTGAGACACTTCCAGCGCGCCGTCAAAGAGTTCGCGCAGCAGTTTGCCGTTGAAAGAGGTATAAACTCCCGGCCCCACGCCATTGATGTCTGCGTAGGTCAGGACGTAGAGCATTTTCAGATTTTCCGCACTCTGAATGCTCGACATGAATTTGTAAAGGCTCTCTTCGTGGTAGATATTCTCTTTGAAAGCGACGCCCGACATCAGAATATGATAGCGAATCAGCAGGGATGAGAGTGCCTGCTCGTTCTCATTGAAGTTGAGGTGCCGCATGAAGGGAATCACAAGCTTTGAGCCCACTTCGCTGTGGTCTTTGATACGTCCTTTTCCCGTGTCGTGCAGGAGGGTGACGATTTTGACAATCGTCTGCTGGCGCGGCGTTAGCTGCTCGTATAGTGATAGTATGAAGGGTTCTTGAATGTTTTCAAGTGCGGCGACACACTTGATGGAGTGCAGATCGACCGGAAAGTGGTGATACCCGTCAAACTGCGGCAGATGGTTGACTTTGCGAAAGGCGCCGATGAGCTGATGCAGCACTCCCGCATTGTAGAAAAGTTCGAGAAAACAGAAGAGGTTCTTGCGTTCAAAAAGTTTGCGTATCAGCAGATGCGTGCTCTTTTTGTGCGGATGGCGAATGCGTGAATAGGTGAGTGCCGCCAGAAAACTCGGATCGAATTTCCAGACTTTGTCTTCGAGTGTGCAGAGCAGTTCGAGAAGGGTCTCTATTTTTTCATTACCCATATTCGAAGAAGCGAAGAGGCGGTCGTCAATGGCATAGATTTTCGGCGCAATGCGGCTTTGACGCAGCTTTTGAACGGAGAAGCTGTGCCCCAGATAGCGGCGAATCATCTTTTTGACAAAGATTTGGGTGAAGTTGTTGATGCGCCATTGTGCTTCAAGCACCTTTGTCACCAGACGCCGTTCATCCGGAAAACCGAGCATGGTGGCAATGCGCGGCATGTGATCCATAATCAGCTGGTCCTGCTGCTTGCTGGAGATAAGGTGCAGGGCACTGCGCACCCGGAAAAGCAGCTCAAGGGCCATGCGGTATTCCCGGTAGCGCTCTTCACGGAAAAGTGTTCCGCTAAGCTCTTTGAGGCTGTTGACACCGTAGATGGTCTTGGCTACCCAAAAAAGCAGCTGTGAGTCGCGAAGCCCTCCGACGCTCTCTTTGATGTTGGGCTGCATGGAGATGGGATATTTGCGGCGGCGTTTGTGTGCCTCTTCAATCTTTTCGAGAATAAAGCCTTTGGGGTCGGTGTAGCGAATCTTGTTAAGCTGGCGCTGTGTCGCGCCCCAGGTAAAGGGCGAACCGATGATGAGGCGCGATTCCATCATGGAAGTACGGATGGTGATGTCTTCCATGGCGGCTTTGGAAAGGTCGCTTACTTCATGCACGCGATGTCCGAGTTTGAGTCCGGCATCCCAGACGATGTAGAGAAACTTTTCGATGATTTTCTGAATGTTGTAGCCTTCGTTGGGCTCATAGACAATCAGCAGGTCGATGTCACTGTGCACGCAAAGCTGCTCGCGTCCGTAGCTTCCCAGCGCAATAAAAGCGAGGGGAATGGAACCGCGCATCGGCAGGTAGTTTCCAAAGGTGCGGCGCAGGACGGTTTTGTACATGGTCGAGATGATGGTATCGAGCTTTTTGGTGTGGCGTACGAGAAAGTCTTTGCCCTGATTGACCTCGAAAAGCTCCTGAAGCGAAGCTTTGTAGGTTTTGATCTCCTCTTTGAAAACTTTGGAAATCTGAAAATCGGGTGCACCTTTTTCGATGAGGTCTTCTATTTTTTCTTCTAGCTGCATGCGGACACTTTTTATTTGCCATTATACACGCTGGGCTTTACATGTAAAAAAGATTTCTGATTAGTTTTGGCTCAAAAGATCGGTTGGTTATAATTGCAAAAAAAAGTAAGGCAGTGCAGATGGATTTGGAATCGAAAATACGCAGCGGGGAACGCATCGGTTTTGACGAGGCGCTTTCTTTGTACGATTGGGACCTTTTCGCACTCGGAAAACTGGCCGATGAAAAACGCCGTGCGCGCCACGGTGACAAAAGCTATTTCAACATCAACCGCCACATCAACCCTACCAACGTCTGCAAGGATGTCTGCAAATTCTGCGCCTATTCGGCGAGCCGGAAAAATCCGAAACCTTACACGATGAGTCATGAAGAGATTATGGATATCGTGGACGGGATCGTGGGGCGCGACATCAAGGAAGTGCATATCGTCTCCGCGCACAATCCCGAGACGGGACTGGAGTGGTATCTGGAAGTCTTCAAAAAGATCAAGAGCAAATATCCGGCCTTACATGTAAAGGCACTGACCGCTGCGGAAGTGCACTTTCTCTCAGAGGAGTACCATAAAAGTTACGACGAGATTCTCGATTTGATGGTGGAATACGGTGTCGATTCCATGCCCGGAGGCGGTGCGGAGATTTTTGACGAGGGCGTACGCGACTACATCTGCAAAGGGAAGGTCAATTCGCAGCAGTGGCTTGAGATTCACCGCAAATGGCATGAACGCGGCCGGGAGTCAAATGTTACGATGCTTTTCGGACACGTCGAAAAACGCTCCCACCGGATTGACCACATGATGCGCATCCGTGATCTGCAGGATCAGACCGGAGGTTTTAACGCTTTTATCCCGTTGGTGTATCAAAGCGAAAACAACTTTCTCAATGTCAAAGAGTTCATTACCGCGCACGAAATCCTCAAAACCTATGCCATCAGCCGCATCGTGCTTGATAACGTGGCCCATCTCAAAGCCTACTGGGTCACCTCGACGGTCAATCTGGCACTTGTGGCGCAGGAGTTCGGTGCCAACGATCTTGACGGTACGATCGAACGCGAGTCGATCAACTCGGCCGCGGGTGCCAAAAGTGCTTATGGCATTGACCTGAAACAGTTTGTCGCACTGATCAAAAACAGCGGTTTCACGCCGGTAGAACGCGACAGCCTCTATCATGAAATAAAGGTGTGGTAATCGACGTTTCGGTCATCATCTACGCCCGTAATGCGGTTGAGACCCTCGGGCGTGCCATTGAGTCCGTACTTTCGCAGACCTATACGCCCAAAGAGATCATTGTAGTCGATGACGGCTCCAATGACGCGACCTCTGAAGTGGCCAAAATGTACGGCGAGGTTATTTTACTGCGCCAAAAACCGATGGGTCAGGCTGCGTCATACAACAACGGCGTCTTTATGGCCGAGTCGGAGTGGATCGCCTTTTTAGACGCTGCTGATGCATGGCTGCCCCGAAAGCTCGAAGTCCATGCCGGTTTTCATAAAAAAGAGCGTACATGTAACGTCTCAACCAGCAACACGGTGCAGGGCAATCTTTATGAACGCGCTTTGGAGCAGAACGTCATGATGCCTTCATCGCTTGTTATGAAAAAATCACTTTTTGCCGCGTTGCACGGGTTTGACGAGAGTCTGGAGTGTGCCGCGGCCTACGATCTGTGGCTACGGATGTTGAAAGCTCATGAGATAGGCATGATCAAAGAGAATCTTGTGCATTTTGGCAGTGAACCGGAAAAAGCAACGCTTGTTTTGCAAGTGCGCTCGCTTGAAGCGCTTCATGAGTCCGCTCCTGAGGATCGCATTCTTTTACATGTAATGATTGAAAAGTACAGGCTTTTACATGACGCGGCACGTCAGGAATCGCGTGAAGAGGCGGCATTTCACTGTATGCGCCGCATTGCTGAGCTTGAGGAGCTCTAAGCCGGGTTTATTTTGCATTTTTACGTTATTAACATTACTAGTAATAATATTAATAATTATCTGTAGTTATTATGGTATGATCTTTTTCATCACAACGAAAGGATCTGGCTATGAAGGTTACCTACAATCTTGTACGTTTTCTTATCGGCGGTCTTGCGGCAATGCTCTCTTTTGCCGTATCAAAAATCAAATAGCGATTCATTTTTAAAAAAATGAATCGTCTATGCGGCTGATGCGCTGGCAGCCAATCGGGTTGCAGCGCGAGAATGCCATACGCCACTAAAACACTCCCCTGTCTCTTCCATGAAAGCGCTATAATCCAAAATTGCATTACTGACACTAAAGGATGAAAAATGCGTATCGCCGTGTTGGGTATCGGAGGCGTAGGCGGTTATATCGGTGCGAAACTCTGTACGCTTCAGGCTTTGGAAACAAAAAAACAGGAGATCGTTTTTATTGCCAGAGGAGCACATGCCCAAGCGGTTAAAGATTCGGGTATTTGTGTCGTTGAAGATGATTCGGAGTTTACTGCAAAACCTTTAAAAGTCTGCCCTCCCGACGCGGTTGAAGGAACGTTTGATCTGATCCTCTGCTGTGTCAAGAGTTACGACATCAAAGATGCCATCATGTCGATGCGTTCGGCCATTCGTCCCGATACGGTCATTATGCCACTGGCCAACGGCGTTGACAACGCCCGGATTCTTGAAGCGTGTGTCGATGCGAAGATCATCAATGCCGCAGTGTATATTCTGGCGCATATCGAATCACCCGGTGTCATTCGGAAAAAAGGGAAGGTTTTTGCTTTGGTGTTCGGTTCCCGGCGCTACATCGGCGAGAGTCTGTTCCTTGAGCACCTTTTTCAGGATGCCGGTTTGCGAATACGGCGTGAGGATGCGATTGAAACGGCGTTATGGAAGAAATATCTTTTCATTAGCGCCTTCGCAACACTGACCTCCTATTTTGATACGCGTATCAAAGCGGTTTACGAGGAGCACTATTCCATTACGAAAACCCTGCTTGATGAGATAGCGGCAGTGGCGGCGGCGCAAGGAATCGATGTGAATGATGAGGTCAGCAAAGCGCTCGATACCGCTTCAAAACTTCCCGCAGACGCCTCGACATCCATGCATCTTGATTTTCAGAATCATCGTCGTACGGAACTGGAGAGTTTGAGCGGATATGTGGTGCGTGAAGGGATGCGATTGGGTGTTGCAACACCGGTGATGAGCAAGATGTATGATGCGCTTTTGCATCGGTGCATTTGAGCGTTTCAATGGCCTGTCGATGCCTGAAGGCAAAGATGGGGCAGGTTATTAACTCAGATTCAGCCATGACGGCGGAAAATCAAAGAGAAGTTCGCTCTCTTTCCATTCGCTTTTTTCACTGTGTTTGCTGTGAAGCTTTCCATCAATGTTCTGGTAATGGAATCCGGTAACACTGCTGTAGAGTTTTTTGCCTTCTTGCAATGCGTTTAGTACTTCGTCTTTGCTTTGCATGGTGTCCCTTTGAGATGCGCCGAAGAGTTGCCTCTTTCATGCGCATGGATGTGGCAGACGTTTAAAGAATAGTGACGTTTTCAGCCTGTGGACCTTTTTGGCCCTGACCGATTTCGTAAGAGACTTTCTGACCTTCATCAAGTGAAACACGGTCGTAACCGTTGCTGTTGACCTGACGGTAATGTACGAAAAGATCTTTGTCCCCGTTTTCCTGTTGGATAAATCCGAAGCCTTTTTCATTATTGAACCATTTAACGGTTCCCTGCATTTGATTTGCCATAGCAATTCCTTTTTGTATGTATAGATGGAAGATAAAAAATGGAGCACTCTGTAGAATGAATTGTATGACTAACGTGAAGTTATCAATAAAAAGCAGGCTATAGATGAATCAATATTTGTCTTTCAGTGGTGCTAGTATACCTGAATTTTGCTCATTTGGGTACTTATGTCTCTTTTCAAGCGGCTCCCGACTCATATTGACTGCGCTATAATGTCGGCAGATTTAAATAGAAAGAGCCTACATATCATGGTTTTAATGATAGATAACTACGACAGCTTCACTTACAATATCGTTCAGTACTGCCGCGAACTCGGTGCCAATCTGAAGATCATCCGAAACGACGAACTGACACTCGAAGAGATAATCGCGCTCCATCCCGAGAAGATTATTATCTCTCCGGGTCCTGCAACGCCCGATGACGCCGGTGTGACGCTGGAAGTGATCGGTTATTTTAAAGACAAGCTGCCAATTTTGGGTATCTGTCTGGGTCATCAGAGTATTGCACAGGTCTTTGGCGGTAACGTCGTGCAGGCAAAGAACATGATGCATGGCAAAACTTCGCTCATGCAGCGAACCGGAGAGTGTGCCATCTTCGATAAGCTGCCGGAAATGTTTACGGCGACGCGATACCATTCGCTCATTGTTGAAAAAGAGGCGTTGCCCGATGTCATCGTTCCAACGGCTTACAGCAGTGACGATCATGAGATCATGGCACTTAAAATCAAAGACAGACCCATTTACGGAGTACAGTTTCATCCCGAATCGATCATGAGTGAATTCGGACATGAGATTCTGGATAACTTTTTGAAACTATGACATTTCGCATCCTCTTATTTGTGCTGCTGGGAGTCGATGCCGCGATACTGATGCTCAAGATCCCCGATCTTTCAATCAGTTACCACGAAGCAGCCATCTTTTTTGAAGCCCGGACGCTTCTGCACTACATTATTAATTTTTCAACCACTCTTTTTGGACAAAACGATTTTGCTCTTCGTCTGCCTATGATTCTCTTACATGTAGGATCAACACTGCTGCTGTATTCCCTTGCCAAGCCCTATTCACGCTACGAGCGTGACCGGCTTTGGCTCGCCGCCGTATATATGCTGCTGCCCGGTGTCAGCAGTGCGGCGATCCTGGTCGATGACGCAGGATTGGTTCTCTTTTTTCTCATGCTCTATCTTTACATGTATCAGCGTTATCAGCAAGTCTCATTTTTTTTACTGCCGCTTCTGATGCTGGTCGATGAGAGCTTTATGCTGCTCTATCTGGGTATGACTTTTTATGCGGCAGAACGGCGTGAAAGTAAATTGCTGTTACTTTACGGAGCATTGTTCCTTGTGACTTTGCTGTTTTATGGATTTGATGTCAGCGGACTGCCTCAGGGGGCTTTCCTCGATACCCTCGGAATCTATGCAACGATTTTTTCACCTATTATCTTTCTATATCTTTTTTATGTTCTCTACCGCCGCAGTTTTTTCGGCCCGCGTGATCAGCTTTTTTACATTGCCGCTGCGGGTCTGTTGATGTCGCTGCTCTTCTCATTCCGTCAGCGTATTGAAGTGGAACTTTTCGCACCGTATCTGATGGCTGCACTGCCGCTTGCCATGCAGAACTTCTTTCACTCTTACCGGGTTCGTCTGCGTCAGTACAGAAAAAAATACCGCATCTGGTTTGCGGTAGCCCTGACACTTCTTTTATTGAATGTTATCGTCGTTTTTTTCCATAAGGTCATTTACTGTTTTTTACCTGTTGCATCGCACCATTTCGCCTATCGCATGCATGTGGCAGGTGAACTTTCGCAACAGCTCAAAGCTGCAAATATCAATTGCATCGATACAAAAAACCGCGCGATGCAGCTGCGCCTGAAATATTACGGCATTACACAGTGCGATACCTATGTACTGACGCAGCAACAACAGGATACTGATGATTTAAATGTTACAATTTACTACAGAGAAACGCCTATTTATAGCAGATTTGTTACAAAAATACCCAAATAATTGATTTGGGCAGTCCATATTATCAATCCAAGTAATCGCGCAGAGTGCCCATGCTATAATCTTCGTCAAACTTTAATTAGATGAAGGGGTTGCAATGGCTCAAAGAGCGATTCGTGAATACGACGGCAAAGCAATTTTCGCGAAGCACTGGAACAAATACTTCAGTGGTTTTCACTATGGATTCAAATCGGTACTGGTCACCAGCGGTGCCGAACTGAAAGCAAAGGCAAAAGAACACGGGTTTGAGTGGCTGAATCAGGAGCCGCTGGTCGCAAAACCCGATATGCTTTTCGGAAAACGGGGTAAAAACGATCTGGTATTGTTTAGAACCAATAAGCCAGGAGATGTTACTCTGGATGAAGCCGCTGCATGGATCGACGAAAAGATGTCACGGACAACAACACTGCTTTCCGGACAACACGGTCAACTGACACATTTTGTTGTAGAACCGTTTACGCCGCACACACAGGAGCAGGAGTACTACATCTCCGCAACCACTGTCGGTGAAGATGATGTTCTTTACATGTCTGCAGAAGGCGGTATGGAAGTAGAAGAGGGCTGGGACGAAAAAGTCAATGAAGTCCATATCCCGATTACGATGAGTGATGCCGATATGGAACATGCCATTAAAGCTAACGTACCTGCTGACATCCCGGCAGCAAACCGCCAGAGCTTTACGTCATTCGCAATACAGTTTTTCAAGTTCTATCGCGATATGAACTTTGCATACCTCGAAATCAACCCGATCGTCATGCTGGCTAATAATGATATGGCAATTCTTGACCTTGTCGCACGTCTTGATGATACGGCAGGCTTTATGATGGCCGATGCGTGGGGAGATATTGAGTATCCAACAGCATTTGGAATGGAAGATCAGTCACCGGAAGAAAAAGCAATTTCCGAAGCAGACGCAAAATCGGGTGCATCACTCAAGCTGACAGTTCTAAACCCCATGGGCCGCATCTGGACGATGGTCGCAGGCGGCGGCGCCTCAGTTGTTTATGCAGATACCATTGCAGACCTTTCCGGCGATGTCAAAGATCTTGCCAACTACGGGGAATACTCCGGCGGACCGACTACGGGAGAGACAAAGTTTTATGCTGAAACCGTTCTTGATCTGATGACACGTCATAAAGATGCCAAAGGCCGTGACAAGATTCTTATTATCGGCGGTGCGATTGCAAACTTCACCGACGTGGCAAAAACTTTTACGGGAATCATTCAGGCATTTGAAACGTACGCTGAAAAAATGAAAGCGCACAATACACGTATTTATGTACGCCGCGGCGGACCGAACTATGAAAAAGGTCTTAAAGATATTAAAGAAGCGGCAGACCGTCTCGGACTCTACATTGAAGTGTATGGGCCTGAAACTCACGTAACCGACATTGTGCGTATGGCACTAGAGAAATAAGGAGAGAAGTCAATGGGTGCACTATTTACTAAAGATACACAGGCTATTTTCTGGAACAACAATGCCAGCGCGATTCAACGTATGCTTGATTACGACTATGTCATCAACCGTGAGAAACCATCCGTAGCAGCGATTGTAGCTCCTACTTCAAACAATCTGTTCGAGAAATTTTTCTACGGACCGGATGAAATCATGGTGCCGCTTTACCGCACTACGGCCGAAGCGGCAAAAGCCCACCCGAATGCGGATGTTCTTCTGAACTTTGCTTCGTTCCGTACGGCTTATGATGTCACCATGGAAGCTATCAATATCAAGGGTCAGTTTAAAACTGTCATGGTCACTGCAGAGGGGATTCCCGAGCGTCTGGCGCGGAAGATGAATCAGGCGGCACGTGATATGGGCGTTACGGTTATCGGACCTGCTACAGTTGGCGGTATTGCTCCGGGTGCATTTAAAATTGCAAACGTCGGCGGTACGATTGAAAATATTATCAATTCCAAACTGCACCGCGCGGGCTCTTGTGGTCTGGTAACACGTTCCGGTGGTCTCTTTAACGAGCTTTCCAACATCATTTCAATTAATGCTGACGGTATTGCAGAGGGTGTTGCTATCGGTGGTGACCGTTTCGTCGGATCGGTCTTTATTGATAACCTGCTGCGCATGCAGAACAATCCGCAAGTCAAATATATGGTTCTTCTGGGTGAAGTCGGTGGTACTGAAGAGTACAAGGTTATCGAAGCAGTCAAATCCGGAAAAATCACCAAACCTATCATCGCATGGTGTATCGGTACGATTGCCAAACATTTTAGCTCCGGTGTCCAATTCGGTCACGCGGGTGCGTCTGCCAATGCTGATGCTGAAACCGCGGCTTCAAAAAATGCGGCAATGGCGGAAGCAGGTATCTATGTACCGGCATCATTCAATGATCTTCCCGAAAAGATCAATGAAGTCTATACAAAACTTCTCAATGAGGGTACGATCAGCGAAATTGAAGAACCGGCACTTCGTGAAGTACCGAAAATCCGCCGTGCGAAGCAGTTTATCTGTACGATTTCCGATGATCGCGGTGATGAAGCGACTTATGCAGGGTTCCCAATCAGTTCTGTCGCAACACCGGATACCGGTTTTGGTATCGGTGATGTTATGTCTCTGCTCTGGTTCAAAAAACGCTATCCCAAATGGGCAACCGATTACATTGAAACAGTTATCAAAACCGTTGCCGATCACGGTCCTGCGGTTTCCGGTGCACACAATGCAAAAGTTACCGCCCGTGCAGGCAAGGATGTCATCAGTTCACTCGTGACCGGTCTTTTGACAATCGGTCCACGTTTCGGCGGCGCTATTGATGATGCTGCAAAATATTTCAAATATGCTTATGACAATGGTATGAGTCCGACTGAATTCATCAGCTATATGAAAAAAGAGGGTAAACCGATTTCAGGTATCGGCCACCGTATTAAATCGGTTCGTAATCCTGATCTTCGTGTCAGCGGCCTGAAAAAATACGCAGCAGAGTTTTTCCCTTCAACACCGCTGCTTGAGTATGCGCTTGAAGTTGAAAAACTGACTACGTCTAAAAAAGACAACCTGATTCTGAACGTTGACGGTACGATCGGTATTTTGATGGTTGATATGTGGCGTTCACTCGGTTATTCTGAAAAAGAGATCGACGGTTTCATCGATGCCGGTGCACTGAACGCATTCTTCGTAGTGGGTCGTTCTATCGGTTTCATTGGACATATCCTTGATGAGAAACGTCTGGGTATGCCGATGTATCGCCATCCTATGGATGATATTCTTTACAATGTCGAAAAAGCAGAAGAGATTTAATCTCTTCTGTATTGTAGCTAACAGATTTTATTATTTTTTCTCTTCTTTTGATATAATCGTCCGCATCACCTTTGAAAAGGCTACTGATGCAACGGGCTTTCACCCTTATTGAACTTGTATTTGTCATGGTTGTTGCCGGGATATTGGCTGCAGTTTTAATGCCTAAACTGGAACGCGATACACTGTATGAAGCTGCATTGCAAGTTGTGACACACATTAGATACACACAACATCTTGCAATGGTGGATGATAGATTCGATATGTTAGATCAGTACTGGTATAAACGACGTTGGCAGATACGCTTCTATCAAAATATCACTTTTACATCGCGGTGTCCAACGGCAACATTTCCAAATGTATGGGCCTATTCAATCTTTTCTGATCGGCCCGGAACGTCTGGAAAAAGTACAGGTAATCCGGATAAGAGCGAGCTGGCACGCAATCCCCAAAACGGCAGCCAATTTCTTTCGGGCGGTTATAATAATATACTGTGCGTACATAATGAGAACAATCCAGCTAACGAAGAGTCAATGGATGAATTGCGCTTGGGAGAGAAATATGATGTAAAAGATATCGATATGAGCCGTTCGTGTCACACAGGAGGAGCAAATCCAAGTCAGCGCATTGCATTCGATCATTTAGGACGTCCACTACGCGGAGCATTTCATAACTATAGCAGTGCTTATCCCGCCAATCGTTTAATTGTTAATCAATGTCGTATCACACTGTGCAGTGTTAATGATTGTTCTACTGCATCGCAAAGCGAAAAGGTTGTAATCGCAATAGAACCAGAGACTGGCTACGTGCATCTTTTGGAATAAAAACTAAGAAAAAGAACAATTTCCAAAAATTTCTTTCGGAAACCTCTTGACATTGGTTTCAATTTCTCCTATAATTCCCGTCCACAAACGATGAGAGGCATCGAAAGAGCTTCGGGATCCTTCGGGTTGAAGGCATTTTGAGAACGTTTGAGATCA
>JBNLFL010000026.1:0-33385 GCA_050305515.1 Sulfurimonadaceae bacterium
TCAAAAGTTTATGAAGGGAAGCAGCCGTGAAACCACGTTTCGGGATCGAATTCAAGATCATTTTCAGTGCTGCAATTTTTGCCATTTTCATTGCACAGTTTCAGCAGTATGAACTTTCCCAGAAGATGATTGCACAGTTTGAACAGTCCAAAGCTGCAAAAAACCGTCTGCTGGTAGAGACGATAGCCCCGGTCATCGGATTGAATCTCGCATTCGGACTTGAAGATGCCAACCGTATCTATCTTGAACAGATCGTAACCCAGAACAGTGACATCGCGGCTTTGACACTTGAATCCAGCGGCGGTGAAGCGCTTTACCGGTACACCCTGCCGGGAGTGAAAGCGGATAACAGGGAACGTACGGGGTTCAACTATACGGAAGAACGTATCACCGATTCTCTCAGCGGGATGCTGCTTGGAACCATCCGTATCTATTTCCTGGATGATGACTATCAGCAGCTAATTAAAGAGTACCGCATGGTGCTCATCAAGATCGTTATTATTTCCCTGTTGGCATTGATCCTTTTCCTGCTGATTGTTCGGCGTGAACTTCGGCAGCTTCGAGAACTCAGTGAACAGGTTAAAGCGTATGATCCCAAAAACAACACGATCACGATTACTCCGACGCAGCGGCGGGATGAGGTGGGTGTCATTCGCAATGCCATCAGCGCCATGATCGAGCGGATCGCCGCCTATTCGACAGCCCTGGATGAGGCAAATGCCACGCTTGAAGCGAAGGTTCGCATGCGCACTCAGGCCCTTGAGGCGGCGAATGTACAGCTTGAAAAACTCTCCGTTACGGATGCCTTGACCGATGTGCCCAACCGCCGTTTTTTTCATGAACATTTGAGTGAACAGTGGAAACTGGCGGAGCGTCACCATGTACGTCTGGCCCTGATTATCTGCGATATCGACCTCTTTAAAAACGTCAACGATACCTACGGACATCTGGCAGGGGATATGGTGCTTGTCGAAGTTGCCAGAGTGCTGAAACACTCACTCAAGCGCAAAAGCGACGTGGTTGCCCGTTACGGCGGCGAGGAGTTTGCCATTTTGCTTTATGAGAGCGATGACGAACATGCCCGGCTTTTGTGCGAGAGTATTCAGGATGCATTCAAGTCGCTCTCAGAATTCCGGTATGAAAACGCACAGATCCCGCCGGTGACTATGAGCTTTGGCGTCTGCAGCTGCATACCCGCTCCGCAGGATACGCCGCAGATGCTGATTAAATGTGCCGATGATGCGCTGTATGAAGCCAAAAACAGCGGACGCAATCAAATAGTGGTCTCTGAAAATGGTGCCGTGTTATCCTGCAGGGGTGATCATGGTTCCGGCTAATGTTTCGAAAAGTGTCGAGACATTGATATCATCTTTGGCAGAGGTCTCCGTGATACAGCAGCAGCGATCATATGACGTATAAATATGGTCGATATCGAGTGTAAGCTGTTTTGGTAAGTCGCATTTGCTGAGCGCTACGGCAAATGGAAGCTGCTCCTTTTGGGCAATGTCGAGGTAACCTTTCATCGTTTCCTGTGTTTGCGGATTTGACTGGTCAAGGACTACGACCAGCCCGTTACTGCCTTTGATGTACTGTGCGGCAAGATTTTGTCTGCTGCTGCTTCCTTCAACATCCCAGATCATCAAAACGATTTGATGGACATCCGCCCCCTCTTCCAACACCAGCGTTTTTTTCATGATGTTAACGCCGATCGTCTGCAGATAGGTATCGCTGAAGGAATTTTCAACATAACGTTTGAGCAGACTGGTCTTGCCAACTCCCGCTGCACCGAGCAGCACGATTTTTTTAACATGTCTCATCGGACGTCCTTGATATCGGAGATAGTATACCAGTAGAATTTGACGCAGCGTGCCTGTGTCGCATTGGAGTCGTTGCCATATGGCGGAAGCGGTGTATTTTTTCCAATGATGCGATGCGGTTCGATCCCCATGTTCTGCAACGTGGTGATGACTGCTTTTGTCCGCTCGCCTGAAATCTGCATATTTTTTTGAAGCGATCCGGTCTGACTTGAATAACCCACGACATCGAGCCTCAGATCAGGATGCAGTGTAAGCTCTTTTGCAATTGTCTCAATCTTTTGGATTGCATGGGAAGAGAGCGTATGCGAGTTGTTATCGAAATAGAGTGTCGAAGCATCATCTGCATCGATAAGGATGACGGAAGATGTCACCTGTGTGACCTGTTGCAGAGCCGCGAGTGCTACGGTTAGTTGATTCAGCAGTGTTTGCGAGTCGGTGTGACCGCTGATATGAATCATCCCTTGCTGCTGCGTGGCTGTGATCTGGGTAAAGGGATTACGGTTTGCAAGGGTGAGCAGTGCCGCAATTTGACGTGTGAGTGCTGCATCATCTCTGAAGGGTTCTACAACCAACAGGTCATTACTCACTTCATAGGCATGAGGGTTGGGAAGTGACGCAACCAGCTCGCGGGCTAGAATTTTCAGGTGTTCATGGGGTACATTTCCATGAAGATGCAATTGCCCATCCAGCCATGAAGCTTGAAGATTGTAAAGTGCCAGTCCGGGATGATGCCATAACTGTGCATTGGCAGCTTCCTTATACTGCTCTCTCAAAGCATCGCGCCACCAGAACGTACCTATTGCACCAAAGAGCAGCAGTGCTAATACGGTAAGAGGCCAGGGGCTGATGCGTTTCTTTCTGCCTTCCGGTCGATCCCGAAGTGTAAACAGGGGTGCAAAAGCTCCAATAATGGCTTCATTGTCGATATGTTGCATGTCTCCATTGAACTGCTGGATAGCGGTTGCATGCCGCGATAAAATGGTGTTGAGAACCTGATGCGCCGTGCTAAAAAGCTGTGAGGAAGGGTGCCCCTGAACCAGAAGTACCAGATAGCAGTGACCGGAAGCCTCGAGAACAATTTTCGAATTTCCGTAATTAATCTCGCTAACATCGCTGAAATGCTCCTGCGATTCGATCCAGTGGTTGATGAAATCCCGCAGTGCCGTGAGCATGGAACCAACCATGTCGGGATCACCGATATTGGAGTCTTCACGGATTTGTGACGCCAGAACCGTACCCATCTGTTTGTGGATCAGCATGACTGCCTTGATCTTGAGTGGAGCAGATTCAAGCAGCAGGAGTTCAGACTCCGGAATTCCCTTGATCTTCGCAACGACTTTACGCCTGAGATTTGCGATGCTCAGTCCGGTTTGAATCTTTTCATTGATATCATTGAGAAGATCACGGATCATCCGGGAGACATATTTGCTGATCATGCCGCCGACTACCGGATAGACGAGATCTGAGACCGCGTCACGATTGACATTTATTTCATGGCGCAAAAGTGCGTAGATCCGGGGAGAGAGTTTTGAAAGAAGCTGGTTGTAAGAAGCGTCGGGTTCTTCATCAATCAGTGTTTCGCACAGCGCAATAAGAGAATTTTTTAGCTTTTGGCGTTCATGCAGGGTGGCATGAGAGAGAATCCGGTCAAGCAGCGATCCTAGATGTTCGCTGACACGCCGGGGATCGCGAATCTCTTCGCCCAGGGCAGCCAGGGCTTCGTCAATACGCGCGATGGAAGCGATTTCATTGCCGAGAAGCAGCTTCCGAAGCGTTTGGTATTCGTGCATCAGGAGGTATCAGGCTTCCTGATCCGGTGCTGCGGTCGTCACATCCAGGGAGACATTCTGAAGTTTCATCGCCATATCCATTAGCAGAGAGGATAGCATCGCTTTTGAGGTCTTCGTATCATCCATACCTGAGAACATCTGAGCAATCTCGTTACGCAGGCTCTCTTCAACGGAAGCGAGGGTTCTTTTTACCTCTTCCGCATTGTTGGCGATGAGGATTTTGTTGGCCGAAATGGCATCTTCAAGCTCCTGTGAACGGTTGTCGATCGTGGTTTGCAAGCGGCGTTCAAGACGGATGGCCTGTTCTCCGGCATCGTTGATCTGATCCTGGATCTGGGAAACGTTCTGCTTCAACCGTTTCCGTCCTCCTTCCAGTTCGTTTTCGAGACGCTCGTGAAGATCGGTTTTCAATTCCGAGAGTGACGTTTGAAACTGGATTTCCACATTTTGAACATGACGTTCAAGCTGTTCTAGGCGTGTCGAGAGTTCTTTGAACTGGGTGCCAAAAAGTATTTCACGAATCTGATCGACGTTTCCAAGACTCTCCAGACCAGCTTTTTTATCTGCTTTCATAGATGCTGTTCCCTCTGTACGTTGAGATTTTGGTGATTTTATCGGAAGATAACTTAATCCAATAAGTTTGGTAACCGGAACAGTAACATGAAATTCGGTATACTTTTGTGAAAAAAACAGGAGGAAACTTCGTAGTGACGGACATGACGCAACTCTATAATGAAACGCGAAAACTCAGCATCTTGCTTGTTGAAGATCATGAACCTTTACGGAGTCGCACGCTTGAAATTTTTCAGGAGCTTTTTGTTATTGCCGACGCGGCGGAAGACGGGCTTGAAGGACTTGAGAAATACCGAGCGTACCATACACAATACGGCCGTCCTTATGATCTGGTCGTCACCGATATTCAGATGCCTCGCATGGATGGTATTGAGTTAGTGGCCGAAGTGTATGATATTTATGAAGAGCAGCCTGTTATTGTGCTTTCCGCGCACAGTGAACGCGAGTACCTTCTGGCCCTTATCAATTTCGGTGTGGCACAGTTCATTTCCAAACCGATTGTACAGGACGAACTCTTTGCCGCATTGCATAAGACCTGTCGCAAAATCAACACCAAAACGGGTACGGCATCCCCGACACACTGCATTAAGCTCTCTGCCAGGAGTACCTGGAACCTTACAACGCAGGTTTTGACAGTGGATGGTGCCGAGCAGTCGCTGACGTATCATGAGATACTGCTGTTTGATATACTCTCTTCACAGTTTGAACACGTTTGCAGCGTGGATATGATTATTAACCACTTTTTCATGCAGGAGATCGATCTCAATGTCGAGGGATTGCGTAATCTGGTTGCGCGATTACGCAAAAAGCTGGAATCAGGAAATCTGGTAAGTATTTACGGCTTTGGATACAAACTCAGCGCAATTTAAACGCGATACGAATCTGACGAACATTATAGAGAATCCCAGCTAAACCCGTTTCCGGGTATTTTCCCTTTTACATATTTTGGATAGCTTTTTTCACTATGATTACCTGAACATTTTCAGGAGTGATGGAATGCAACGTGACCTTACATGTAAAACGGCATACGACTCATGGATATCTATGCAGCCATTTTTGGAATCGAGTTCGGAAGGTGTACTGGCTTTTGCATCCGAAGGTCTTATCGGGGCCAACGGCAAAGCACTGGAAATTTTCGATTGTGAGAGTGTGGAAGCGCTTCGATTGATGGGTGCGGACTTTTCGTTTGACATCTGCGGTAACAATCAGGAGAACAGAAAGGGAACCATTCGAAAATATTCTCGCTCAGACGGCACCAAACAGACGCTTCAATGTCGCTGTTCCCCGGTATCCGATACGGGACTCTATCTGCTGTTTATCGCAGATCATACCGAATTTTTTGAAATCAGGTCGGCTTATGAAGCACTCTCCGATGCCTTTGATGCCCGTATCGAAGAGGAAGCGGAACGGACGCAAAAGCAGAATGAACAGTTTTTTCAACAATCCCGTCTTGCCCAGATGGGTGAGATGATTTCCATGATTGCCCATCAGTGGCGGCAACCTATCAGCGCGGTTGCTTCAGCCGCCATTGCGTTGCAGACCAAGGCAAGGCTGGGCAATTTTGACATGCTCAGTGATGAAGGTCGGGAAGAGACACGGCGCTACCTGATCGAGCGGATGCAGATGATTGCCGAATATATCGATACGATGAGCAGGACTATTGAAGATTTCCGGTCCTTTTACAAAAAAGACCGTGAAAAGGAGTCAGTAGCGCTGAAACGGCTGCTGGATCGGACGTTTGGCATCTTAATGGACTCTCTTGAACAGAAGGGAATCGTCGTACAAACGGAGTGTGACGAGGCACTTGAGATCCATGTCTACCCCAATGAGATCGTGCAGGTATTTCTGAACATCTTTCAAAATTCCTATGACCAGTTCAATGAACGGTATGTTCTTCAGCCAAAAATCACGGTACAGGTCGAACAGGATTCCCAGTGGATTCGTATCCGTATCTGCGACAACGCGGGCGGCATTCCCAAATCTGTCATTGAAAAGGTATTCCGTCCCTATTATTCAACTAAAGAGGAGCGTAACGGCACCGGTTTGGGGCTTTATATGAGCAGTGTCATTATCAAAGAGCATCATGGCGGGCAGATCGATGCCACTAATTTTGAAGAGGGTGCCTGTTTTATCATCACGCTTCCCGGATATCCGGATGAAGGATATCTTGATGATTGAGCTGGAGCAGGTATTTAAATTCAGCAAGAATCTCAAAGTGCTTTATGTTGAGGACGATCAGCACATCCGAGAATGTAATGAAGAGATTTTGGAGTTTTTCTTTAAGCGCGTTGATCTTGCAGGAAACGCGCAGGAAGGCATCGCCTGCTACAGTGCCTGTTATGAAGAAACAGGAACCTATTACGATATTGTCATCACAGATATCCGCATGCCGGGGATTGACGGAATCGAATTGGCACGCCAGATTCTGGCACGGCATCCGGAACAGCATATCATCGTTCTTTCCGCACATAATGACGGTGAGGCCCTGTTTCAGCTGATCAATCTTGGCATTAGCCATTATCTGCTCAAACCGCTGGTGATAGAGCAGTTTATTGGTGTCATCCATCAGGTGACAAAATCGATTTACGATGTGCGGCTGCTTGAAGAAAAAAACCGTGAAATACGGCAGCTCAATACGGCACTTGAGCGTAAAATTGATGCCTTGAACGATGCGGTAACAGGCATGGAAGAGATGTCCAGAAATAAAGCACGGTTCTTTGCCGGGATCAGCCATGAAATTCGCAATCCGATCAATGCGTTGATCGGGCTGGGCACACTGCTTCATGAGACACCGTTGAATCCTGAACAACGCGAACTGACGCAGAAGATCGTGCGCTCTTCCAATGTGCTTTTGCAGCTGGTCAACGATATCCTCGATCATTCGAAAATCGAAGCCGGAAAGCTGGAACTTGAGCAGGTGACGTTTGATATCAATACCGTGCTTGAACACCTGGCAGACATGCTGCGGATCACTACGGTTGAAAAAGGGATCGAACTGGTCTTCGAGATGGAATCGGATGTGCCCGCATTGTTGCTAGGCGACCCGCTGCGGTTGGGGCAGATTCTCTTGAATCTTCTCGGGAATGCCGTGAAATTTACCGATCACGGATATGTCATACTTCGGGTGTCTTTACGATATGGCAAGATACTTTTTGAAGTTATCGACAGTGGTATCGGAATGAGCGGGGAGACCCTGCGGTCTCTCTTTAGCGACTATGTTCAGGCCGAGAGCTCGACGAGTCGTCATTATGGAGGAACCGGTTTGGGGCTTACCATCTCCAAACAGCTGGTCACGTTAATGAAAGGTCACATTCATGTTGAGAGCACTCCCGGAGAAGGAAGCATTTTCAGCGTTTATCTGCCTTTACATGTAAGTGATGCACGGGAACGCCGTCATTATCGGCTTCCTTCGATTCGCGCTATGAATAAAAATGTGTTGTTGATTGACACGCACGGACGCGCTGCGCTGGCACTGGAAAAACAGCTTGACTATTTCAGGCACAGGGTCACTGTCGCGGCGACACCGCATGATGCACTGATGCTGCCTTACCGGTACGACCTGATATTTGTTTGGGAATCATATTGTGATGAGAACTTTCCCTGTGATCAGCTTCTGGCAGAGGACGGTTATGTGGTGGCGATTCAGAATACACTGCACATGTCGCACGCTTCAAGCGACTGCTGCGATACTAAAATTCATTATCCGACAACGCCGGGAAGCGTGTTTCAAACGCTGATTGGACTGTATGATTCAGATGCGTCACAGGAAACAGAACCGTCACAGCCGCAGCCGCTTCATCCACGTTATGAAAATGCCAGAATCCTGTTAGCAGAAGACAATTACATCAATCAGCGTGTCGTGACAGGCTTGTTGTCAAAATTCGGAGTTGATATTATCTGTGTCAGCAACGGGGCAGAAGTTCTTGAACGTTTTGAGGCACAGGAGAGATTCGATCTGATTCTGATGGATATCCATATGCCTGTCATGGATGGGCATACGGCCAGCCGCCGCCTGCGCGAGCGCGGCGTTGCTGTACCGATTATCGGGTTGAGTGGCGATGTATCGGACCGGAGTCTGCAAGAAGCCGGACACAGCGGTATGCAGACCTATCTTGAAAAACCGATCAATATTGAAAAGTTTTACGAAATGGTTACAACGTATCTTGAACATCCATCTGTCAGCTGATTGTCAATAATACAGCAGGTGCTCCGGCGCAGTTTTTTTGCTGATTCCTTCACCATAAATACTCCTTTTTTTGCCTCAAACTGCATGATGTCCCCTTTAAAACATTCACAATGACGCTTTAATTAAATTTTTTCATTTTTCAAGTAGATTCTTAACATACTATATTCCTGCGATTCTTGTCATCAAAATTAAAGGAGTGTTTATGGCTTATATCCTGAAATATCTGCTTGTTGTCATTAGCGCGGCATTCGTAGCGGAGGGAGCCACATTAAACCTTACAAAAACGGCTACACCTTCGGGTACGGTTGCAAGCGGTAGCGAGATTACCTACACCATTCGCTATACCTGTGCCAGTACGCAGGAGAACTGTGAGAACATCATTTTGGAAGATCAGCTTCCCGGAACCATGCAATATGTCAAACATTATGACAGCATCGATGTAGCAAACAGCATTGAATCCGGAGGAAAAGTCACCTGGACGTTTGACTCGGTACTTGCTGCAGGCTCAACCGGAGAGCTGCGCATTATTGGACGTATTCCCGGTGGAACAACCGTTAATGGCACGGTTTTTGACAATAATGTCAGTGGTACGCTTAACGGTACGGCGGTGACGCCGGCTCATGCAGTAGTGACGGCGACTGCCACACCAAAATGGAGTATCAGTAAAAGTCATGTGACTGAAGATACCTGGCATACGGGCTTTTATGCCAACCGCAACGTCACCTACCGTCTAAGCGTTTGCCCGGACGGCAGCAGCGGCAATCTTGATCTGAATGATTTCAATGTTACCGATATGCTTGACCCCAAAGCCACTTATATCAGCGGCGGCGGTGTGTATGACTCCCTCAGTCATACGGTTACATGGAGCGGTCTGGGCGCCAAAACTGTCAGTTCCGGCTGTTGGAGCGATACGGTTACGCTTTATTATGATGAAGAGAACAACGTATCAATCAATATCGGCGATACGGTTACCAATAATGCATCGGCAGGAATCACCGACATTAACGGCGCTGCGGCAACCATCAATGCGACGCCGTTGAGCAATACGCTTGAAACGTATGTCTTTAACGGGGTTCCGCAGCTTTCACTCAGCAAATCGGCAGCAGTTTCCAATACCACCTACAGTGACGGAACGGATTGGATCCGTGATGACGAAGCCGATTACAGTGCTGTTAACGTCACCTACACCCTGACGCCGCGAAGCACGGGTAATATCGATCTGGAAAATTTTGTCATGGTCGATGATGTTGACGAAAGCAATGTCAACGCGACACAGATCACCACGGGCACATACAGCGGTACGGGACTTGGCGGTATCTATACGGTCGCATACCATGACGGTTCTGTCTGGAATACGTTGGGAACTCCCTCTTTCGGATCGTCTGCGACTTATACGGGATTATCCAATGTGCAACAAATTCGTTTCAGCTATGGAAACGTTCCCGTGGATTTCGATGTGACGACACCTCCGACGATCACGGGAAATATCATCACATCGACACCCCAGAGCCCGGTATATACGATCCCGAATACCGCAACACTCGTGGCTGACGGCAATGCGTCGAAACCCGATCATGTCACGGCCAGCGCCAGTGCGAGCGTTTATATCCGCGACCGCTATTCGCAGCCTGCGGTAAGCAAAAGCGGTCCGTCTGGCGAAGTCAACATTGGTGATAGCGTCACTTTTACCATTACGGTTTCCAACAGTTCAAATGCTACGGAAGTGATGGTCAATCCGTATGTTGCCGACCTGCTTCCGATAGGATTTACATTTGACAGTTGGGATAGCACAACCTCTACATGTAAAGGAGGAAGCACCAATCCCGATATCGCATCCATCGCATTTCAAAGCACGCCAAACTTTCAGGATGAGAGCAGCAACGATACAAAACGTACGCTTCTGACATGGGATTTTGACAATGCCGCGACTTTCAGGCCCGGTGAATCGTGTACACTGATCTATACGGCAACCGTGGATAATACGGCCAATGAAACGGGCGGTGAATCCGTCAATGATGTCTACATCCTCGCCGATCCGACGGATGATACGACACCGCGTGATTTTGCATGTACGACTACAAATCATGATGGCACGCAAAGTGCTGCCTACGATGAGAGCAGTAACAATTATGATCTGAACGGCAATAACGTGGCAACTGACAAGTATTGCCACAGCTCCGCAGTGGTTACCATTCTCGACGTTACCAACATGTCGTCGCAAAAATGGGTCAAAGGCGCCCTTGATGCGGACTGGACGCGATTGCCAGAGAGCGGGAAAACCTTCCACGGCGGCATGGCTGATTACAATATGACCATTATTAACAACGGGAACGTGGCCGTCTCCAACATCCAGATCATTGATATCCTACCGATAGAATCAGATCGTGGAGTTTTGGCTATCGGTGAAGAGCGGACGACTGCATGGCGGCCAAATCTATCCGAACTTCCTGATCTCTCGGCATTTCCCGGGGCTATCGTAAAATATTCGCTCTCGTCCAACCCGTGCCGCGGTGACGGCGATGAAGCGGATTTCGATGTCAGTGATCCGAGCTGTGAAGATCCCGACTGGAAGCTTCTCAGTGACTTTGAACCGACCGATCTGTCGCAGATCCGCGCTATCTGGATTGACTTTAAAAACAGCGTAACCCTTGATGGCAGCGAATCGCTCAGCTTCTACTGGAAAATGTTTGCTCCCGTCGATGCACCAAGCGGTGAAATCGCATGGAACTCCTTTGCCTTCAAGGCACAACGCATCGACAACAGCTGGCTGCTACCTGCCGAGCCGCTGCGCGTGGGAATTGAAGTGTTTGCCGAGAGCGGCGACAATAACAACAGCGTCGGCGATTATGTCTGGCTGGATATTGACGATGATGGCAATCAGGATCCGGAAGAGCCGGGTATGAACGGCATCGATGTGGAGCTTTACAGCGGTACAGGATGTTCCGGCTCTCCGATAGAAACAACGGTTACCGCGACAGACTACAACGGCAACATGGGAGCATACCGATTCGTAGCGCTTCCAAACGGCACCTATTCGGTTAAGATTATCGCTCCGGCAAACTACGCGTTTACCGATGATACCACCGGTTCGAAATGTCTGGATTCTGCTGTTTTAAGCGGAACCCAGGAGGATGATACGCTTGATGCCGGGCTCAACAGCGCCACCCATTATGCTCTGGGTGATTACGTCTGGTTCGACAGCGCCTCGACTGACGGTATCCAGAACGACAGCAACGATACCTACAGCGTCACCGTCAAACTGTTTGATGAGAGCAATACTCTTATAGATATGACGGCTACCACAAAAACGGGGCGTTACCTTTTTTACGGTATCGATCCGAATAAGAGTTATTATGTTGCATTCGTGCCGCCGACCGGATACGGCATGACGTATGACAATCAGGGGAGCGACGATACGCTTGACAGTGACGCGAACATTACCATGCGCACGCCGCTCTTTAATTTTGAAGGTCTCAATCCGGCGGGTGAAGATGGCGGTTTTGACGCAAATACCATCAGCCATGTCAATCTCAGTGTTGATGCCGGATTGACGGGAACGGCCACGGTAGGAAACCTTGTCTTTTACGACCGCAACTATAACGGTGCCAAAGGGAGCGGTGAAGGCGGTATCGCGGGCGTCGTCGTGACACTGCTGCGCAATATCGACGGAGCGATTGCCGCGGTTCAGACGACAGGTAGCAACGGAGCGTACCTGTTTGAAAACCTGACTCCGGGTGACTATAACATTACATTTGACTGGAGCGGCGTAGATATCAGTGATGATCCGTCTCATCCCTATCTTTTAAGCGCAGCAGGCAGTGGAAACGACAAAAATAACGGGAGTTCAACGGGAGCACTCACGGCGGAGATCACCAATATCGCACTCTCTATCGGTACCGATGACCGAACCCGGGATGTCGGGCTTTATCGTAAGGCATCCATCGGAAATTTCGTATGGCTCGATTATGACGGTGATGGACTTCAGGATGCCGAGAACGGTGTGGACAATGTGACCGTATCGCTTTACAGCGGTTCCAATGCCCTGCAGGGTTCCGCGACGACGGCGGGAGGCGGTGCCTACCTGTTTGACAATCTCGATCCGGGAGATTATTACCTTGTCTTTTCTGATCTCCCTTCGGGTCATGTCATTGCCTTGAAAGATCAGGGCGGTAACGACAACCTTGACAGCGATGCCAACCTTGTCGCTCCGTACCGGACGGCAACAACCACACTCACATCCAATGAGGATGATATGAGCTGGGATATGGGCATCTATGTTCCGGCATCGCTGGGTAACTATGTCTGGGAAGATCTCAATGTCAACGGTATTCAGGAAGCAGGAGAAAATAACGTGGCGGGCATTGACGTGTATCTCTATTATGCAAACGATACCGAGCACTCCATTTTCACTACGACGACCGATAGCAACGGTATTTACGGTTTCACCGGCCTGAGACCTGACAGTTATATCGTCGGATTCGATGCGGCTGGCTATATGATTACGCTGCTGAACCTCGGTGATGACGCTACCGACAGTGACATTACACTCAATCAAAACGGCAGCGGCTATTACCTGACGGCTGCGGAAACGCTGGTTTCCGGTGAAAACAACAATACCATTGACGGCGGCCTTTATGAGTATGCCTCACTTGGCAACCGGGTCTGGTACGACAATGACCGCGACGGCATACAAGATGTTTCCGAACACGGTGTGGCAAATGTAGAGATCTACCTCGTCAGAGCGAACGATCATGTCATTATCGATACCAATACGACCGACGGCAGCGGTATGTATATGTTTTATGACATTACTCCGGGCAGTTACTATGTCGAGTTTAATCTCTCAACGCTGCCTGCGACCTATTATGTCGTCTCGGCACCAAATCAGGGTGGTGACGACACTGTCGACAGCGATGCCGATCCGGTAACGGGAAAAACGGATTCCGTCACGTTATACAGCGGTGAGAGTGACCTGAGCCTTGATATGGGTGTTTTTGTTAAAGAGACGGGTCTTGGTGACACCGTTTGGTACGACCATAATGCCAACGGTATCCAGGAGAGCGGCGAAGAGGGTGTTGCGGCAGTAACGGTTTGTCTTGAAGATACCTCGGGCAACGGCGTTGACGATGCCAACGGTACGGCTGTAGCGTGTACTGCAACCGATTCGAACGGCCATTACGACTTTGTCAATCTGCTTCCTGGAAGCTACAAGGTTCGTTTCAACCCGCCCTCAGGCTTTGGCGTAAGCCCAAGATCGGTCGGCAGCGATACGGGAGCCGACAGCGACGTTAATGAAACGACAATGCTCACTGACACCATTACTATAGTTGTGGATACTTTTGATCCGGAGTGGGATATGGGTATCTACGAACTTGGCTCTATCGGCGATCGGGTCTGGCACGACGATAATGCCAATCAGGTTTTCGACGTCAATGACAGCGGTATTTCAGGAGTCACTGTGGAACTTCGTGATGGATCAGACAGTGTGATCGCGACCGACGTGACCGATTCGGCGGGCAACTATCTCTTTGAAAATCTCAAACCGGGAAGCTATAGCGTGACGGTTGATGAGTCCACCCTGCCAACAGCGTATCAGTGGGCTATTACCACCTACAACAATCCAACATCTTATACCCTCTCACCCGAAGAGCATTACCGTGATGTTGACTTCGGTTACGATTACGATACCGACGGTGACGGCATTCCCGATGATGAAGAGGGTTATGATGACGATGATGAGGACGGTACGCCCAACTACAAAGACGAGGATAGTGATAACGATGGCAAAAAAGATGGGGACGAAGGCACAGGTGACCGTGACTCCGACGGTATTCCCGACTATCTCGACTACGATCCTTCGGGATGGTTCTATGATCAGGAGAGCGGTGAAATCATTCCGGGAGGCAGCATTGACATTAACTGCACCAATGGTGCCATCGCATCACCGACACAGCAGACCAGTGATGACGGCAGTTATGCGTTTGTTGTCAGCAACCTGCCATCCTCGCCGGGTACGACAATCTGTTCTATGGAGGTCACTGCCCCTTCAGGCTGGATGCTGAGCGACGACTATAACGCTTCGGATACCCCGTGCCAGATCGTATCAGGAGATACCTATGCCGGACAGGATAAAAATGCCACCACGAACTATCTGGCAGCGGGCGGTATCTTCGATATCGGTTCGAACCTGCCGTACTGTTTCGCTTTTGAGATCGATCAGAACTCGGGGCATCTCTTCCTTAATAACATTCCGCTCAAAAAAGCGCCGGTCACAGTGCCGACACTGAGTGAATGGGGAAGGCTTTTCATAATAATGGTGATGATGCTCATGGCACTTTTCAAGCTTCGCCATTATCGTAGTCAAGCCGAAGCATTCGGCAGGTAGCTTAATATAGTTCCGAAACGCGCTTTTTTTAGAGATACCGATAGTATCGGTATCAATAATAAAATTAACTGGCAGGCGTATCGACGGCGCTGTAGAGCTCCGGATCATTCATCTTCGCACTGTTATCGAGTTTCGATTTCGTCAGTGCCTCCGCATCGCGTTCTCCGGTTCGGATGCGTTCGACTTCCAGAACCGGAGTCACCCACATTTTTCCTGCGCCGTGTCCGGTATCCTGCGTGTTCGAACGTATGGCTTCCATGGCACGCGTTTTAAAGGTCTCATTTGAAAGCACGATGGTGACCATCACTTTTTCATCCAGATCGGCTTCAAGAACGCCATAGCCTCCTTTACCGATCACCTCCGTTACTGTAATGCCTTCGATTTTTTCATCATAAAGTCCCTGAAGGACATCGCTAAGCACAGCGCGATTGAAAACAGCGGTCAGTTGATACATGGTCGATCCTTTAATTAAATATATTTGCTTTACTGCATATTCCATACCTGAGTGTGCAGAAGCAGTAACATTTTCGTCATCAGGCAGTGCGTAACAAAAATGTCGTGGCTCCTTCTGGAATATGAGTTGCAACAGGGTAGGCAATTAACCTGTCTGCAATAAAGGAGCAACAATGGCGCGTAACGATTTAATAGGCGGAGCCCTGTGGGAAGAGTATTCAAGCGAGGTCCAGCGCCGTATGGACAATCCGGTCAATATGGGAGAGATCACCGAGGCCGAGGCAGGAGATGACCGTCTGGTCATTGCCGATTTCGGTGCGGAGAGCTGCGGTGACGCAGTACGTCTGTATTGGTTGATCGACCCAAAAAATGATACAATCAAAAGCAGTAAGTTTAAAAGCTTCGGATGCGGAACAGCCATTGCGAGTTCGGACATGATGGCGGAGCTCTGCATGAACAAAACGGTTGACGAAGCGCTTAAAATTACCAACATTGACGTCGAGAAGGCACTCCGTGACGATCCGGACATTCCGGCGGTTCCGGGGCAGAAGATGCACTGTTCGGTTATGGCTTACGACGTTATCAAAAAAGCGGCATCCATCTACAAAAACGTTGATATGGAGTCTCTGGAGTCCGAGTTCATCATCTGTGAATGTGCCCGTGTCAGTCAGGATACTCTTAAAGAAGTCATCAAGCTCAACAACCTCAAAACGGTTGAAGAGGTGACCGACTACACCAAAGCGGGCGGTTTTTGTAAGAGTTGTATCAAGCCCGGCGGACATGAAGCCAAGGATGTTTACATTGTAGATCTGCTTGCCGAAGTTCATGGCGAGTTGGAAGCCGAAGCGAAATCACGCCGCATTATCGAAGCCAAAGGCGACGGCACTTTCGATTCCATGGGTCTGGTACAGAAGATCAAGGCGGTCGAGTCGATTCTTGAAGAGTACATCCGCCCGACGCTCAAAGCCGATGGCGGTGACGTAGAACTTATTGATATCAAATCTGAAGGCGACGTGTATGAAGTCTGCATCAAATACAAAGGCGAATGTATGAGCTGTTCGATGAACACCACCACGACATTGGCGGGTATTGAAGACATGCTCAAATTCAAACTCAAAGCCAATCTCCGCGTTCTGGTCGTTTAATGGATTACGCCACGAAGGAGGGAACCTTTTCCTATTTGAAGCGGTTCCCTGCGTACAGCCGTGACTTTTACCGCTATAACGGAGAACTGTTCTTTTCATCGTTAGGTCTTGGAACCTTCCGGAAGGAACCTTACCGCGAAGAGAATTATGTTCTCAACTACAAAGAGGCGCTCAAAACGGCGCTGCTCGGCGGCATGAACGTTATTGATACCGCCATCAACTACCGCTATCAAGTGAGTGAAGAGGAGATCGGCGAAGCGCTCTCTGAACTTTTCGAGTCGGGCGAACTCTCCCGCGAAGAGGTCATCATCGCCTCAAAAGCGGGTTTCCTGCCGCTGGAGTTCCCGTTTCCTGATAATCCTTACAGCTGGATTACCGAGACGGTCATTGAGAGCGGTCTGGCCTCAAAAGAGGAGATCGTCATCGACCAGCACTGCATGGCACCGCAATACCTGCGCTGGAGTCTTGAAAAATCACTGAAAAACCTGGGGCTTACAACACTCGACATCTTCTACCTGCACAATCCCGAAACCCAGCTGGGCTATGTCGATGCCGACACCGTGAAAGCCCGTATCCGTGATGCTTTTGAGATCATGGAAACGTTTGTCGCCGAAGGGAAGATTCGCAATTACGGCATTGCCGCGTGGAACGGTTTTCTCTATGAAGAGGGGCATACGGAATACCTGAGTCTGGGTGAAATGGTCGCAATTGCCCGTGAAGCAGGCGGCGAGGCACACCACTTCCGCTACATTCAGAGCCCGTTTAATCTTGGCAAGCCGCATGCGTACAACTATCAGAACCAAAAAGGCCCCGACGGGCGCTACTACACACTGATGCAGGCGTGCGCCGGGTACGGTTTGAATCTGATTGCCTCGTCGTCGCTGCTGCAGATGAACCTCTTTAAAGGGAAGTTTGACACTGCGGTGCGTGAGACGCTGGGAACGCAGGAGCTTACCGACATTGCCACGGCATTGCAGTTTGCCCGATCGGGCAGCGTGCTAAGTGCGCTTTTCGGAGCTGTTGACCCCTTACATGTAAAGGACAACCTGCTACTTTCTTATGTTCCCGCAGCATCACAGGAAGCGGTGGCATCGCTTTTTGGAGGTCGTAATGCTGTATGACGTTATCGTTGTCGGAACCGGTATTGCAGGTCTTTACAGCGCCCTGTACGCCAAACGCGCCGGTTTTAACGTGGCGATACTCTCCAAGGGAAATCCGTTTCGCTCCAATTCGGCTGTGGCATCGGGCGGTATCAATGCCGTCATCAATCTGAGTGAATGGGACTCCATTGCCCGTCATGTGAACGATACCATTGAGGGTGCGGACGGTCTGACCCATCAGAAAAACATCGAGCGCATGTGTCAGGAGGCTCCCGGTATTGTCACGGAGCTTCGTGATATGGGCGTCAAATTCGACACGGATGAAGCCGGAAACATTTCGCAGCGTCCTTTCGGCGGCGCTTCGGCCGATCGTACCTGTTATATTGCCGACCGTACGGGTTCGGCCATTGTGCAGACCCTGCTGCTGCGCTGTCGCGAGGAGGGGGTGCATATTCTCTCCAATCACGTCTTTTTGAACATTACCAAATACAAAGGCAAACTTTCGGGAATCACGGTGCTGCGCCGTCGTAATTCGCAGGTCGCGGCACTCGCCTGTAAAGCCCTTGTTCTTGCCGGAGGAGGTTACGCCGGAATCTTTCGCGGACACTCCACCAATTCGCAGGAGAGTTCGGGAGATGTTCTCGCTGCCGCGTTGCGCGCGGATATGCGCCTTTCCAATATGGAGTTTGTGCAGTTTCATCCGACGACACTGGCGACAACGGGTGCGCTCATATCCGAGGCGGCGCGCGGTGAGGGGGCGTATCTGGTCGATGAAAACGGGACGCGCTTCACGCAGGAGCTTCAGACCCGTGACAAACTCTCCCGCGATATCGTACGCCACATGCTTGATGGGCACCATGTCTATCTCGATTTTCGCCATCTTGAGCCGGAGTTGATTGACAAAAAGCTTCCTTCGGCAAAAAAAATGGCACTTGCGGCGGCAGGCGTGGACATTCATACCGAACTGCTACCCATCACTCCGGCGGCGCACTACAGCATCGGCGGGATCTGGACGCGGGACGATACCTCCACCGACCTTCCGGGTGTCTTTGCCTGCGGCGAATGCGCGGTGACCGGCGTACACGGTGCCAACCGTCTGGGCGGGAACTCCCTGCTTGAAGGGGCCTATTTCGGACGTCTGGCGGGGCAGGAAGCGGCACGATTGGCACTTCGCAGCGAATTTCGGCCCATCGACTACCGCGATGTGGAGAAAGAGATGCGCCGGATCGAGCTTGTTATTGATGGCGAGAGCCGGTTTAACATTAACGCCATGCGCAAGAATCTGGGCGAATCGCTCTTTCGCCATGCCGGGGTTTTCCGCTCCGAAGCGAGCCTGAGCAATGCGCTGGAGTATGTGCACTATCTGATGAAACGCACCTACGGACTCCATTGTGTCAACAAGGAGCTTCACGACAACGTCGAACTGCTTTCGATTCTGGAGTTTCAAAATGCACTGGTTGTCGCCGAATCGATGGTTGTCGGCGCACTTTCGCGGCTGGAGAGCCGGGGCGTGCACTACCGCGAGGATTTTCCCCATAAAGATGATAAGCAGTTCAGCGGGGCATCGTACATATCGCAGCTGAGCCAGAGCTACATGAAGGTGACGTTTGAAGACGTCCACTCCATGGAGCTGTGGCATCGGCTCAAAAAATTCTTACATGTAAGCTAAAAAGGATCAGTTATGGCAAAGGTAATGTTACGTGACAACGGCGAGGGCAAAGTCCTCTTTTATGTGGCAAAAAAAGATATGGAAGAGATCATCGAATCGCTCGAGTTCGATACGGACGAGAAGTGGGGCGGCAACGTCAACCTGACCAACGGTGATGTCTGGTACATCAAACCCGGACCGAAAAACCTTCCTGACGAGGTCGATGCGAAGATCATCAGCCGCGGCGACGACTAGTCCGCAGAATAATTTTTGAGCCAGGCAATAAATTCCCTAAAAGGCATTGGCCTGGCAAAATAGTATCCCTGGGCACCATAGCAGCCCAGTTCCTGCAACATTTCAAGATGTTCACGTGTTTCAACACCTTCCGCAACCGTCTTTTTGTTGAGTGCTCCGGCCATGGCGATAATACTTTCAACCAGCACTTTATCCTCTGAATCCGTTGTCATATCGCGTATGAAAGATTGATCGATTTTGATAATGTCAATGGGCAATTGTTTGAGATAGCTTAGACTTGAGAAACCCGTTCCAAAGTCATCGAGTGCTATGGAAAAGCCCAGCGTTCGGATCGCATTAAGCGTGGTCCGTGCAGTTTGCGGGTTTCCGATGAAGGCGCTTTCCGTCAGTTCGATCTGGATCATACGGGGTGCGACATTATATTTAGCGCTGAAATATTGCAGTTGGGCTACGATATCTTCTTGCTGGAACTGTTTTGCAGAGACATTGATGCTTAATGAAAGATCCATGTTACGATAGTGCTGCAACAGACGAAAACTCTCCTCCATCACCCAGCTTCCGATGGCAACAATCAGCCCGCTCTCTTCGGCAACCGGTATAAAATCGGAGGGATAGATATAGGCATCGTCATGTTTCCATCGAATGAGCAGCTCGGCACCGCAGACCTGATGGTTTGAAAGGGTAACTTTAGGTTGGGCAAAAAGTTCGAATTCCCCCTTTTTCAATGCTTCGTGAAGTTTCATCTCCAGTTCAAGTTGGGCAAACAGGTTCTCATTGAGTGCAGGGTTAAAAAAACTGTAGCTGTTTTTACCGGATTTTTTGGATTCATACATCGCCGCATCGGCATTTTTTATCAGTATGTCGGCAGTGACGCCGTCTTCAGGATAGATGGCAATACCGATGGAGGTGGAAACGGTGAGGTGATGCTCTTCGATGATGGCCGGTTCGCGTACAACATTTAAAAGTCGTGAGAGAATTTTCAGAAGCTGTTCGTCTGATTCGAACTGATCGATCAAAATAATGAACTCGTCACCACCAAGCCGTGATAGGGTATCTTCAGCCCTGCAAATCAGTGAAAGGCGTTTGGCAATAATCTGGAGCAGATCATCACCCACATTATGACCGAGTGTGTCGTTGATCTGCTTGAACCGGTCAAGATCCAGAAACAAAACGGCAAATCGGGCATGATGGCGTTTTGCGCGTTCAATGTTACGGCTGATACGGTCTGTCAGCAGCAGGCGGTTCGGCAGACCGGTGAGCGCATCATGATACGCCATG
Organism: Sulfurimonadaceae bacterium; assembly: GCA_050305515.1. Lineage (GTDB taxonomy): Bacteria > Campylobacterota > Campylobacteria > Campylobacterales > Sulfurimonadaceae > JAFGUB01. The sequence continues at coordinate 20,631 of JBNLFL010000026.1, forward strand.
TGAACGATCTGCTCCTCTTTGAGTTTGAGTTCGGAGATATCCTGAAATACCGAGACAAAATTGGTGATTCTGCCCTGGGCGTCACGTACGATGTTAATGCTTTGACGCTGAATGTAAATTTCCCCGCTCTTTTTTCGGTTCCAGATTTCTCCCTGCCAGTGCCCCTCGCGCAGAAGGGTTTCCCATAGTTTTGTATAAAACTCTTTGTCATGACGGTTTGATTTGAGAACATTGGGCGGATTGCCGAGTATCTCGTTGCGGTGGTATCCCGTAATCTGCTCGAAACTGCTGTTGACGGAGATAATACGGGTAGCACTGTCCGTGACGAGAATCCCTTCCGAAGCATTTTCGAAGACGTTTTGGGAGAGGCGCATGGAGGTTTCCAGCTTTCTGATTTCCGTAATGTCTTCGCACTGGGTGACGATAAGGGTATCGGAAATTCCCAGATGGAAGCGAATAATCCTGACACTGCGGTCCATGCAGCTGACACGTGCTTCTATCGGCGTGAATGTTTTCAGCTTACTGGCCAGAACTTCGTCCCATTGCTGCTTGAGTCCGTTTCGATACGCGCTATCGGGACAGGCGCGCTGCCACCAGCTTTCGATATCGGGTATATCTTCCCGGGAATAGCCAAAGAGCCGGATAAAAGCATGGTTGAGTTTATATACATTACCCTCAAAGTCGGAAATAAGTGCGGGAATGGGAGAAAATTCAAGAAGTGATTCAAACTGCTGTTTGCTTTTCATCAGCGCAGTCTGTTGGTCGCGGAACTGTGTCATGTCCCGGGTAGCAATAAGAATCTGGCGCGTCTGGGGGAGAAGGGCAAGCGACATATGAACGTACACATGCCGATCATCTTTTACAACACAGGTTTTTTCATAAAAATCGACATACCCCTCTTCTAAAACCTTTTTGATCACCATGACAGAACGGGAGATGTCTTCCGGGGCGCTCAGGCCTATACAGCTTTTCTGGAGCAGTTCATCCCGGCTGAATCCGGTCATGGCAAGATAGGCCGGATTGAAATCTATGAAATTGGTTTCATAGTCGAGCAGTGCAATTCCGTCACGCGTGGTCTTGAATATCGCATCAAGCTGATTTTGAAAAAGGCCGGATTGTATGGATTCCATTCCTGATTTAATCATAATCCGGTTTAATAAGCACTATTATGCATGCATGGGAACGTCAAAACTTAATAATTGTACGTCGGAAAGTGCCTGCAACGTGTTGTCGGGCACTGTATCAAGCCGGGCTTCATCACGGGCATTCAGGGTAGCATCACCAATGGTGAGCGTTCCGGATATGACCAGAATCAGTCTCCCCTGATCCGGGGCGAGAGGCGGCCATGGGAGCGCAGTTCCGGCTGGAATCAAGGCCATACGTATGGTCGCGTCTTGTGCGATGGTAATGGCTTTTTCATGTGCTTGCGGCGTTACCAGAAGATGCCATACGCCCGGTTCTTCAAGCCCTTCAAGACGGCGTTGGTCATAATGGGGCGTTCCCCCTTTTTTTTCAGGATGGATCCATATCTGAAACAGGGAAACCGGCTCGGAATCCGAAGGGTTGAATTCGGAATGGCGGATACCCGAAGCCGCACTCATGTATTGGATATCTCCGGCATGTATAATGCCGTGGTTTCCTTCGGAATCACGGTGTTCAAGAGCACCGCTGAGCACGATAGTGATGATTTCCATGTCCCGGTGGGGGTGCATGCCAAAACCTGATAACGGAGCGATAATATCATCATTGATAACACGCAAAGCTCCAAAACCCATACGTGTAGGATTGTAGTATTCGGCAAACGAAAAACTGAAACGGCTTTGCAACCAGCCGTGATCGGCCCGGCCGCGTTCGTTGGAGCGGTGAATCTGCATCGGGATTCCTTTGAGTGGATTCCAAAGCTGCGGGAATCCTCTTGAATGTATTTACGGTAACGTACAATGCCTGATGCGGCATTGAAGCCCTGAAGTTACATATCGATACCGTACTTTTTCATCTTGTAGCCGATCTGGCGCGCAGTCATGCCCAGCGCACGTGCCGCTTTGGTCTGAATGCCGCGGTGCTCGAGGAGCGCTTGCAGGATTGCCTCTTTCTCCATCTCCTGCATGTCGCTTTTGGTGAGCGGCGCACTGGAACGTTCCTCTTTTGGCGGCGTGGTTGAAAGCGGTTGGGGCTGCGGCTGCGGTGCTGATGGTTGCGGCGCAGGTTCGGATGCCTGAATGTATTTCTGATAACTCAGCGGCAGGACATGATTGAGCATATCCGGCTGTACTTCGCCGTTGGGGCAGATGAGTACCAGCCGCTCCATGGTGTTTTGAAGTTCGCGGATATTTCCCGGCCAGGGATAATCAAGCAGCATCTCCAGCGCACTTTTCGAAAGGCTCATCTGTTTGCGGTGCTCTTTCATGAACTTCTTCATGTAGTGTTCAACCAGAAGACGTACATCCTCGTAGCGTTCGCGCAGCGGCGGAAGATTGACGGGGATGACGTTGAGACGGTAGAAAAGGTCTTCCCTGAACTCCCCTTTTTTAACCATTTCCTCAAGGTTGCGGTTGGTAGCCGCGACAAGCCTGACGTTGACCTTGACGGTTTTGTTGCCGCCGACGCGTTCAAACTCCTGCTCCTGCAAAATACGCAGCAGTTTCACCTGAAGATTGGGCGAGATATCGCCGATCTCGTCCAGAAAGAGCGTACCGCCGTCTGCAAGCTCAAAACGCCCTTTGCGCATCTCTTTCGCATCGGTGAAGGCCCCTTTTTCATGCCCGAAAAGCTCTGATTCAAGAAGCGTTTCACTGATGGCGGCACAGTTGAGTTTGATGAACGGGCCGTTTTTGCGCAGGCTGGTGTTGTGTACGGCGGTGGCGATGAGCTCTTTACCCGTTCCCGTCTCACCGCGCACCAAAATGGTGGCATCCGTTGGGGATACGGTGTCTATGAGGCTGAAGATCTGCTGCATTTTGGTGCTGCGCCCGACAATGTTTTCAAACGAGTGTTCGTTGAGCACTTCGGCCTTGTAATAACTTTTGAGCTCGTTGAGTGTCTCTTTCTCGCGTACGATCTCCTGTTGCAGCGTGAGTGAACCGCCAAAAAGCGAACCGACGATGGTCAGCATGCGTACCAGATCATCGAAGTTGACAGGACACGCCTTGATGACGTTGGCGGAAATGACGCCGATGACCTCTTCATCTTTAATGAGCGGAATGGCGATGTAGGAGATCGCCTTGGAGTTGACCGTGCCGAGTTTGTTGAGATAGTTGATGTTGTTGTGAATGTTTTCAATGACAACCGGTTCTGCGCTTTTGGCCGCCAGCCCCGTAGCGCCCTCGCCAAAACGGTAGGTGGCGATTTTTTTCTGCTGCGGCGTGAGGTTGATTGAGGCTTTGAGTTCGAGTTCCGTCTTTTCAGGATTGGCCAGAAAGAGGGCGCAGCGTTCGAGGTAGGCGTGCTGCTGCAACAGTTTCATACCGCGTTCGATAGCGCTGCCGATATCAGGTGACGTGCCCAGACCGACTGCAATCTGGTAGAGCAGTTCGATCTCCTGATAGGCAAAAGCCAACCCGCAGCTACCACACTCTGGCAGTCCCGGTGTATTGATGGTACAGTACATAAATGCGCTCTTTTTTTTATTATAAATATAACATGAATATATCTTCAGTTCGTGCAAGATTTGGCTTAAAAAATAAGCAATTAACAGGAATGGCACTTGCATACAGCAGAGAATAACTCAATTATTCTGCAAGGAGCTCTTATGGCATCCATTACCGTTCACGGTACACTCACACCACTTCTGGGAAAAGAGGTAAATGTTGGCGGCGAAGCGCCCGCGGCACGTATTACAAAACTTGACGGAACGCAAAACGTCATCGGCATGATCGCGCCGACGGCACAGCTGCTTATCGCCATCCCTTCACTGAAAACCGAAGTCTGTTCCCTGGGAGCCAAAAAGTTCAATGAGCTGATCAAGCAGTTCAAAAAACTTCAAACGGTGATGATCACAACCGACGATGCCGATTTTGTCAAAGATTACGCGACGCGAGAGTGTATTGATTCGGCCGAACTTGTTATCGACACCGACCGCCAGTTTGCCAAAAAGTACGGCCTGCTGATTGACGGCGGCAAACTGAATAACCGTCTGGCACGCGCAGTATTTGTCATTGACCGCGAGGGGGTGGTGAGTTACAAGCAGATTGTTCCGGAGATTGTCGATGAGGTCGATTACGATGCCTGTATCGCGGCTGTGGATGCCGCTGCCAATGTGATCAAAAAGGGGCACACCCACGAAGAGTGGATGAGCGTCTAACCATTACATGTAAAGAAAAAGGATTGAAACAATGGTCGAGCAGTATCTGACATGGCTCAATGCCAACGGGTTTGACCCTGCCAACCTTGAAAGTCGTGCCTTTAACGGCAATACTGCGCTGCTTCAGGCAACGCTTGAGGGCAACCTGATGATGGTATCGCGTCTGCTGGAAGCGGGGGTTGACACCTATGCGATCAATAACGATCATAACGGTGTGTTATTCAATGCCTGCTATGCCGACAATCCCGAGCTGATCCGTCTGCTGGTGCGTGAAGGCGCCGACATCGATGACATTAACGAAAATGGCGAAACTGCCCTGATGTACGCGGTTTCCGCGTCAAAAGCGCAGAGTGTCACAACGCTTCTTGAGCTCGGTGCCGATCGGGATATTGAAAATATGGACGGTCTCAAAGCGATTGATTTTGCAGTCGATCGCACCATCTTCAAAACGCTGCGTTATGCATGAACTCTTTGATGCGACACGACTGACGCCACGTATCGTCGCACGCGAAAGCGGCTATCTCGACTGGGATACCCAGCCCTCGCGTTTCAAACATTACCCCCATTTCTGTTTTCGTTACGACCGTGACGCTCTGGGCGATCTCTCATGGCTGCTCGAACTGCGGTGTGTTACGGACATTGCGCATGTCAGCGGCATGCCCTACCATCGGCTCAACGTTCCTTCGGCGGGAAATCTGCATCCGGTGGAGCTTTATGTCCAGATTCGGGGTATCAAGGGGGTTATCAGCGGCATTTATCATATTGATGCGCTTGAGGAGCGTCTGGTGCTGGTACGTGAAATCGAACGTGACGGGCTTGAAGTGCATGTCGGCATGATGCAGCGTTTTCACGGGATGCTCTTTCTGATCTCGCTGGTGCCGTTTCGCTCCTACTGGAAATACGGTGCGCGCTCCTGGCGCTACTGCTATCTTGATGCCGGACATCAATACGGGGCACTTTCGGCAATGCTGCGCCATTACGGACACACTCCGACACTTTTGTCGCATCCGGATGCGTCGGAACTCAACCGGATGATGGGGTTTGATGCAGAGGAGTTCTGCGGTGGCGTTGTGGCAGTCGGTGAAGCGACGCTGCGTGAAGCCGAACCGATGCGCACGCCTTTGATGCGGGTGGCACCGACGGATTATTCCGAGGGAATCGGCAACCTGAAAACGGCTTGTAGCGAAGTGGTTAGCCTCGGCAATGAAGCAATACCTTTTTCGGAGTGTATTACAATCAGCACGTTACCCGCGCTGCAAAAACAGCGCCGTTCCGCGCGTGAATTTCTTCCTGTGCCGTTACCGCAGGATGCAGTAGAATGTTTTATGAATATTCTGGATCAGCAGCGGCTCGGTGTGACGACGGTGATGCTTCGCGGTGAGGGGTATGTGAGCGGTATTCATCGTGAGGGCAGCGTTGTGAAAGAGGGCCTCTTTTTTGAAAAGATGGTGGAGCTTCTTGTCTCGCAGCGCTTCATTTCACGTGCGGCCATGGTCGTAGCACTGCATACGCGCCAACCCGATGCCGCGGCGCATTTCGCTGCGGGAGCTCTGGCGCAGGAGTGCTGCCTTTATGCCACACAGATCAACGCAGGGTGCAGCGGCATCGGTGCCTATTATGACAGCGCGCTGCAGGAGTTTCTGCAGATGGACGAGGCCATCGTCTATCTGCTAGCAATAGGAGTCAATCCATGAAAATCGGTGTTGCCAAAGAGATTAAATCCGACGAATTTCGCGTTGCCCTTACCCCTTCGGGTGCCAAAGAGTTGCACGCGCGAGGGCATGACGTCGCCGTGGAGACGCAAGCCGGGGTCGGGAGCGGCTTTAGCGATGCCGACTATGAAGCCGCCGGTGCGCGTATTGTGGCTACGGCCGCGGAAGCCTACGGTTGCGACATGGTGCTTAAGGTCAAGGAGCCGATTGCTTCGGAGTACGGTTATTTCCGTCCGGGACTCAAACTCTTCACCTACCTGCATCTTGCCGCAGACCGGCCGCTTACCGAGGCATTGATGGCTTCAGGCGTGGAGAGTTATGCGTATGAGACCTTACATGTAAACGGCCGACTGCCGCTGCTTGAGCCCATGAGCGAGATTGCCGGCAAAATGGCATCGCTCTTTGGCGCGGTAAGCCTCAGCCGCTACGGTGGCGGCAGCGGTCGGCTGCTCGGCGGTGCGGTCGGTGTGGAGCGCAACAACGTCGTGATTCTCGGCGCGGGCGTCGCAGGCAAGGCAGCCGCACTTGCCGCCGCCGGGCTGGGAGCCGATGTCAGCCTGCTCGATATCAACATGGAGCGTCTGCACTACCTTGAAGACGTATTGCCCAAAAATATCACCGTGCGCTATTCCGATGCCGCAACGATTGAAACCCTGCTGCGTGAGGCCGATCTGGTGATTGGCACGGTGCTCATTCCCGGCGCCAAAGCTCCCAAACTGGTGCGCCGCGAACATCTGGGCAGCATGAAGCCGGGCAGCGTACTGGTGGATGTCTCCATCGATCAGGGCGGCTGTTTCGAGACGTCGCACCCCACGACGCATCATGATCCCACCTTTGAAGTTGAGGGTATCGTGCATTACTGCGTCGCCAACATGCCCGGTGCCTATCCGCGTACTTCGACACTCGCACTTACCAACGCGACGCTGCCCTGGGCACTCAAACTGGCTGCCGGCAAAGGGTACAGTGACGACGCTGGACTGCTCAGCGCGCTCAACACTCTGGGAGGGCGGCTCTGCAACGCGGCGGTCGCCGATGCATTCGGAATGGCTTATGAACCCCCTGTTGCGTGACGAAGCCCATAAAATTCTGGCAATCTTCCGCTTTTACGGGTGTGACGGGAGCCTTTATCAAAACGGCAGTGACGACACGATTGACGCGCTTTTCGATGCCGTGGTCGCTGCCATCGAAGATTGCGGTATTTTAAAACCCCATCTGCCGTTTAACGAGTTTGTCCGCCCCTCACGCGAAGTGCTGCGCGGCGATCCGGGCTGGGTCGGACACTTCGAAGAGCGCGACAACCGCCGTTTTTTTCTCAGTGACGTTTACGATTTTCTTTACCTCTTTCACCGAAAATAATCTTCCTGTGTGACTTTGGTCACAGAGCACCGCCCCCTCAAGATTCTACAATGACACTGCATCAAAAAATGCAAACATCATTTTCAAAGGAATCACATGAGCTTTAAAGCTATCATGACGGGACTGCTGGGTCTCTTTTTACTCACTGGGAGTGCCCATGCGGGCGGATGCGGCAATGATAAAACGCCTAAAAAAATCGTGGTGACGCTCACGGATGCGACCATTCAAAACGCGGGATTCGGTCTGGCCGTGGCCAATGCCATGCAGGAGGCCGGAGTCGAAGCAACGGTATTTGTGGCCTCGGACGCGGTAAAATATGTTTACAAGGCGGGAAGCCAGCCAAAGTTTATCGATGCGACGCCGCGTGAGATGATGGCATCGTTGATGAAAAAAGGCGGGACGGTCATGGTGTGCGGCGGATTCGTGCAAGGGGTGAAAACTTCCGAGTTTATTGACGGCGTTGCTGTTGCCAAACCCTCCGACCTTGCCGGCGCGCTCTATGCTCCCAATACGCAGGCCATGAGTTTTTAAGGAGATGTGATGACACTGGAGCAGTATCCCTTTTTCGCGGCATTGGAGCCGAAATCGTTTGAGAAAGTGCGTGACGAAGCCAAAGCACTCTCGCTGCCGGTCGGTACATTTTTGTATTATCAGGGCGATGTTTGCGACGGGATACTCTTTTTGCATCGCGGCAGCGTGAAGGTCTTTTTACACTCCGACGAGATCGGCAAGGGCGAAATTACCCTCTACTACATCACTCCCGGCGAACAGTGTCTGGTCAACACGCTCAGTACCGTCGCCAAAACTCCGGCTACCGCCACGGCGATTGTCGATGAGAGCATCGAAGGGTGGCTGGTGCCTGTGAGCACCATTGAATGGCTTATCGACAACTCTGCCGCATTTCGCAGTTTTAAAATCGCATTTTGCGCCGAGCGTCTGGCGCAGGTGATGCAGCTCGTTGAAGAGCTGCGTTTCAAACGAATGGATCAGCGTCTGCTAAACTGGCTCTTTGTTCAGGGCCGCGACACTATTAATGCGACGCACGAACAGATCGCCCAGATTCTTGGCACGTCACGCGAAGTGATCAGCCGGATTTTGAAAAATCTTGAAAAAGAGGGTGTCGTTGTACTCGGACGCGGGAATATCAGGCTTGTAGATACCGGAATCTATGGAGATATGTAGCGCGGTTTTCTTGTTGAAGCTGTCCGAATTACTTCAAGAAACTTTTTAGATACTTATAATAATTATAATCCAGCCAATTTAATATAACTGGATTATTATGCTTGAAACCCTGCTTCTTCCTTATGTCGATGCTATTGCAGCCGAATTTTCAGAACATTTCCAGACATCATACGGTCAATTCTCTTCAGAAGTGTATGCACAATATGGACAGAGTATCAGAGTCCTGTTACATGCAATTGCGCAAGATGATAGGAGAGGGCTGCAGGAACAGTGCCGGTTTCTTGCCCAGCTGAACTACAGCCAAAACCTTCCTTACGCCGTGATGCTGAATGAACTGCGGGATATCAAAGAGCGGTTGATGGCTCTGGTTCTGGAACATCAGGCGGCAGAGGTACTCTACCCGCTGCAGCAAACCTACAACAGACTTGAAAATATGCTGGCCCGGGAGCATATGCATCAGTACATGAACGGATTGCGCCACAGTAACAATATCCGCATCAGCAGTCTCAAGGATATTATCAATCCCAATCTGATTAAATATTACGAGGGGCATCTCGAATGGCTCAATGGCCTGATGGATGCTATTGCGCAAGCCGATGTGGAGGCCGTTCCTCAACTCGATGCGACACTGTGCGTTTTTGGAAAGTGGCTTGCAGCCGAGGGTAAAAGTGTTATCAGCAACAACTCCAAATACGAGTATGTGATATCGATTCATAAAACCCTTCACGGTCTGGCTCGCGCTATTAAAAATCTTCTGCAAAAAGAGTCCATCAATTACAGCGTTGTGATGAGTTATCTCGAAAAGAGTGAGCTGATTTCGCTCATGATCGGTACGGAACTCGCGCTGATCGACAATAAAATGCTTGTAAAAGAGAGTTCGAGAGATGAAATGACCGGTGCGCTTAATCGGAATGCGCTGGATCACATTTTCATGAACCAGTATGAGCTGGCGATCGCTACGGACTCTTCTTTCGTGCTTGCCATGTGTGATCTGGATCATTTCAAAATGATTAATGACACGCATGGTCACCTTGTCGGCGACAAGGTACTTCGGGAGTTTGTGTCACTTTGCAAACATCGTCTGCGGGAATCCGATGTCATCGTCCGTTACGGTGGCGAAGAGTTTATTATTATCATGCCCAATACGAGTCTGATCCACGGAGTGGAAAAACTTGAAGCACTCCGTCGCGACTTTGCAAACCTCTGCTGCGTAGAGGGTGATACATTCGTGAGTGTAAGTGTCAGCATCGGTGCAATCCGCATTGACGGGGAGGCGTCCCATAAACAACCGAAACAGGCATTGCAGGTATTTCTGGAGCAGGCGGACAGGCTGCTGTATGAGGCGAAACACAGCGGCCGTAACCGGGTGGTTTACCGATCATAAGACATTACATATTCAAGGGGATAGCGTATAATTGTGAAAAAAGGAGCTATCCGATGCAAGGGAAAACAGCAGTGATTACCGGCGCGGCTTCCGGTATCGGCCGTGCCTGCGCCGAAGCGCTCGATGCGTTACATGTAAACCTGATACTGGTGGGGCGCGACCTGCAAAAACTGGGTGACGTTGCCCGGACGTTGCAGCACGAACCGCGTTTGATCGTTCTGGATGTTCGTGACCGTGAGGCGGTTAAGGAAGCGTTTGGGAGTATCGAGGCGGATATTCTCATTAATAACGCGGGGCTGGCGCTGGGGCTTGAAGCACTCGATGCGGGCGATATCGATCAGTGGGAGACGATGATCGATACCAACATCAAGGGGCTGCTCTATGTCAGCCGCGCGCTCATTCCCCGAATGCGTGTGCGCAACCGCGGGCATATTGTAAACATCGGTTCCATTGCCGGGCGCATGACCTATCCGGGCGGCAATGTCTATTGCGCGACAAAATCGGCGGTTCATGCCCTGAGCGAGGCGATGAACGTCGATCTGGCCGGAACGATGATCCGTGTGAGCAATATCGCGCCCGGTGCGGTGGAAACCGAATTTTCCAACACCCGTTTCAGCGGCGACAACGACCGGGCCAATGCGGTATATGAGGGGTACGAACCGCTGCGTGCCGAAGACATTGCCGATCTGATCGTTTATGTACTGGGCGCACCGTTACATGTAAACATTCAGGACGTGCTTGTTATGCCCACCGCGCAGCGCAACCCTTATGTGCTGCACCGGGAGCGTTAAAGATAGGTGAGCAGATCGGAACCTTCGGAGCGGTGCAGCGGCGGTTGTTCATTGACCCGATAGCCAAAAGGAAGCAGTAGCACGATACCGTATGTTTCGGTGTCGATTCCCGTAATCTGTTCCACCGCGTTGCGGTCAAACCCTTCCATGGGACAGGAGTCGATACCGATGGATGCCGCTGCCGTCATCATGTTGGCACTCGCAATATAGACCTGCCGTGACGACCAGCATTCAAGTGCGTCGTCGCTGAGCGGGTCGATCCAGTTTGCATAGAGTCCCTGAAGCGCGTCTGGGTAACCAAAATGCGCAAATTCTTTTTGAATGTAGGCATCCGTGCTGCGCACCTTTTTTTTGTAGGCAACGGCGATCAGTTCCGAAGCGGTCGTAATCTGGGGCTGGTTCCATGCCACGGCTTGAATGGCTTCGCGCATGGCCCGGTCGCGGATGACAAAAAAGTGCCACTGCTCCATACCAAATGAACTGGGACTGCGCCGCCCGGCTTCAAGAATAAACTCCAGATCCTCTTTGGGGATGCTTCTCTCGGCATCAAACAGCTTGCAGGCATGACGAAAATGCATCGCCTTTTCAAAATCGTTTCGCATGGGATTCCTTTTATGGTGTTGTCAGGCAGGATTTTATAGCATACGGTACTTTGTGTCAAGAACATACTAAAAAGTACCATACATACTAAAAGGTAACTGTAAATGAATTCTGAAATACGTTTTAACTGCCCGTTTGAAGTGACCATAGAGGTGATCGGCGGAAAATGGAAAGGATTGATTTTATGGCACCTGCACGACAAAAAAGTGCTGCGTAACGGGGAGATGCTGCGGTTGATGCCCCGTATTACCCAGAAAATGCTGACCCAGCAGCTTCGGGAGATGGAAGCCGACGGACTGGTAGAGCGGGTAATTTATGAGCAGGTGCCTCCCAAGGTGGAGTACAGCCTGACGCCGCGCGGCGCGGCGCTGCGCCCGATTCTGGAGATGATGATTGCGTGGGGTGTGGAGTATGCGCGTGATAGCGGGATTGTCATCTCCTGCTCATGACGCCGTGAATTATGAACTTTGCAGCAGTACTTCGAGAGGCTGCTTCTGCTGTTTTTGAGAATCCATCAGGGCAAACATCATGGTCTCGGCACTGATGAAGGTATTCTCGTTCTTCCTTTCATTTTCATCTTCCATTTTGGTGAGCATCTCTTCAATGAGCTGTTTTCTGAAGTCGTTGATCATTTTTTCGATTTTTGCCATCGCATCAGAGGAGTCTCCCATCTGCGCAATCAGTTTCTGACGGTACTCTTCAACCATTTTGTCAATTTTTTCCTGATTCAGGTCGGCCAGAAATTTTGCCGCTCCCTTGGTCCGCAGATCATGCAAAAACTTTTCTACGGCACTGTCGGTAGTTTCGGCATCATCGTTGGGCAGATTACCGACTTCCACGGTGCCGTCATTGTTGAAATCGCACTGCTCTTCGGCGTGCAGCAAAAGGTTGTAGGCACCTTCGGCACTCAGGGTGGAAACGTCGATGGCATTGGAAAGTCCAGCGTATTCCTGGAGGCTTTTTAACTCATCGGACGAAAGGTTTTCGAGAAAACTCACGGCATTGCCCAGCGTTACTCCGGAATCAATCGCCTGATGATAGAGTGTTTCAAACGCTTCGGAAAACGAACCCGAGGATAGCGCCGGAGAGCTGTTCTGCAAGGTGCCGATATAGCCCTGATAGGTTGTGGAAGTTTCCATGGTGTCTCCTTTGTATGTGCAGTATCAAGCAAAAAAAGTACCATCTCTTAAACTGCTTTGTTATACTTTCGGGTTTCAAATTTCGTTTTACATGTAATACCAACCACCATTAACTATGGCTACGCAAGCACCATCAGCTTCAAGTATTTCAAGGCGTCACGAAGAGGCGTAGCCAAAGCTACGCCGATGAATGACAACGCAGAAAGACGCCGAAGATCATGGTGCCCTTCGGGAGTGAAAAGAAGCATTCATCTGCGGCGTCAGTGCTGTTCGCCCTGCAACAAGCAGGGC